>JBNJGW010000171.1:0-2547 GCA_051748005.1 Pseudomonadota bacterium | reverse complement strand
CGCAAGCCTGGTCGACGAAGAGGTGCGCGAGCTGCTCAACAGCCTGCAGGACAAAGGTGAACAGCTGCTTAAAAAACACCGCAAGGCCCTGGACGCCCTCGCCCATGCCCTTGAAGAACACGAAACCCTGGAAAGTGACGAGGTAGGCGAGGTACTCAAAGGCCTGGTGCCGGATGGCAACCGCTCACATTGATCGTGCGGAACGGGCCGCCCAGCGCGGCCCATCAGTAGATCCAGACGGCTATCTGAGCCTGGATACTTCCTGGAGCAGCCCCACCGCCGGCGAAAGTTTCGACATCCCCATCGACATTGCCCGCAAAATTCGGGAAAGAGTTAATACAAGCGCCCTATTCGCCTCATAGAGGTGCATCCTACCTAACAGTTCGCACTGAAAGTGCGCTTCCTGGCTTGGGTATTGCCCCAAACTGTCTGATACCACATTACAACCATCTGATAATAATAAACTTTTATATATTGGCATGAATAGTGCTCTAACTCTCAGTGAGCATGGGCACCGGTAGCATTGCTGCCATACAATGTAGCTTTCAATAGATTGCTAGGGTTCCGACACCATTAATGAATGGCCCCAATGGCGTGACTGGTCCAAGAGCAATCGACCTTGCATGATTGATTCACTGTCAGCCGGCAAGGTTACACGGCGGGATAAAAGCCCGGGAGGATAAGGCTCAGCAATGCGCCGATGCCCCCTTATTTTATTCATAGCCGCCGGAGGCTTCCATGTTACCCAAACGCCCTATTTCCTCAAAAAGCTTACTTCTCGCCCCCCTTTCAACGCTAATGCTGGCGTCAGCTGTTGCTGTCTCGCCGGTTCAGGCTCAGGAACGCGATGAATTCAGCGTCTGTTGGTCTATCTATGCTGGCTGGATGCCCTGGGCCTACATTGATGCCGAAGGCATCATGGATAAGTGGGCAGACAAATACGATATCAGTATCGATGTGGTTCAGATCAACGACTACGTCGAATCCATCAATCAGTACACGTCTGGCAACATGGACGGCTGCACCATGACCAACATGGATGCCCTCACCCTTCCGGCTGCCAGCGGCGTTGATTCCACCGCCCTGATTGTCGGCGATTATTCCAACGGCAACGATGGCATTGTGCTGAAGGGAAGCGATGATCTGGCGGATATCGAAGGCAGAAATGTAAACCTGGTGCAGTTCAGCGTCTCGCATTACCTGCTGGCCCGAGGCCTTGAAAGCATCGGCCTGAGCGAACGTGATGTCGAGACGGTCAACAGTTCGGATGCCGATATTGTCGGGCTTTTCTCAAGCGAATCCACCGAAGCCGTTACCACCTGGAACCCGCAGCTCAGCGCCATTGCTGAAATGCCGAATGCCAACGTGGTCTACACCTCCGCCGAGATCCCGGGCGAGATCCTTGACCTCATGGTCGTCAACACCCAGACACTTCAAGACTACCCGGAACTGGGCCACGCCCTGGTCGGCGCCTGGTATGAGGTCATGGACCTGATGGCCAACGACGACGAGCAGGCACTCACCCAGATGGCCGAGGCGGCAGGCACCGATCTCGAAGGGTATCAGGAACAACTGGCCGCCACCTACCTGTACACCGACCCCAATGAGGCGCTTGACTTGATCGAAAGCTCCGACGTGCTGACGACCATGGAAAGAGTCGCCGAATTCAGTTTCACCCACGGCCTGCTGGGCGATATGGCCCCTAATGCGGGCGTCGTCGGCATTGAAACGCCCTCCGGCACCTTTGGCGATGAAGGCAACGTAAGACTGCGCTTTGACCCAAGCTTTACCCAGGCTTACATCGACGCTGAATAAGACGTGTCATGGGAGTGGCAAACGCCACTCCCGCTGCCCTCAATCTGTGTGGACACAGCCATGAAGCGATTCATTAACCTAACGCCCTCACGGGGAAGCCGCTGGCTACTGGGCTTACTGCCTTTCCTGCTACTGGCCGTACTCTATATGAGCCTTTCCAGCGCCAGACTGGCGGAAAACCCCGACGACCGCCTGCTGCCCACACCGTCGAAAATGGCCGGTTCTTTTTATCACCTGGCCACGGTCGAAAACGCGCGAACCGGCGAGGTCCTGCTATGGACAGATACCTTTGCCAGCCTGGAACGCATTGTGATTGGTGTGAGCATCAGCGCCCTGATTGGCCTGATCGTCGGCATCCTGAGTGGGGGCCTGCCCATGGTGCGGGCCAAGCTCTCGCCGCTGATCACCGTTGTCTCGCTGATTCCGCCCATGGCAATACTGCCTATTCTGTTTATCGCCTTCGGAACCGGTGAGGCGTCAAAAATCGCGCTGATCGCGATTGGCGTGACGCCATTTCTTATCCGCGATCTTCAGGGCCATGCCATACGCCTACCCGATGAACAATTAATCAAGGCGCAAACCCTGGGCGCCAGCTCCTGGCAGGTGCTGTTAAGGGTACTGCTGCCGCAGCTGACACCACGCCTGCTGAATGCCACGCGTTTGGCACTGGGCACCGCCTGGCTATTTTTGATCGCTGCTGAAGCGATAGCCGCCCAGGAAGGACTGGGCTAC
>JBNJGW010000170.1:0-2687 GCA_051748005.1 Pseudomonadota bacterium | reverse complement strand
TATTGAATTCGAAAAGCCCGGTTATTTTTGATCAGGGAGCCACTGATGGACGCACTGACACTACTGCATGAGCGCAGTTCAATGGGTAAATTGATGGCCCCCGCGCCATCACCTGAAGAGATGGAAACCATCTATCAAGCCGCCCTGCGCGCGCCGGATCACAAGGAGTTACGCCCCTGGCGCTTTGTTGAGTTCAGCGGTGAAGGTTTGGACCGATTGGGAGAACTGTTCGCAGAAGCGGATTTTCAGGAAGATCCTAACGCTGATGATGCCAGCCTTAATGCTGCTCGCAAGAAGCCTCACCGTGCGCCCATGGTGATTGCGGTGGTCGCCAAGGTCATCCCGGATAACCCCAAGGTGCCCAAAATTGAGCAGGTGATTTCTGCAGGCTGTGCCGCACACGGTATTCTCCTTGCTGCCCATGCGCTGGGCTACGGCGCCATGTGGCGCAGCGGCAAATACGCCTTCGATCCTGTGGTACGCAAGGGGCTGAATCTGGGGGAGGAGGATCAAGTGATTGCCTTTATCTACCTGGGCACCCTGGGCGGGCGGCACAAACCGGCTGCCCAACACAGCACCAGCGACTTTGTGGAGCGCTGGGACTAATATGGCCAGCAGACCTGAACGTCAGCCAGGCATTGCTCACCCACGCCTGCCATTGCCGGAAGGCCCGGAAGATCTGATAGCCTTTCAATGCTGGCTGGAAGAGGCGATCCCTATGGTAGCTGCACTGGGGGTCCAGGCGATGAGCCAGGAAGAGGGCGCCCTGATATGGCAGCTAGCGCTCTCGCCCAGCCTGAACGACAAAGGCACCGGCTTTGGTGGCGCCCTGACCGCCCAGGCTACCCTGCAAGGCTGGTCCTGGGTAACACTCTTTCTGCGTCAGCAAGGCTTGCAGCGTGACGTGGTCGTCGCCGATGCCAGCCAGCGCTTTATCGCCCCGGTCACCGATAACTACCGGATGATATGTACCCCCGAAGAACCCGCAGGTTCTCAGCTACTGGCCGACAAACTGCAAACCCGCGGGAAGGGCAGCATCACCCTCAAGCAGCAGCTTTTTTGTGGTGATACTCTCTGCCTTGAAGCAACAGGGCGCTACGTTGTGCTAGCCCGCACCTGAGGCTGAAAAAGAGTTGCTATTTTGCGACTTAGGGCATAGAATATGCGCCGTTCTGTTGAGAAAGGCAACGCCTTAAACAACCGAGCAAAAAACGCGGAGGGGTGTCCGAGTGGTCGAAGGAGCACGCCTGGAAAGTGTGTAAGTCGAAAGGCTTCGAGGGTTCGAATCCCTCCCCCTCCGCCAAGAATTTAGATTAAGCCGCTGATTTCAGCGGCTTTTTTGTGCCTGTGATTTGACCTGCCCACAGATTAACTCGCGCATTTGCTTGACTTGACCATCTATCAGCTTTTCTATTTTATAATTCATGTGGCTTATAGCTGACGTCGGTAAGCTTTAACATGCATGATACGCTTTACAAGCTAGACGTCGTTGACAACCTCCTTGCTGACAGAATGGGAGAACACAGATATATGAGCCGTCATATCATCAAAATTGACGACAATGGTGAAGGTGCCAAAGCTGAGCAGTTAAATCTTTCCAACCTTGCCAGCGCTGCTGTTGAGCTGCTTGCAGAGTATCCGATCCACCAGCGTGAAAAAATGTGTAGCAAGCTGATGGGGATGATTGATGCTGGCCTGGAAGACGTTGATAAGGCTGAGCTGCAACAGATTGAACAGAGTATTGATGCGATGGCTGCTCAATACGGTTCACTTGTCACCTGGCAGGCTGCAGGAGGGTGGGTTGGGCTTGAGCTACCGCTCACCTTGGTTGAACAGGTGAATGCTGATCATGATGACGCAATGCAAACGCTCACCATGCTTCTGTCTCCGCAACTCGATCGGATACCGCCTGCGCTGATGGCTGATGTCTTGGCGGACCAATACCTTGGTAAACGTAGTGACTATCTAGCCTTGGTAGCGATGGCCTGCCGAGAATTGAAATAGCCCTTGAAGCGTCGCTCCGGTATACGTCAGGGCTGTTTGCTCAGGATAGATCGGCAACTCCGGATGACAGCCAAAAACTCAAAGCCGTCAGCGTTTTACATTTCAAAGCGGAGAACATCATGTCTTCCCCCCTTGTGACTACCCAATGGCTGCAGGAAAATCTGGATAACCAACGGTTGGTGCTGATTGACGCGAGCATGGCGACGGTTATTGGTAAAGAGCCGATTGTTTATGATCAGCCGGTGTGGATACCGGGCAGCTACCAGATTGACCTGGAAGGCAGGCTCTGCGACACGCAATCTTCCCAGACGCACGCCTTTCCTACTGAGAAACAGGTCACTGAGGAAGCGCGTAGGCTGGGAATTACGGCTGAGAGTCTGGTGGTGGTCTATGACAATCAGGGCATTTATTCAGCGCCTCGAGCCTGGTGGATTTTTCGGGCGATGGGTGTCAAACACGTTTTTGTGCTGGATGGCGGCCTGCCGCAGTGGCTGGCCGAAGGGCGAGAGGTGGTGTCTGCACCGGTTGCCAATGCGGCAACATCCGGCAGCTTTGTGGCCAATCTTGATCATAACCGGGTTCGGGACTCGGCATATGTTTTAGATCATCTGGAGGATGATCAGGTAACGGTCATTGATGCCCGATCCCGTGAGCGTTTTCTGGGGCAGGCGCCAGAACCCCGC
>JBNJGW010000169.1:0-2736 GCA_051748005.1 Pseudomonadota bacterium | reverse complement strand
CCGATCATGCTGCAAAGTAGCGGATGAACGTTGTAGGGTTCGTAGATTTCCTTCAGCAGTTCGTGGCCGTCACCGTGATAGTGCCAGGCCAGATAGGAAGAAGGTTCCATACCGAAGGGAGCGCCAGCATACAGCGGCAGTGAAGGAATGCTGCCCTGGTCATAGCCAACCCAGGTAAAGCCTGCCGGATACTGGCCTTCAGAGACCGCATCGAGAATCTCAAACGCAGGAATCAATTCGCCTGGCTCATAGTAGCGCAGGTTGATATTGCCGCCGGATACAGCCTCAAGGCTTTCAGAAAGGTGCACAACCGGTGTGCTCAAGCCGACAAGATTGGATGGAAACGCAATCGGCACCTGCCAGCGAACACTTTCCTGGGCGTTGGCTGCCGTAGCCATGGTGCCCGTTGCCATCATCACAGCAGCAGCTGTGCCGGCGAGCTTGAAACGCATTGACGCTTTTGTGCGGGTCATCATATTCATGAACCTTTCTCCGCTTACACTGATTGTTGTTTATTCAGACTGAACTGCCTTGGTGAGGCTATAGCCAGCCGTGCAGGTGCTCAAGTAACAGTTTCAACACTATTCAACTCGCTGCCAGCATTGAGGTAAGCGCTGTTTTAACGATTCGCGCTAAAATTACTGCTAAAGACGCTATAAACAGGCTAAATATAGGCTAAATGCTGTTATGTTGCGTTGTTTGAGAACTATTTTAAGCCAGGCTCATACGCAGAGGCTTTAGACTAATAGATAGCGCTTTCGGCATTTTTCTTGCTGAGTCAGCAGCCTGAAATGGGCGTTGATTGGTCTGACCAATGTTAAATTGAAGGGGATTATTTTGCTGAGTGCCTTTTGCAATGACTTCTGATCTGGAAAAGATGCTTAATTGGTCTTACCAATTGCAAAGCTGCCGTTGGCGTTGTCTGGTCAGAGTTTCTGGCGAGGCATCACGGCGCCAGGCGTCTGCACTGGCGCTTTGGAAGGGTAGGCATTGGCAGTTGCCACTTTGGGTATCCAGCTCCCCGCCTGACCTGCTGGATGACAGCACCTGCTTACCGCCTGCCAAGGCCACTACGCGCTTGGGTCAAGAGCATCAGCTGGTGGTTTATGACATTCAGCGCGATGGTTTAAACCCGGATGTATTGGGTGCTCTGGGAGGCACATTAAAGGCTGGCGGCTTGCTGGTACTTTTAACAGACTCGGATTGGGGGGCTTTACCCGACCCTGATTACCGGCGTATGGCAGATTACCCCTCCAGCTGGCAGGGCCTGTCAGCACATTATCTGGCGCGCCTGAAACGCCAGTTGAACGCTGATCCTTTGGCTATTCACTGGGATGCGGGCAAACCGCTTAGTTTGCCACGACTTCAGCAGTACGCCATGTCATCCGAAGGCAGTACTGATGGAGCCTGCTTGACCGGCGATCAGGCCCAGGCGGTAGCCGCCCTGGTCAATCTCAAGCGCCGCCGCCCGCTGGTGATCACTGCGGACCGGGGGCGTGGCAAAAGTGCTGCCCTGGGCATCGCCTGCGCGCGCCTGTTAGCTAAAGGCATCAATAGCCTGTGGATCACAGCGCCTCGGCCTGGGGCGGTTCAGCCGGTGTTTGAGCGGCTGGCAGAAACCTACCCCGAGGCGAGCTGGCCGTCTGCCTATAGCCTGCAGCTGCCAAGCGGACAGCGCGTGCGTTTTATAGCCCCTGATGCGTTAACGCAGGAGGTTGAGCAAGGCAGGTTAGGGGGCGATGGCAGCTACCTGTTCGTTGATGAAGCCGCTGCCATACCCGCCGCGCTGCTGGGGCGTTGGCTGAGTGCTTTCCCACGCATTGCCTTTGCCACCACTGTGCACGGTTATGAAGGCTCCGGGCGAGGCTTTGCACTGCGCTTTCGTGACCAGTTGATGCGCCACACACCACAGTGGCGCGAAATCACCCTTGAAACCCCGGTGCGCTGGAACCCTGGCGACCCGCTGGAAGCCACCCTCAACCGGCTCCTGTTACTCAAGGCGGAGCTGCCACCCTGTTCGGCCAGCACCCGGTTTGAGTGGCTTTCCCAGGCGGCGCTGGGACGCGATGAAGCGGCGCTTGAAGCTCTGTTCGGGCTTCTGGTTCAGTCCCACTACCGCACCACGCCCAGCGATATTCGTCAGCTGCTGGATGGCCCCGCCACCCAGCTCGGCCTGCAGGGAGAGCCAACGGCGCCCCGTGGGGTGGTGGTGACCCGCAATGAAGGCGGCTTTCCAGCCGATCTGGCCGAGCAAGTGGCCAGAGGAGAGCGCCGCCCCCAGGGGCATTTGTTGGCCCAATCGCTGGCCGCCCATGCAGGCTGTCGTGAAGC
The DNA here is from genome assembly GCA_051748005.1 of Pseudomonadota bacterium. Taxonomy (GTDB): domain Bacteria; phylum Pseudomonadota; class Gammaproteobacteria; order Pseudomonadales; family Halomonadaceae; genus Vreelandella. The sequence continues at coordinate 405 of JBNJGW010000169.1, read as the reverse complement.
GCTGACGGCAAACTGGCGGCGGGTGACCCGCATTGCCACTCACCCTGAGGTACGCCGCCAGGGCGTTGCCAGCACATTGCTGGCACACAGCGTTGAGCAAGCGCGCCGCGACGGTATGGCGCTTTGTGGTGCCACCTTTGGTGCCGAGGCAGGGTTATTGGCGTTCTGGCAGGCGGCAGGGTTTACGCCGGTGCGGTTGGGGATTTCCAGAGATACCACCACAGGGGAAGTGGCCTTGATGGTCGCCAAGGCGTTAACCCCTGAAGGTGAAAAGATCATCCATGCCCTGCGCCAGCGCTTGCATGCTGGCCTGCTGGCCATGCTGGCGTTTGAGCTTTCCGAGCTGCCGGCGGATATCGTGGTGCCCTTACTGGCCGAAATGCCGAGCAGGCCTATCGAGAGCCA
>JBNJGW010000168.1:0-2892 GCA_051748005.1 Pseudomonadota bacterium | reverse complement strand
CCCACTTCTGACTCTCTTATCCCGCAGGAGCGCCACCATGGTTGAGAACCGCCCCTGGGCCAATTTCTTTGCCCACCTGATGCTGATCGGCGGTGTGGCATTGGTGGTATTTCCTGTCTATATCGCCATCGTCGCCTCCACCCAGGCGCCCGGTGACCTGCTGCGCGGCAGCCTGCCGATGCTGCCCGGCTCCCACGGCTGGGAAAACTACAAGGCCATGTGGAGCACCGGGCTTTCCCGGGCTGGCGCGCCACCGGCGGGCCAGATGCTGTGGAACAGTTTTGTCATGGCCATGGCGATCACCGTTGGCAAACTGAGTATTTCACTGCTCTCCGCCTTTGCGATTGTGTATTTCCGTTTTCGCTTTCGGATGTTCTTCTTCTGGCTGATCTTTATTACCTTGATGCTGCCGGTGGAAGTACGCATTATCCCCACCTATCAGGTAGTGGCAGACCTCAGCATGCTCAACAGCTTTGCCGGGCTGTCGATTCCGCTGATTGCCTCGGCCACCGCCACCTTCCTGTTCCGCCAGTTCTTTATGACGGTTCCGGAAGAAATGCTCGAAGCCGCCCGGGTGGATGGCGCAGGCCCCTTGAAGTTTTTCAAGGACATCCTGATGCCGCTATCCATCACCAATATCGCGGCTCTGTTTGTGATCATGTTTATCTACGGCTGGAACCAGTACCTGTGGCCGCTGTTGATCACCACTGACCCGGATTACTACACCATCGTCATGGGCATCCAGCGTATGACGTCCGAGGAAAATCCCCAGTGGCACCTGATCATGGCCGCCGTGGTGCTTGCCGCTCTGCCCCCGGTGCTGGTGATCCTGTTTATGCAACGCCTGTTTGTCAAAGGCCTGACCGAGACGGAGAAATAACCATGGCCAGTATTACCTTGGAAGGGCTTAAAAAAACCTACAGCGGCAATGTTGATGCCGTCAAAGGCATTGATCTTGCCATTGAGGACGGTGAATTTGTGGTCCTGGTCGGCCCCTCGGGCTGCGGTAAATCCACCCTGCTGCGCATGGTGGCGGGCCTTGAAAGCATTACCGACGGCACCCTGAAAATCGGTGACCGGGTGGTCAACAACCTGGAACCCGCCGAGCGCGATATCGCCATGGTGTTCCAGAACTATGCGCTCTATCCGCATATGACGGTGTATAACAACCTGGCTTACGGGTTGAAAAACCGCAAGTTCAACAAGGAGCAGATCGAGGAGCGCGTGCAGACCGCCGCCAGGATGCTGGAAATTACCGACTTCCTGCAGCGCAAGCCGCGCCAGCTGTCCGGCGGCCAGCGCCAGCGGGTGGCCATGGGCCGCGCTCTGGTACGCGACCCGGCGGCTTTCCTGTTTGATGAACCGCTTTCCAACCTGGATGCCAAGCTGCGCGTGCAGATGCGGGTAGAAATCAAGCAGCTGCAGCGCCGCCTGAAAACCACCAGCCTGTACGTCACCCATGACCAGCTGGAAGCCATGACCCTCGGTGACCGCCTGGTCGTCCTCAATGGCGGTCAGATTGAGCAGGTCGGCACGCCCATGGAGATCTATGCCCGCCCGGCGAGTATGTTCGTGGCCGGGTTTATTGGCTCACCGGCGATGAACATGCTGCCGCTGGACTACCTGCACGGGCAAGGTTCCGGGGCGTTGCTGCATGACCTGCCCAAGAACACCGACACTGTTGGCATCCGTCCCGACAATATGCTGTTGCAGGCACCTGACAGCCCCCACTTTACCGTGGAGGCAACGCTGGTGCTGTTTGAAGCCGCCGGGGCGGAAAGCCATCTCTATGTGCAACTGGCCGATAGCGAGCAGCCCACTGTGATTCGCACCTCTGGCCAGCCGCCGGTCAGCGAGGGGGACACCCTGACCTTCCATATCGCCCGTGAGGCGATACATCCGTTCCATAGCGCCAGCGGCAAACGCACTGGCAACTGAACCATTTACCAGGGCAGCTCTTCACCATTGGAATGCCAGAAGCCGCCGGTGTTATCGAGCGTCAGGGCGTCAATGCGCGCCACGATACCTGCGGCGGCTTCTTCAGGTGAGATCACCCCGCCAAAGTTGACCATCCGGGTTTTCACATAACCCGGATGCAACTGCGCCACCGCAATGCCCTTTGGCTTCAGGTCCATCGCCAGGGATTTGCCAAAGGCATTGAGCGCCGCCTTGGAGGCCCGGTAACCGTAGCGGCCGCCGGAGTCGTTATCGGCAATCGAGCCCATGCGGCTGGTGATATTGGCAATCTTGCTGCCGCTTTTCAGGTGGGGAAGCAGGGTTTCGCATACGCGCAGCGGCGCATAGGCATTGATTTCCATCTGGGTACGGATGCTGTCAAAATCCAGGCTGCCCAAGGATTCATCCTGCAAAAGCCCGGCATTGTTGATCAACAGGTCCAGGGTTTCACCTTTCAACGCGTGGGCCAAGGTTGCGACACTGTCTGCCTGGGTGACATCAATCCTGTCGATCACTTTATCGGCCACCGCCTGCAAGTCATCAGACGACTCACGGCAGGCGCCAATCACCCGCCAGCCAGCTTTGTGATACTGCTCGGCCAGCGCCAGGCCAACGCCTCGGTTTGCACCCGTAACAAGTACAGTGTGTTGCATGCCAGACTCCTGAAACAATGAGATAACAATCTTCATCGAAACTGAAATCCACCATCAGGTCAAGCGACCTGGTCAGAGGTCTCAAGCCTCACTTGCGCATCATACTCCAGACACCACAACAGAAGGCCCCATGACATGATTACCCAATGTGCTCTCGCTCCATACGCCAAAGTAAACAGCGACCCGACAGACAAGGCCCGTATTTATCTGCTGCGTCACGGGGAGACCGACCTGAATGCCCTTGGCGTACTCCAGGGCTCCATAGAGGAACCGCTGAATGACG
>JBNJGW010000167.1:0-2907 GCA_051748005.1 Pseudomonadota bacterium | reverse complement strand
ATGATGCTCAGGCGTTCTATCGTCAAGCTGGTGATTGGGCTGATGCTGCTTTCCAACGCGGCCAACCTGCTGATTTTTACCACAGCAGGCATGACCCGAGGCGCGCCACCGTTAATACCTGAGGGGATGAGCGCCCCTGTGGGCAATGTGGCTGACCCGCTCCCTCAAGCCGTCGTATTGACCGCCATCGTTATCGCTTTCAGCGTACTGGCGTTTGCCGTCGTACTGATCAGGCGTGCCTACGAAGTGGTCAAGGCAGATGACCTGGACAAGATGAAGGAAACTGACACGTGAGGCCTGAAGTCGCACTGCCCGTTCTATTACCTCTGCTATCCGGGGCTATTTCGCTACTGTTCTGGCGCTCGCGTCCAGTGCAGCGCTTTATTGGCATTGGCGGTAATCTGGCCCTGCTGGTGGTTAGCCTCTGGCTGTTTGTCGGCGTAATGGAAGAGGGTTATATCACTCTGGAAATGGGCGGCTGGCCGGCACCTTTTGGCATTGTGCTGGTGGCCGATGTGTTGAGTGCGGTGATGGTGCTGATGACGGCTATTATCGGTTTGCTGATGGGTATCTACTCACTGGCAACCACTGGGCGCGGGCATGAAAAGTTTGGCTATTACCCCTTGATGCATCTGCTGCTGGCCGGTGTAGCAGGCGCTTTTCTGACGGGTGATATCTTTAATCTTTACGTCTGGTTTGAAGTCATGCTGGTGGCTTCCTTCGCGCTGATGATTCTGGGCGGTGAGCGGGCACAGATGGAAGGTGCGATCAAATATGTGACCCTCAACCTGCTGGCTTCGATCATCTTTCTGACTGCAGTGGGCCTGACCTACGGCACTGTGGGTACCCTCAACATGGCAGATATTGCCTTGCGTCTGGACGCTGCCGAGCACAGTGGCATGGTGGAAGTGCTGGCGGTGATGTACATGGTGGCCTTTGGCATCAAGGCAGCGGCTTTCCCATTGTTTTTCTGGCTACCCGCGTCCTATCACACACCACCGGTGGCGGTTTCTGCACTGTTTGCTGCCCTGCTGACAAAGGTTGGGGTCTATTCACTGTTTCGGGTGTTCACCCTGGTATTTGATCAAAGCATGGAATACCTGCAGGACATCATGCTCTGGGCAGCGGCGATCACCATGGTCACAGGAGTGCTGGGTGCTGCCGCACAGTTCGAGTTCAGGCGTATCCTGTCGTTCCATATCGTCAGCCAGATTGGCTATATGCTGCTGGGGTTGGCGCTTTATACGCCGTTGGCTATCGCCGGGGGCGTTTTTGCGGTGTTACATAACATGGTGGTGAAAACCAACCTGTTTTTGATCAGCGGGATTACCCATCGTCTGTTGGGCACCTACCAGCTTAAAAAGATGGGTGGCCTCTACCGTAAGCGGCCCTGGCTGGCAGTGGCCTTCTTTCTTTCGGCGTTTTCGCTGGCCGGTATTCCGCCGCTATCCGGATTCTTCGCCAAGTTCGTGATTGTACGTGCCGGCATCGAGGCAGAGGCTTATGTCGTCACCGGTATCGCGCTGGCGGTTGGGTTCATGACGCTGTATTCCATGGTCAAGCTGTGGAACGAGGTCTTCTGGAAAACCCTACCGGAAGATAATAACGTGCCGGAAGATGCAACGCCCGGCGGTGATGACGGCCGGCTGATCAAGCCGAGCCTGGGGATGATGTATTTCCCGGTGATGATGCTGGCCGCGGCGACCTTGATGATAGGTGTGTTTGCCGAACCCATCATGCAGACGATGAACCTGATCGGTGATCAATTGCTGGCACCGGAACAGTATATTGAAGCGGTGCTGGGGGTGACTCCTGGTAATGAAGTTGAATGGATCGACCAGGTAACGGCGCCACAGGATGGCGCGCAAAGTGAAGGGGGTACACCATGACAGGGGCGATCTGGAACCTGCTGCTGGGGCTTGCCTGGGTGATGTTATCCGGTGATTTCAGCGGTCTGAATCTGCTGGTGGGGTTGGTGTTTGGTTATATCACCCTGGTGCTGATCGAGCCCCAGTTGGCATCCCTCAAGGGGTACCCGGCGCGCATTCCGCGGATCATAGGTTTTGTGGGCTTTTTTCTTAAAGAGCTGGTTCAGGCCAATCTGCGCGTTGCCTTTGACGTATTGACTCCGCCCTGGCATATGCGCCCCGGCGTGATTGCCATGCCGTTGAATGCTAAAACCGAAATGGAAATTACCATGGTGGCCAACCTGATTTCATTAACGCCCGGCACCCTGAGTCTGGATGTTTCCGATGACCGTAAAGTGCTGTATATCCATGCGATGTTTCTGGATGACGAAGAGGGTTTGCGTCGCAATCTGAAAGAGATGGAACACCGCGCACTGGAGCTTTTTCGCTGATGAATCATGTGTATCTTATTGGTCAGGTGATCATGAGCCTGGCACTGGTGTTAGCTTTTGTGCGCGTGGTGCGCGGGCCAAGCCTGCCCGACAGGGTAATAGCACTGGAACTGTTTACAACCACCATTGTCGGGATGGTGGGTTTACATGCCATCAAATCCGGTGTGCCCAGCTTTCTTGATGCGGCAATTGTTATCGCCCTGATGGGGTTTCTTGCAGCCATTGGTTTTGCCCGTTTTCTGGAGCGTGGAGGCCCAAGAGATGATTGATTTTATCAAGGGAACGCTGATTATTGCCGGATCACTGTTCATGTTGCTGGCAGCGATTGGCATCCTGCGCCTGCCGGACCTGCTCACCCGCATGCATGCCACAACCAAGGCGGCAGCGCTGGGCGTCATGTTGATCATGGTGGCAGCAGCCATGCATTTTGCCGAGACCAGCATCGTCGCCAGGGCCCTGGCAATCGTTGTGTTTATCCTGATGACAGCACCGGTAGCGGCGCATGTCATAGGGCGGGCCGGGTATTTTGTAGGCTCCAAGTTATGGAG
>JBNJGW010000166.1:0-2933 GCA_051748005.1 Pseudomonadota bacterium | reverse complement strand
GGGTCAAGCTGTAAACCGATGCTGGGGCCACCGTAAAACACCAGCAGCAGCTGAACAAAATAGGGCGTGCCGCGCACCACGCTGATATAGCTGCGTGCCAGCCAGCGCAGCGGACGTATGCGAGCGGTGCGCAGAAACACCAACCCACAGGCGATGAAAAACCCGAAGAAGATGGCACGGGCCGAGATGTCGATTGTGACCCCGGCTGCCTGTATCAGCAGCGGCGTGATCTCGACCATCAGGTTGAAGTCCATGAAGTTACCTTGTTGTCGTTTTGTGTTGAGGTAATCAGGTAATGATGATGGGTACTCAGGTATCAACGCAGTAGAAACCACTGATCAGTCGATCAGCCAGCCGGGCAGCTCAACGTTGTAAACTGCCCGGCCACAGGGTTACTCGATGTTGGCGCCTTCGCCGATCCACTTATCAACAATCGCCTGATAAGTGCCGTCTTCCTTGATGTCGGCCAGTGCCACGTTCAGTGCGGCCAGCAGCTCAGGGTTGTCCTGCTGGATCGAAATGGCGGCAGGCCAGCGCGGCAGCTCGCCCACATCAATCATCTTGATATCCCGTTCATTCTCCTGCATGGCAACCAGTACCGGCACATCGTCGGCGATCATGACGTCAATACGGCCGGAGTTCAGCGCACTCATGATGTCAGGCAGCCCCTGGAACGTCTGGTTACGCCACTTGCCGTCGCCGTTTTCCACTGCCCACTGGTTGCCGGTCTCGCCCAGCGTCGAGCCGACCCGCTTACCTTCGAAGTCGTCAATGCTGCTGATGTCGCTGGTCTCCTCCTGCACCCAGATGGACAGGCCGGAGCTGTAGTAGGGGTCGGTAAAGTCCAGCACTTCCTGGCGCTCTTCGGTGATGCTCATACTGCAGATACAGGCATCAAAGCGCCCGCCGACCATGGCGGCAATGATGCCGTTCCAGGGCGATGACTGGACATTGACCTCAACGCCCATTTTCTCGGCCAGTGCTTGTGCAATATCAACGTCAAAGCCGACCAGCTCGCCCTGGGTGTTGACAAAGCTGAACGGCGGGTAGGCACCGGAGTTCACCACCTGGAAGACATCGTCGCGAATTTCGTCAAGGTCACGGGCGTGGCTGGGCATGGCCAGCACGGCAGTCGCTCCCATCACGGCAATGGCAGTAGTGAAGGTCTTGGAAAAGCCTAGCGTAAAGTTTTTCATGATAAAGGTCCTTATCGTTGTTATTGCCTGCTGGGTCATAACCCTCAAGGGGAGACGGTTCAGGCAGCATGCGTTGCATGGTTTATTGGTGGATACTTGGGTCAATCATGATGCGCTTGCATTGTTGTCTTGCACCTTGGTGATGCATTTCTCCTCTGTTGAGTACCTTAGGGCATCTATCCCGGTACCTTGAGATGACCGCTGGTACAATCAGCATCTTGATATAAAGCGATAAGACTGTAACCAGCAATTTTTATGCCAGTGTGAATACCAGCATTGCCATCGTCCTGGCTTTCAGCAGCGTTCCAGGATGATGGCAATACCCTGGCCACCACCGATGCAGGCTGCCGCGCAGCCATAACGCTGTTGGCGATGCTGCAACTGGCGGGCCAGGGTGCCAGCGAGGCGGATGCCGGTCGCGCCTAATGGATGCCCGAGTGCCATGGCGCCGCCCCAGATATTGACGTTTTCAGGGTCAAGGGAAAGCTTGCCCATGGCGTGGAGCGGGACTGCAGCAAAGGCCTCGTTGATTTCCCATACGCTGATATCGTCAGGCGTTAGCTGGGCCTGTTTCAGGGCGCGCTGGATAGCGGCGGCGGCACCGGCGCCCATTTCTTCCGGCTTGACGCCGCAGTCGGCAATCGCCACAACCCGCGCCAAGGGGTTCACCCCATGCTGGTGCAGGGCAGGCTCTGACATCAAAAGCGTGGCGGCGGCGCCTGAGGTCAGCGGTGAGCTGTTGCCTGCGGTGACCATGCCGCCTTGCATGAATACCGGGTCCAGCCCCGCTAAACGCTCGGCGCTGGTATCGGCGCGAATGTTGCTGTCCACACTGATTGGCTCACCGGCCGCGTTGCTCAGGGTCAAGCGTTCGCCAGCGAAGTGGCCCGCTGCATCGGCGCTCGCCGCCCGCTGGTGGGAGCTGAGGGCAAGGGCGTCCATGGCAGCACGGGAAATACCCGCTGACGTGGCGAGTCGCTCAGCGGTCAGGCCCATATTGAGCACCACGTCCAGCGCCAGCCAGTCGGCCTGTTGCAGCGCGTCAGGGCTGGTCAAAATGCCTTCCTTAAACAGAGCCGGGCCCATGGGTACACGGGTCATGTTTTCCACGCCACCGGCCATCCCCACTTCAACCGCGCCTGCCTGAATCTCGCGCGCGGTGTTGCGCAGGGCAGCCAGGCCAGAGCCACACTGCTGATCAATCTGCCGGGTGGCGCAGGCCTGGCCTCTGGGGCCCAGGCGTTGGGCCAGCCACAGCGGGTAGCGGCCACCAAAGCTCCATTGTTCTTTCACTGGCAGGGCGCAGCCAATACTCAGATCTTCCACCGCCGCGCCATCAACATCGCTGCGCGCCAGTAAGCCATCCAGAACGCTGGCCAGCAGAGCATCGCTGCGGGTGTCGGCCCAGGCATCCACCTCGGGCTTGCGGGGGTGGGCGCGGCTGAAAGCGCTGCGTGCATAGTCAGCCAGGTAGACGTTTCTCATTAGTTACTCTCCTGCTGTTCAGCCATTTTTGCCCAGCGATGGATAAACAGGGCATAGGTAGTCAGTACATGGCGGATTGAGTCAATCTCCACGCACTCATCCACACCGTGAATGCGCTGGGCAACGGGGCCGTAGCAGGTACCGTTGATATTGCCGGATACGTGGAAGGCGCGCAGGTCGGTGGTGCAGGTGGAGATATAATGGCCGGGAGGCGCGCCAATCAGCGCTTCGTGGCATTCCGAGAGTAGCCGG
>JBNJGW010000165.1:0-3005 GCA_051748005.1 Pseudomonadota bacterium | reverse complement strand
CGGCGCATTTCTTCGCGTTCCACGCCCATGGAGGCCAGAGAATCCACCAGACAGGTTTCACGGATTCGGGCGTATTCACTGCACGCATCTCGGCCAGTAACTGTCGCCTGAAAGAAGGTCTCCTTACCCTGCTTTTCTCCGCTTACCAGCCCGAGCCGGGCGAGTTTCTTGAGCGCATAGGTCACCGTGTGGGTATCCTCGACATTAAGCACCAGGCAGATATCCGCCTGGCGCTTGGCACGTTCCCTGTGGTTGACACTATGCAGTACCAGAATATCCAGCGCGCTCAGCTCCGGGTAGCCTGTGGCGGTCATGCAGCGCACCATCCAGCGGTCAAACGCATGGCCCCCAATGATCAGGCCAAATTCGAACTCGGAAAGCTCCAGGCTGCTACGTGACAAATGCTCAGACGAGACAATCGGCCCGTAGGCAGTGCGCGGGGATGGAGCGCTCTCTTGATCCATGGTGTCATCTTCTCCTGTGAGAAAAGCAATCAGTTGTTCATCGCCTCAGGCAACCAGGTGACAATACCTGGGAACAGGGTAATCAGTACAACGCCCAGCATCATCAGGAAAAAGAACGGCATGGCCGCCCAGGCAATGTAAAGAATATTGCGTCCCGTCATGCCCTGGAGAACAAACAGATTGAAGCCAACGGGTGGGGTGATCTGGGACATTTCCACCACGATGACGAGATAGATGCCGAACCATATCAGATCGATGTTAGCCGCTTCCACCATGGGTAGCATAATGGATGTGGTCAGCACCACTACTGAGATGCCATCCAGAAAGCAACCCAGCACAATAAAGAACAGCGTCAGTGCGACCAGCAGCATCCAGGGCGATAGATCCATTCCCCCAATCCAGGCGGCAAGGTCACTGGGTAAACCGGTGAACCCCATGGCAGCGGTCAGAAAAGAAGCCCCTACCAGAATAAAGGCAATCATGGTGGAGGTGCGCACAGCCCCCATCAAGGCATCGCGGAACACGCTGAAGCCCATATTACCCTGAACCCGCGCCAGAACCAGCGATAGCACTACGCCCACCGCGGCAGCCTCGGTAGGTGAGGCAAGCCCAGTGTAAATAGAACCAATGACGCCAATAATCAGCGCCAGCATGGGAATCAGACGACGTGCACGGCGCAGCTTTTCATTCAGTGGCAAGCCGCTTTCCGCCGGGGGCACACGGTCAGGGTAGCGCCAGGACCAGATCATCAGGTAAAGCGCAAACAGCGAGATCAGCATCAGCCCCGGGAAGATGCCGGCCATGAACAGACGCGCAATGGATTGATCCGTTGCCACTCCAAAGACAATCAGGATGATCGACGGCGGAATTAGCAGCCCAAGCGTTGCCGAACCGGCCAGGGTGCCAATGACCAGGCGCTCATCGTAGCCACGCCCCGTCAGTTCGGGAATCGTCATCTTGCCCATGGTGGCACAGGTTGCCGCCGATGAGCCTGAAACAGCTGCAAACAGGCCACAGCCCACCACGTTGGTGTGCAGCAGTCGGCCGGGAATACGCTGCATCCAGGGCGCAAGGCCTGTGAACATGTCATCGGCGAGCCGCGAGCGGAACAGGATTTCACCCATCCAGATAAACATTGGCAGGGCGGTCAGCTCCCAGCTGTAGCTCGACCCCCAGATATTGGACGCCATAACAGCGCCGACCGGCACCGAGGTGAACTGCGACAACCCCAGCCAACCCAGCCCCAACAGCGAAAACGCCACCCAGACACCGCTACCCAACAGCAGCAGGAGCGCGCCAAAAAGCACGAACATCATTATCAACATGGTCAATCTCCTGGGATTATTCGTGCCCGCTATCGTCGGCGATGAAGAGATGGGGAGAACGAATAGCCGTTATCAGCGTCTGGGTAAGGCCTTCAAGCAAAGCAAGACAGAATAGCCCCACCCCTGCCAGCATGGCGGTTTGCGGAATCCATAAGGGAATGCGCAGCAGGCCGTAAGACGTTTCGTTAAAGGCGATGCTGTCCGCCAGCAACACGTAAAGGTTCCAGGCCAGATAAACACACAGCACCAGCGCAACGCCGAGGCAGAAGACCTCGACCCACACCCGGATGGCGGCGGGCAAACGGCCAATCAATAAGGTGACGCGGATATGGCCGCCGTGAATGAAGGTGTAGGCCAGCCCCAGAAAACTGGCCCCTACCAGCAAAAAGCCGGAAATTTCAGAAAGGCCCGGAATGGCAAGGCCGATGCGGTCAGCACCGCTGGCCACCGCAATACGGTCAACGATACGGCCCAGAATCTGGGCCGTGATCAGCAGACAGATCAAACTAAGGCAAGCGGCTGCCAGATAGCCACCCAGGTTGTATAGAACACGCAGTCGATAGGTCATGATGGACGTCCAGACGGGTCAGCAAGCCTCGGCCTGGGCGGCCGAGGCAGATAGCGGTTACTCTCGAGCCTCTTCATAGGCGTCGAGAATGGTCTGGCCTTGCGCACCTGCGCGCTCGACCCACTCGGATGTCATGGTTTCACCCACGCTACGTAGTGATTCAGAAAGGGCATCGCTTGGCTCACTGACTTCAATGCCGTTTTCCTCCAGTACCGCCAACGCATCTTCCGTTTCCTGGCGGCTCATTTCCCAACCGCGCTGCTCGGCTTCAGCGGCGGCTTCCAGCAACGCTTCACGGGTGGCTTCATCCAGACGCGAGAATGCGCTTTCACTGACAATCACCATGTTCTTGGGCAACCACAGCTGGGCATGGTTGAAGTGGCTCAGATAATCCCAGGCCTTGGTATCAGCACCGGTGGCCGGCGATGTGATCATGGCTTCAACGCGGCCGGTACTGAACGCGGTAGGAATATCCGGCACTTCCACCTGGGTAGGCACCGCGCCGGTCAGCTGGGCAATACGCTCACTGGAGGTGTTATAGGCACGCATGCTGAGGTTGCGCAGATCATCACCTGACTCCAATGCATCATTGGTATAGATGCCCTGCGGTGGCCAGGGAACCGAAAACAGCAGGCGCAAGCCCTGGCC
>JBNJGW010000164.1:0-3052 GCA_051748005.1 Pseudomonadota bacterium | reverse complement strand
GGAATAGACTGGTCAAAACCGGCGTTGGAAAAGCACCAGCTCGATAAGCTGTTAACGGGCAATGATGCCCGCGCCAGAGCAGTGGTCAGCAACTGGGATCAACTGGTTGATGATATCGCGAATTGTCGGGCGCTGGCCTTTTGCGTATCGGTGAATCATGCACGCTTTATGGCCGACTATTTTAACAAGGCGGGTATCAAGGCCATGTTGGTCACCGGTGAAACCGATCAGGAAACCCGCCGGGATGCGCGTTCCTGCCTGGAAACGCGCAAAATCAACGTGATTGTAACGGTGGATCTGTATAACGAAGGGGTTGATTTACCCTTTGTCGATACGTTGTTACTGCTAAGACCCACCCAGAGTGCGACTGTTTTTCAGCAGCAGATAGGGCGGGGCCTGCGTCTTCATGAAGATAAAGACAGCTGCCTGGTGCTGGACTTTATCGGCCAGTCCAAAGGGTTTCAGTTTGATACCTTGTATCAGGCAATCACCGGGCTATCTCGTCGAGAGATACTCGAAGGTGCACAAAAAGGCTTTGGAAAGTTACCGTCCGGTTGCCACCTTCAGCTGCAAAAACAGGCTCGTGAGCAAATTCTCAAGCAGTTACAAGACGCGGTTAACCAGAACTGGCGACGGCTGAAAACGGAACTGCGCAGCTATGTTGCGTTGCACGGCCGTGATGCGCTCACTTTGGCTCAATTTATCCATGATCAGCGGCTTGAACTTGATGATATCTATGCGTCTGGCAATAAATATAATCGTGGTTGGGTCAACCTGAAGCAGGCAGTCGGGCTGTTTGCCAACCCTGTGGCGGAAGAAGCCGCGTATTTTAGCCAGCGCTTCAGCAGTCTGCTGCATATCGACGATGTCGAGCAGTTAAACCTGCTTGAGCGGGTGGCAGAAAGCCCGGCTCACTATCGCATTAATACTGAACGAGCGCGCCTGAGGCTGCAGATGCTGGCCTATCAAATCGATAGCCATGACAACCAGACAGGTGCACCAGAAGCTTTCTTGCAGCGCCTCGCCGCTGCGCCTGAAGCCGCACAAGAACTCAAGGAGCTGGCGGAATGCCTGAATCTGAAGGCTCATGCGCATTACCTGCCTATTCAAGGGCTTGAGCACACGCCCTTGAAGCTACACAGCCGCTACAGCCGGCGCGAGATATTAACCGCAGTGGGGTATCACACTGCTGAAAAGCGTAAAAGCTCGCGCGAAGGGGTCGTCAGGCTGCATGAACAAGGTATTGAGTTGATGTTTGTTACCCTGGACAAATCATCCGCTCTGCATGAAGGCGTCGCCTATGATGATTACGCCATCAGCGCTGAGCTTTTCCACTGGCAGAGCCAAAACGCGGCAAGTGCCAGCACACCGGCTGGCCAGCGTTATATTCAACAGGGTGAAGGCTCGGAGATGCCCTGGAGTTTCCAGCTTTTCGTACAGGAAACCAAGGCGCACGCTTTCAGAGCCTGTGGCCCGCTTATCTATGTCAGTCATAGAGGCGAAAAGCCCATGAGCATTACCTGGCGCTTGGCGCAGCCCTTATCAGCCCGACTGTTTGATTCATTCAGTGTCCTACGCGCGCAGTAAGGGCGCTCTGGCCTTTCACTGCTCTATACTGCATCAAGGCTGGCGGTTCACTTTTCTTTGCATTCCAGTGCTATGCTGAAAATCCCATCCATTATCGAGGCGATGTTATGTCCTGTTTCGTTAAGTCTTTTACGACTTCCCTGCTGACAGTCTGCCTGTTTGCATCCCCCTTGGTGCAGGCAAGCGCTGAGCGACTGGAAGCCGATCTTGCCGAGCTTTTTGCTGAGGGCGAGTTGAGTATAGGCGAGGTGAATGAGGCATCGAGCGGCGGGCAAGTGGTCGCAGAAGATATTGTCTTCGAGGGCCAGGACGGTCAACGCGTCCTGGTGGAACGCTATTCGGTCAACGGCGACTATGACGCGCCGGATGATATACAGCTGGACAATATCCGCATTGAGGACAACCGAATCGACAAACCGCTGCTGAGTATCGAAAGCCTGATGCTGGCCGAACCCGGAATGGCCGTGTTAACCGACCAGGCCCTGCAAGACCCCGCTTTTGAGCTGGCGCAGTTTGCCATCGATGGCCTGGTGGTATCTCTGGATTCAGAAGTGGCTGAAGAAATGTGGCGCGAGCTTGCGATGGAGCAGGGGGCCGGGCAGCTGACGATCGAAAGTATCCAGGGAGCGTCACTCTCGGCCACTGCCATTGGTGAGCTTGAATTTCGCAACTTGGCCATGCAGGGCAACAACATGGATGAGCTAGGCGATGTCTCGCTGGTAATCGGGCGGTTGCGGGTAGAGGATGTGCAGGGTCTGCAGCAGGAAGAACTCGAACGTATCGGCGCCATGTCGCTGGAACGCCTGAGCATGGATAGCGATACCTTTGCGGCCAGCCTGGCCTCGCTTAACCTGGATGGGGACCTGAGTGACGGTGCCGCCCAGGTAGAAATGGAAGCTTTGGAGCTTGATCTCGACCGGATGATTGCGCTGTCCCCCCGCGAAGAACGCACCCAGAGGCGCATGGTGGCCAATGTTCTCACCGACGGCACCGGCCTGCTGGGTATGGATGCGGATTTTATGGTTCGTTGGGAGGAGCTGGCCAACCAGAGCCTTCTCGGGGGGGATGGCCAGATACTCCTGCGTGACGCCCTCGGTGTGAGCCTGAATGTTGAATTACCCGTTCAACTGCCAGAAGGCGTGACGCCAGTAGACGTATTGAGCGACAGGGTGACCCTGGACGATGCCACCCTGCTTGGCGGAGAAGCCGCATTGACGCTGGATGACCACGGGCTATTGACCCGCCTTGTGACGCTGGCCGCCACGCTTGAAGGCGTGACGGAAGAACAGATTCTGGAGGTTGCCCGTACCCAGGCGCGAGGCTACGGCATGGTGTTCGGCTCTCAAATAGAGGCGGTATTGATGGGAGGAATGACTCTTCTGGAAGGAGGTGCCAGCCAGATGATCATGCGCATTACCCTGCCTGACGAAAGCCGTCTGAATACCTACACCGATGACCCGCTGGG
>JBNJGW010000163.1:0-3120 GCA_051748005.1 Pseudomonadota bacterium | reverse complement strand
ACGCCGCTGGTGGCCCTGCAGTCGCTGCTGGCGGCGTTGACGACCGCGCCCAAGCTGGACATCCGTGCGCGTGGAAATTGTCTTGATTATCACGTCAGTGCTCGTGAGGCGACCCTGTTTGCGACCTGGCACGCTGAGTTCCAGGTCATGGTGGATACCGACATTGCCCTGGGCTTTGTTGACGACCCCTGGAATAACGCTGTGGATTGGATGTCAGAGTTATGCGCCCACCCGGAGTGGTTGGATTCACCCCAGGTGGTGCAGGATCTGGCCCTTGCCCTGACCAGCCGTTTTGGCAGCTTGCCATGGATGGCGCCCAGCCTGCTGGAGCCGCTGGCGCTGCGTCTCAATCGCTGGCTGGATCAGGCACGCGCCGCCGGTGATGGCAACCTGTGCTGGGATGATGCGGATAACGCCATTCTGTTGCGCACCGGCCTGGCGCTGGTAGTGGGGATGGAGCGTGGTGCACGCCAGCACTCGCGTCAACTGGCTGAAAAGATGCTGTTGGTGAACCGCGAAGACAGCCTCGGGTTGCTGGAACTGGTGTTGGACCAACTGCTGCGTGATGAGCGTAATGCCGATGCTCTGCAGCTTTTGGAAGAGCACCGTGACGACGGCTCCATGGCGCTGAATATTCTGTTTGGACGCGCCCTGGCCCACTTCCGTCTGAAGCACTACGATCAGGCAGCCAGGGTGTTGGAAGATATCCAGCGCTACAATCGCCATGCGATTGAGCTGCTGGGCGCTGACAACCCACGCCCGATGAAATCTGATGGGGAAGGTAATGTTGACCCCGGAACCCGTGGTGAGGCCTGGCAGTATCGTACCCTGATGCGCGATCAATGGCGCGCTACGCCCGGTGCACTGGCGTGGCTAAACTCCTATCGTCAGGGCGTTAAACCCTAGCGCTTTACTTCTCGTTTCCTGCAATCCCAGAATCATGCAACATCAGGGGGTTGCACTGCCAGGAGGAGGCACCATCTGTTTGTCGCGGCTGACCCAGACGGCCAGGATAACGGCAGGTAAGCCAAGCAGTGCTGCCGCCACGAAAAAGCTGGCATAGCCCTGTGAGGTGACCATGATGCCACCAAAGCCACTGATGAATTTGCCCGGCAGGGTCATCAGCGATGAAAACAGCGCGTACTGGGTTGCGGTGTAGGCTCTTGATGTCAAACTCGATAAAAAAGCGATAAAGACGGCACTGGCCAGGCCATTGGCCAGGTTATCGCCGACAATCGTTACGACCAGCATGGGCAGCTGGTCACCCATCAAGGCTAACAGGGCAAACAGCAGATTGGTCAGCATGACCATACCGGCTCCCAGGATCAGCAGCGGTCCAATGCCGTAGCGCGCTACCAGAAGCCCCCCCAGAACACCACCGGTAATACTCATGGCAATGCCAAAAATATTGGTGACGTTAGCAATAGTGGCCAGGGAAAAACCCAGATCGATATACAGTGGGTTGGCCATGGAGGCCATGGCCAGGTCGCTGATCCGGAAAACAGCGATAAACACCAGTACCCAAAGCGCCTTCATGCCGTAGCGGCGGAAAAAGTCGCTGAACGGGCAAATGATGGCGCCAATGCTCCAGGCCCCCAGGCGTCGTAGCCAGCGGGGTTTGCCCCGGCTGGCGCGCAGGAAAGCACGGACTCTAGGCTCGTGGGCAAGTTGAATGGTCAATGAATTGCGCGGCGGTTCAGGACGCAGCAGTACGGTGATGACTCCTACGCCCACTAACGCCGCCATGCATAGATAGGCGATGTTCCATGAGGTGGCGGCCGCCACAAACAGTGCCCCGGCGCCTGCGGCCATCAAGCCGCCCCGGTAACCGATAATGTAGGTTGATGCCATGGCTGCCTGGACATCGTCATCGGCAGACTCGATCCGGAACGCATCAATGGCAATATCCTGGGTGGCGGAACCAAAGGCGACCAGCAGCGCAAAGATGGCAACCCAGCCCAGGTTGCCCTGGGGCTCCAGGCTGGCTAGCCCCACCAAGCCGGTGACCATCAGTGCCTGGGCCAGCAGCATCCAGCCACGCCGCTGGCCAAAAGCGCGGGTGAGTACCGGCAGGGCCAGGCGGTCAACAATCGGTGCCCAGAAAAACTTGATCGAATAGAGCATGCCTACCCAGGCAAAAAAGCCAATAGCCGCGACCTCAACGCCATCGCTGCGTAGCCAGGCAGAAAGGGTCGAAAAAACCAGCAGAAAAGGTAAACCGGCAGAGAACCCCAGAAACAGCATGGTAATAACCGGCGCATGCCAGTACACAGCAAAGGCATCCCGCCAGCTGCGTTGCGGCGTTGGGGTGGGCATAGGGTGTAGCTCCAGAAAGACGACTACCAAGGGCGGATGTTACACTGCGCCCGATGTTTGCAAGCCAATAGCTTACCGAGAGGAGTTTTCCATGTCGATTGCCGCGCATCAGGTTGTCACCCTGCATTACGTACTGAGTGATGTTCAGCATGACGGAGCAAAGCAGGTGCTGGATGATTCCGAGGCTCGTCAGCAGCCGCTGGAATATTTGCATGGCCATAATAATATCGTGCCTGGCCTGGAGCAGGCGCTGGAAGGACAGGCAGCAGGTAGTGAGTTGAACGTTACCCTGATGCCAGCGGATGCCTATGGCATTCGTAATGAAGCCCTGGTGCAAGAGGTTAACCGCAATGCCTTTGGCAATGCGGAGCTTGAAATTGGCAGCCGTTTCCAGACTGAAGGTGAAGCCGGGCCGCAGATTGTCACCGTGGTGGCGCTCAATGGTGACCAGGTAACGGTGGACACCAACCACCCGCTGGCAGGCAGGACCCTGCGTTACAAGGTGAGGGTTCTTGATGTGCGTGATGCAACCCGCGCCGAGCTGGCAAAGGGACATCCGTTGCCGCCGGGTACTGATCACAGCAAGGTAGAAGACCGTAAGGTGCTGTAAAAAACTGACCTGGGTCAATAACAGCGCCGCCAAGCGAGGCGGCGCGGCGTAAAATTGACCCACATCAGTTTATGATGTGCCACTTGCAGCTACGATTATCCCATTACTTCACGGCGGGAGAGCTGCTATGTACTGGGACGATACTATTATTTTTGGTTTGGTTACCGTGGCACTCATGATTGTGTTCATGATTG
>JBNJGW010000162.1:0-3167 GCA_051748005.1 Pseudomonadota bacterium | reverse complement strand
GGACCCCTCCAGCACTTTGTTGCTCTCGCCCAATGGATTGTCTATCCAGCTAGAGGGCCTATCCAAAGCCCTGAAAGAAGGTGAACATTTTGATGTCCATCTTGACACTGATGCTGGAAGGTTGGAGCTCCATGTTGAAGTCGAAAGTGCGAGCGCCCGCCAGCATAGCCATGCAGGGCATGCTCATTGATGCCGTTTAACGCACAATACCTGACCAAAGCGGCAATTTTTTTGCTAGGTATGCTGATGCTTGTTCAATGGGCGACTGGGCCGTTGGCAAAGGCTGCTGAATCTACCGCGAGTGAGGGGATTCCGCTCCACCTGTTGCAGGGCGAAATGCGCGCCTTAAAGCTCACTGAGCCACCACGCTTGGCACCCAAGCAGACACCGTTCAAGACCGCTGATGGGCGCGAACTGACCCTCGAGTCACTGGATGGACACTGGCGGCTGGTAAATCTCTGGGCGACCTGGTGCGCCCCCTGCCGTGAGGAAATGCCTGCTCTGGATCGGCTGGCCAACGCCTACGCAGGGAGGGCTTTTGAGGTCATCACCATTGCTTCTGGCCAGCATGACTCAGGTGAAATTGGGCGCTTTATGGACGAGACCGGCATCCGTCGGCTGCCGGGTTACCACAGCCCGGACAGTGCCATCGCCCGGGATCTGGCGGTACTTGGCTTGCCAACGACAGTGCTGATCGACCCCAATGGACGTGAGGTGGCCCGATTGACGGGGGGTGCCGATTGGTTCTCTGAAGAGGCGCAAGCGGTGATTGACTACCTGCTAACGCTCAATCATTCAGTATCTGACAGCTGACGCCAACCATAGATTGACAACTTTCAGGCTATATAAATCGACTGAGAACGTAAGCGTTAATGACAATATGCGCTATGCCAATCACCACAGACAGGCCGTGAAGTTTTTTGAAACGCGCCACTTGTCCTTCGTCAGTGGCGCGATTGATTGCAGGCATCAGTACCTGGCGTGTGGGGATGACGGTCACGGCGATGACGGCCATCAAGAGGGCAGAGATGCGATCAAATGGCCATAGTAGCAGGGCTGACAGCCCTGCGACGACAAGGACAAACAGGTAAAAGTGCGGGAAGGCGCGCCTGATCGAGGCGCGCGCGACGTCTGTAGGCAGCGTGGTCAGCAAAAACGCCGCAAAACCGAACGAGTAAAGGACCATCCCGCCAAACAGTAATGCAGAGAACAACAGGGCTGCTGTATACATCGGGTATTTCTCCTGGGTGGCATCACTATGTACGCAGCCTGCAGCGCAAGCTATCAGGTACGCTGATGAGACAATAGCACTGTACTGTGCTCTTCACTATCAGGCAGTTTGAAGGCTTTTACCGCATTTAAAAGGTCACGTGCGTGCTCTTCCAACTGGCCAGCTGATTCAGCACTTTCCTGAATGTTGAGTGTATTGCGCTGGGTGACACGATCCATATCGGTAACCGCCTCGTTAACCTCACCTACGCCTTTGCTCTGTTCAGCACTGGCATGGCTTATCTCATTCATGATGGCGGTAACCCGTTCAATCGCGGCGACAATTTCTTCGGTGGACTGGCGGGCGTCTTCGGCCTGGCTATCGCCGTGTTTGACACGCTCCAGGTTACCGTTGATACGGGTCTTGATTTCACTGGCCGCTTCTGCGCTGCGTTGAGCCAGCTTGCGCACTTCCTGGGCAACCACCGCAAAACCGCGCCCGTGCTCGCCCGCTCTCGCTGCTTCCACCGAGGCATTCAGCGCCAGGATGTTGGTCTGAAAAGCAATGGCGTCAATGGTAGAGATAATACCGGAGATTTCCTGTGAGCTTTCGCTCAGATCCTTCATTATCTCGGTCATCTGGAATACGGAGTCGCCACCGTGCTTGGCCGTAGAGGCAGCGCTTTCCGCTTCGTTATTGGCCTGCATGGAGTTGCTGGCATTCTGTTCGACGGTGCTGTGCAGTTCTTCCATGGCGGATGCCGTTTGTGCCAGGGCGCTAGCCTGTTGTTCCATGCTGGATGCCAGATGGCCGTTGCCTTCGGCCATCTGACGGCTGTTGACTGCGACTGTTTCAGATGAGTTCTGTACCTTAGCCACCAACTCGCGGAGATGATCCACCATGCCTGCTAAAGCAGCCATAATGCTGGTGTTGTCACCGGGAGCCAGCGACGGTTTAACGGTGAGGTCACCGCTTCCAACGGCTTGTGCAAAGGCGCGTACATCATCCGGTTCGGCCCCCAGCTCTCGAACAATTCTGCGGGCAATGAACCAGGCAATGGCGATACTCAGCAGGATAGCCGCCAAGGTCAGTAGAATCATAAGACGCCCAAAGCCTTCTGCAACGTCACGAGCGACTGCCGTATCGGCGGCGGTATTGGCTTCCTGAAAATCGATAAAGGTATTAATGCTGTCCAGCCATTCTGCAAAGGCATCGCCACCTTCACCCACCACGGTTTCGCGCGCATTGATAAAGTCGCCATCACGCCGGTCGTTGATAATGTTGCGGGCAAACTCCCGGCCAGCTTGCGCACGGCGGGCAATATCCGCCAGCATGGCGCTTTCTTCTTCAGTGACTGTATCGGCATGGTTCTCGATCATGGCTTCCAGGCTGCGTTCGGCCTGGCGGTAGTTATCGGCAAGCTGCTCATATAGGTTGACCAGGCTGTCAACATCGCTTGTGTCACTGACCAGAGTAATATCGCGCAGTGCAATGGCGCGATCATGAACGCTGCCGCGTAAGTTGATCGCATGGCGCATCATCTGACCGTTGATATCATTAATCGCATACAGGCGATCATCGATGGTGTTGACACGATCAATGCCCACTGCCGTCAGCAAACTGAACATGACAAGAAGCGCGCCAAAACCGACAAATAGGCGGTTGCGAACTTTAAGACGGGGGAAGCGCAGCATTAAGTATCTCCTGGTCAGTGAAAAGCGAATCCATAAGGTGACTCAAGATACTTGCTTGTACATGTCTTGTATAGAAAATTATGAACTAGTTTGTTACATTTGGTCAGATTTTTTGTCGTTTATTTAACCTGATATTCAAGTAGTTGCCGAGCATGCCACTCCTGGCCGCTAAATTCCTCGATGGGAACCTGATTAAGTAAGTCAGAAAGGGCATCTCCCACCCTCTCTGGCATTAAACAGTTACCTTGCACCAGGCGCTGATG
>JBNJGW010000161.1:0-3195 GCA_051748005.1 Pseudomonadota bacterium | reverse complement strand
TTAATAACATTAATCTGTTCGCCGCTATCGGCAGCAACCCAACTACCATCAATGTAGGCAAACGGGCAATATAGCTGGGTTTCTTTAAGCGCTTCCATTACAGACTCCTGATCAGGGGGCATTCCCATGGGCACATTGTGATGCCCATGCTAAGACGAAAGCACCCGTTTGACCAATAGCCCGGCAATCTTAATGGCTAAAAAAACAGCGAATGAGCGGCTCGATATCCGACCATTTAACTGACCAGCATCAGAAACTCTTGGCGGGTGGCCTGATTGTTACGGAAATCTCCCAGCATGACTGACGAGCTCATGCTTGAATTCTGCTTTTCGACACCACGCATCATCATGCACAGATGGCGAGCCTCGATCACAACCGCAACGCCGCGTGCCTGGGTCACTTCCTGAACAGCCTCGGCTATTTCTCGAGTCAGGTTTTCCTGAATCTGCATGCGGCGAGCAAACATATCAACAATGCGTGCAAATTTTGAAAGCCCGAGCACCTTACCGTTTGGTAAATATGCAATGTGGCACTTGCCGATAAAGGGCAGTAGATGGTGTTCACACATCGAGTAGAGCTCTATATCCTTTACAAGAACCATTTCATCGGTCTGGGATTCAAAAACAGCATTGTTGACTATGCCATCAAGCGATTGCTGATAACCGGCATTCAAAAACTGCATTGCCTTGGCCGCTCGCTGCGGCGTGTCCTGAAGCCCTTCCCGCTCAGGGTCTTCGCCTAGCAGTTGAATAATCTGGCGGTAATGGTAAGCAATCTCATCGGTCATATTTGGCCTCGTCAGTCCAAGGGACGCTTGCACGGCAAACCTTAAATGTATCATTTGGATGATTAATAAGAGCTTACATAAGCAAAGCGAAAAAATATAGTACGAAAAATATACTCAAAACAGCTTTTGTACAACTATAAATTGACAACTGGCTATTCTAGCTTACTTTGCCAGTTTGATGTCACAGCAAAGCAACATCATAGACCCAATGAGATTTTTCAATCCATCGGCGCTGTGGCAGAGTGACACGCGCATCTGCTCACTTATAATGATTGTGTTATCATTCATAACTAATTATTAGCGTCTTCTACAGCACACATGATCAACAGCGAGATTCCGCCATGTTAATGAGACCGTCGCCATTGCAACCATCCCTTAAATTATCTGCCACCTGGTTCAGTGTGTTGATGGCACCTCTAATGGCATCCCCCCTGTTTGCCGCTGATGCCACCCTGGTACTGCCAGACAGAGCCACCGTGGGCGTGGAATTCACTGAGCATGTTGTTTTTGCTGAAGGCGAAAACAGCCGCGACAACATCTTGTTGCGCCCCAATCACGACGTAGGCGCCTCCCATCAGTTGCCCCAATACTGCGTCGTCATCGGCGATGCCGTACGTTCAGGCGAGCGCATACGCATTACTGCACATGACGTCACCTGCATTGAGGCCGAAAACGCCGATAGTGCCATTTTCTCAGGTGAGATGGACGGTGGTGTTTATGACACTGACGGTCAGTACGGTTTGGAGTGCGAGGACAGCACCTGCGCTTTCATGCCCAGCCAAGGATTCATGCTGACGCTTAACGAAACCCTGGAAATAGAAGCTCAGGACAATCCCTCCGCTGAGATCAATGCCCAGCGCCGCCAGGCAGGCCAGGAAGATAGCGAAGAAGGACAACCAGAAGACGAGTAACGCCTAGTTTTTAAAAGACAAGGCTGACCGGCTTCTCTATCTGTGTTTAAGTGGGCAGCTGGCAACAACATGGCCCTGATAAAGATTGCTTTATCAGGGCCATGTTGTAATTGACTGGCCCGTCCGGCATTCAGATCGCGCAGTGACCTATCAAGCCAGCCATTTGGGGGCTTCTGTCTGCTGGTGCTGCTGTTCCAACTGGCGAATCTGCTGATCCCAATAGCCACTATTGGCAAACCATGGAAAAGCCAGCGGAAATGCCGGGTCATCCCAACGCTGCACCAACCAGGCGCTATGGCGCATCAACCGATAACTGCGCAGCGGTTCTATCAGCCCCAATTGATGATCTGGAAACGTCAGCGATTCTTCATAACCTTCACTGAGCTCACTTAACTGCGCCCGTTGAGCCTGAGGTTCATCCACTGCCAGCAGCATCCAGATATCCTGAATCGCAGGCGCCATCAGGCAATCATCAAAGTCCACCAGGCTGAAATGGGTCTCGCGACCCAACACATTGCCCAGATGACAGTCGCCATGGCAGCGAATCAGCTCCATTGAGGCTGGCAATGCCTTTTCCACACTATTTATCAACTGTGTACTGATGCGCTCATAGGCACGCTGCTGGTGCCTGGTTAGATGACCGCTGGCCAGCACTTGCTGTTGAGCCGCTATCATACCCTCAACCACCGATAGGCTTGGCCGATACTGGAAGGTTCCTTGTTTGGCGACAGCATGCATTTTGCCAATTACTTGCCCCATGGCGAACAGGTGCTCTGGGTTATCCAACTCCGGTGCTTGACCAGCACAGTAATCAAACAATGCGAAGCTGAAACCAGCATGTTCGTGCAACGATATCCCGTCGGCATTTCGCCATGCCTTACCCACCGGCACACCGGCGGCATCCAGCTCATCCAGGTAGTCATGCTCTTCCTGAATCGCTGCTTTCGACCAGCGCTGAGGCCGGTAGAATTTCACTATCCTGCGATACCCCTCTTCATCGCGAAACATCAATACACGGTTTTCATAACTGTTTAACGCAAAGGGCTCGCTGTCGGGCTGAATGCCCAGACGCTCAATGGCCGTCATGATGACATCCGGCGAAAGAGCACTATAGGGATGGCTCATCAGTCTCTCCATGAAAATCCCCTAGGATATCACTCAAGACCCCAAGGGTGTGCGAGCAAAGGCTACTACCGCCACATTCTGTGCGCCCGCAGCAAGTGCGGCTCTGGCCAGAGCCTCGGCAGTGGCCCCTGTGGTTACCACATCATCAACGACAACCATCCTGGCCGCTGAAGCCTGGCGCAGTTCAAAAACATCAATGAGATTATCCCGACGACCCTGACGCCCCAACAGGCGCTGACTGGGCGTATCAACAAGCCGGATAGCTTCTATCACTGGTAAGCCAAGATGATGACCTAACTGCCGGGCAAACCAGTCGGCCTGATTGAAACCACGCTCACGTGCCCGGCCTGCAAACAGGGGAACAGGTACCAG
>JBNJGW010000160.1:0-3206 GCA_051748005.1 Pseudomonadota bacterium | reverse complement strand
GCACATAACATAACGGGCACCGCTTGCCCGCCTGCGGCGGGTTGGCGGATTGCTTCGCGAATCCACCCTACAAATGCTCCACCGATAACGGCTACTAACGCCTCACGCCCCACGCCCCACAAACCCCTCAGCTTCCAGGCGTTCCCACACCGGGGCTTTCTCTGCTTCGCTCATCCTGCCCCAATTGGCAATTTCATCCAGGGTTCTGCCGCAGCCTTCGCAGCATTGGCTGGCCGAATCAACACGGCAAATCTGTACGCAGGGGGAAAGCGGTCGTGCCCGCTCAGAGTTGACTACTTGAACAGTGTTAATCGCCGTATTATCAGCCATCAGTAATAGGTTCCTTAAGTCGAAAGAGCGCCAGAATCATTCTGTCAGTTCCAGCAGGCGCTCAGGGTAATCGGTAAATAGCCCGTCTGCACCCCAGTCGATCAACGTCTGCATGTCTTCCTGTTCGTTTACGGTATATACATGCACCTTCAAACCTTGGGTCTGGGCACTCTCGATAAAGTCTTTTGTCAGCACCGTCTGATCATCGGCGCGAAAATTAACCCCAACTCCCAGGGCGTAGTCGGTGATGTCGCCCAGGGCCTCTAGGTCGAGCGGCATATCATCTGCGGGCAGCCACAGCAGTTGCACCAAGGGTAAATCTGCCCGCAGGTCACGCAGGGCCAAAAGACTTTCCCGGCTGAACGACTGCACGATGACCCGCCCGTCTGCAATCATCTCAAAGCGCTCCAGCATGTCGACCAGGGCCGCTTCCAGGCCTGGGTTCTGATCAGGCGCCTTGGTTTCCAGATAATAGCGGGCATCATGGCCAAAACGTTCAAACACCTTTTCCAGGGTCAGGATGGGCAGCCCGGCAAAGCTATCATCCGCCTTGTCAGGGTAGGCCGCATTGAACCAGCTCCCGGTGTCCAACTGCTGCAGTGTTTCAAGATCAAAATCATTGATTTGACCCTCACCGTTGCTGGTGCGTTGCAGCTCACGGTCATGAAATGCCACCAGGTGCCCGTCCGCGCTGAGCTGGATATCCAGCTCCAGATAGTCCGCACCTGAGTGATGGGCAAGTTCCAGAGCGGGCAGTGTGCTCTCCGGCGCATTGCCGCTGGCGCCTCGGTGAGCAATCACCTGAAAGCTTTCAAGGTCGGTATATTGTTGTTCCAGTGCTTCTGTGTCCGCATTAGCGGTGGCGGTAACCAGTATCAGCCATGGCAAATGGCGCAAAAAATGTGGCATAAGAATGCTCTCGGTCCGGGGGCTCAGGGCAAACTGAGCAGAATCAGGATGGTTTCAAAAAACGTATCTGAAACAAGGAAGCTATCCGAAGAAAACTGAAGGTACTGTTGTGCTTTACTGCCTGAATTGTTAAGTTTCCTTCATATTTTGCTTTATATTAGTATTAAATTTTTTTAAAAGCCTTCTGACGCAAATCTCCTACAAAGCAAGCAAAGCGTTAATACTGTGTGGTCGGTAAATGTATAACCCTTGTCCACGTAGAGGCTGGCCAGTGAATGGCCTACAATAACCTGTCTTGCCTGTGATTCATGAGGCATTTTCAGTTTTTTTACAGCGCGCAGGGGTTGGGCAGGGGAATACGCCCGTTTCAATCCCGGGGCGGTAGCGTGTCTGAATCTAGGGTATCGTCATGTCATTTTCTGCTAATTCTCTAAAATCCAGCCTATCAAGATCCAGTTTTTTACAATCGCGCCTTTCATGGCCCTCAGCACCCATGTGGCTGGTGGCGGCTAGCGTGGTATTGCTCAGCGGCTGTGCCACTCAATACCCTCAAGGTGATGCAGCGTCTGTCGGCTATATACTCAATCAGGATTCCGCCAAGCCGATTCAGAACACCAATCTGAACGGTTTTCTGGAGCAGGCACCGGCAGGTAGCGTGATCAACCTGGCCGAAAGCCCCTGGGGGCCAGGTGTTGATGTGTCCGCCGGCCAGCCCTATATGGCGGCCAGTGGTCGCGAGTGCCGCCGTCTCGAGATCATGGGCGGCCAGCAGCCTCAACGGGAGGCGCTGACCTGCCGGGCAGACAATGGCTGGGTCAATCAGCGGGTTATCACTGAATCAACCTCACGGACGCTATAAAGATGCCGAATACAAAGGAACACACAAGCGTGCTTCGTGCCCGGCTTGTCAGGTTGACGCTTACTGCCTCGGTCAGCTGCATGGCCGCCTTCAGCTCGCCTGCCTGGTCGCAATCTATCAGTCTGCCGGACAACATTCTGCCCGAAGAAAACGGCGAATCGTCCCGGCAGGTGGAAGATACGCCCCGCGCCGACTGGCGTAGCGGCACCTATGGGCCTGTGCCCCAGGGCGAGCGTGAAGCCATGATCGACGGCCTGCCGCCTTTTGGCGCCAATCTGTTTACCGGTGGCTTCCGGGGTGCCATGGGGGAGGGACTGAACCCAGCCTATCAGGTCAAACCCGGCGACCAGGTGACCGTGCGTGCCTGGGGCGCCATCGAGCTTGACCGCGCCTTGCCGGTGGATGCGCAAGGCAATATCTTCCTGCCCGGCATCGGCCCTATCAATATTGAAGGCCAGAACAGCCAGCAGGTGGATAACGCCGTGCGTCGAGCCATCACCGCGGTCTATTCGGACAGCGTCGAGGTCTACACCAACCTTCAGGGTGTACAGCCTGTGGCCCTGTTTGTCACTGGCAATGTGGAGAACCCCGGCCGTTATGCCGGTACGCCCAATGACTCGCTGCTTTATTTTCTCGACCAGGCGGGCGGCATTGATCAGGATCTAGGCAGCTACCGCCAGATCCATATCAAGCGTAATAACGAAACGATTGCCAGTGTGGATCTCTATGACTTCCTGCTGACAGGCAGCATTCCACGCCCCCAGTTCCGCGATGGCGACACCATCGTAGTGCAAGAGCGCGGCCCGGCGATTGCCGTGACCGGTGATGTTCACCGTGAGCATCGCTATGAGCTGGTGGGTGATCAGCTCAGTGGTGCTGAAATACTGAATCTGGCACGTACCCAGAGCGGCGTTTCCCATGTATTGCTGCGCGGTAACCGTGACGATGGCCCAATCGCCAACTATTTCCCGATAAACCTGTTTGCCGGGCAGACGGTGCGCAGCGGTGATGAAATCATGTTCAGCGCCGACAAGCGCAGTGAGACCATCGTCGTTGAGGTGGAAGGCAGCTACTACGGGCCTTCCCGCTACGCCTTGCCCCGCGATGC
>JBNJGW010000159.1:0-3322 GCA_051748005.1 Pseudomonadota bacterium | reverse complement strand
GGCCATATGGAAGGTGCCGCCGGGCTTTAGGCGGGTGCGAATCAGCTCAACAAAGGCAGGCTGCACAATCCGCCGTTTGTGGTGCTTTTTCTTCGGCCATGGGTCGGGGAAGAACAGTTGCAGCGTGGTCAGGCTGGCCTCGGGAATACACTGCTCCAGCACCGCCAGGGCATCTTCCCGGTAAACGCGCAGGTTGGTCAGCCCGCGTTTATCAGCTTCATCCAGCAGTTTACCCACCCCGGGCGCGTGGACTTCTATGCCAATAAAGTCGGTGTCAGGATGGCGTTCGGCCTGCTCGATCAGCGAATTGCCCATGCCAAAGCCAATTTCGACCACCCTGGGGGCCTGGCGCTCGAACAGGGTGTCCAGATCCTGGCGCCCATCAGCAAGCGTCAGCCCCAGGCGCGGCCAGACAACCTCGAGACCACGGGTCTGAGCCGGGGTCATGCGGCCGGCGCGAATCACATAACTTTTGATGCCACGACGGTGCAGCGGCGCCTCAGCATCTTCCGGGCCTGTGGTGGTATCAGCGGGGTGTTGGGAGTCAGTCATCAGTGTCTCTTGAGTCAAGCGTTCAGCTATTGATACGCCCAGCAAAGGGGGAAGAAGGGTCGGCGCTTTGGCGACGTGGCATACGCCCTGCCAAAAAGGCATCGCGGCCTGCCTCAACGGCCAGCTTCATGGCCCGGGCCATGCGTAAAGGATCACGGGCATGGGCAATGGCGGTATTCAGCAGCACGCCATCGCAGCCAAGTTCCATGGCCATG
The DNA here is from genome assembly GCA_051748005.1 of Pseudomonadota bacterium. Taxonomy (GTDB): domain Bacteria; phylum Pseudomonadota; class Gammaproteobacteria; order Pseudomonadales; family Halomonadaceae; genus Vreelandella. The sequence goes on along the minus strand of JBNJGW010000159.1, from coordinate 2,555 downwards.
GCCGCATCCGACGCCGTGCCGATACCAGCATCCACCAGAATGGGGACGCTGCTTTGCTCGACAATCAGGCGCACGTTATGGGGGTTCTGGATGCCATGGCCTGAGCCAATCAGCGAGCCCAGCGGCATGATGGCGCAGCAACCCATGGCTTCCAGCTCGCGTGCCACAATAGGGTCATCGCTGGTGTACACCATGACATCAAAACCATCGGCCAACAGTGTCTCTGCGGCTTTCAGTGTCTCAACCACATTGGGGTAGAGCGTATGATCGTCACCCAGCACCTCAAGCTTGACCAGGTTATGGCCATCCAGCAGTTCGCGCGCCAGGCGGCAGGTGCGCACGGCATCCTTGGCGGTATAGCAGCCGGCGGTGTTGGGCAACAGGGTGTAGCGCTGGGGTGACACGGCATCCAGCAGGTTGGGCGCCTCTGCGTCCTGACCCAGGTTGGTGCGGCGCACGGCAAAGGTCACCACGTCCGCGCCGCTTTCGGCAATGGCGGCGCCGGTTTCGTCAAAATCCTTGTATTTGCCGGTGCCCACCAGCAGGCGGGAGCTGAATTCGCGCCCGGCAACGGTCAAGGGAGTGTCAGTCAATGGCGTCATAGCGGTTCCTTGTGAAAGCAAAAACGTAAGGCGGATGTGCTAGCCGCCGCCGATGGCGTGAACAACCTCCACCTGATCGCCCTCGGCCAATGGCGTCTGGGCATGCTGGCTTTTAGGGACGATTTCTTCGTTGATTTCGACGGCAATGCGTCGCCCTGTCAGGCCAAGCTGTTCAATCAATTGGTCAAGGTGCGTGCCTGCTTCCAGAGGATGAGGGTCGCCATTCAGGCGGATATGGATCATTGTCATGGAGAGCCTGCTTGCCAGCTAGTGAGTATCAAGGGAAAGCCTAAAAGGGCTTATTGTAACGGTTTAGCCGATGTCAGGCAGCCTTAAAAGTGGGTATAAAACCGCCAACCCCTCACATCAGAAAACAGGAGAACGCAGTATGCAGCCAATCAATCGCTGGGCCTGGTGCGGCGTGGCGCTTTCAGGCGCGCTGATGGTCATACTCGGCGCCTACGCCGCTCACGGCCTGAGTGCCAGGGTCAGCGCGGAGCTGGTCAGCGCCGTGGAAACCGGGGTGCGCTACCAGGCCTGGCACACCCTGGCCATCATGGCTGTGCTGGTATGGCGCCATGTGCAGCCGATGGCCGGCCAGCGCTGGGTGATGGCGCTGTGGGCGCTGGGCATGCTGTGTTTCTCCGGCTCGCTGTACCTGATGGCACTGGCGGGGTTGAGCCTTGGTATCGTCACGCCGATGGGTGGTGTGTTCCTGATCAGCGGCTGGCTGACGCTGGGCGGGGTGGCGCTTACGCGAGGCTGACGATCCGCGTTACCAGCGTGCGTAAATCATCGAAAAAGCCGCCGCTGCGGGCGGGTCTTGTCGGGTCTGCAGTGATGGCGATGGAGAGTTGCTTGTCGGGAACTACTACCAGCATCTGGCCGCCATAGCCGCGGGCGTAGGCGGCCTGCTGGCCAGCAAAGCGGGTGAGAAACCAGCCGTAACCGTATTGATCACCTGAAAAACGTGAGCGACCCCGAGGCTGCCAGGAAGTCTCAATCCAGGTCTTACTGACAATTTGGCGTCCCTCGACGCGGCCATGATCCAGCACCATGTCACCGATATTGGCCAACCCCATCGGGCTGACGGCCATTTCATTGCCGCCCATGTAATAGCCCTGAGGGTCGGCTACCCAGGTGGGAATGGAAATATCCAGCGGGCTGCCAAGCCAGTCGTTGGCCAGCTGGTGCAGGCTTTTGCCGCTGGCTCGGGTGAGGATAGCGCCTAACAGGTGCCAACTGCCGGTGGAGTAAATGAAACGCCCGCCGGGCTCATCCACCAGCGGCCGGGTCAGCGCATAGTCAATCCAGTCTGAACTGGCTATCCAGGCGCCATAATTGGCTCCCGAGGTGCTTTCAAGGCCGGTCTGCATGCTGAGCAGATGGCCGATGGTCAGGGTGTCGCGAGCATCCCCGACCAGGGGGCGGTCGAGCAGCGGCATGATCCGCTGGTCGGGGCTTTGCAGAACCCCTTTGTCGATGGCGATACCGGTCAATAGCGCGAGTAGCGTCTTGGAAACCGATTTGATATTGGCTGGCTGCGTCACGGCTGGGCCGCGAAACGCCTCAGCCAACACAGGCTCCCCCTGGCGGCGAATCACCAGAGCATGAAGCTGTTCCAGGCGCCGGGCCTGATCAGCGACCTTGCCCAGGGTGTTATCCTGCGCCCACCCTTGATGGCTCAGCCAGGGCAAGGTCAGCAGGGCGGCACCGCCCCCTAGAAGTTGTCGTCGCGTCAGCTTGGCCATGTCGTCACTCCCGGTTGGATGCTGTGGTCAGTCAGACACCCTGTTCCCGTGAAGGTTTGTCGGGGAGCGCATAGCTCGCTGTAATGTGGGCGACGGGCCGAGTGTCATCGCTGACCGAGAAAATCTGGACTTCACCGACGGCCAGGCGGCGGCCAAGCTTGATCAGACGGGCGTGAGCCACAATGTCATGCTCGCCGGAGGC
>JBNJGW010000158.1:0-3384 GCA_051748005.1 Pseudomonadota bacterium | reverse complement strand
CTGAATGAACTGTTGGAAATAAACTGTTGCAAGCTATCGGAGTGACCCCATGAAAAAGCTACCGCTATATGCCCTGGCCCTGACAGGCTCTCTTCTTCCCCTGACGGCCAATGCCCAGGCTGAGTGTGGCGATGTATCTATTGGCGAGATGAACTGGACGTCGGGTGGTATTGCCGCAGGCGTTATTGAGTTCTTCCTGGAACAGGGGTACGGCTGTAACGTCACCGTCGTTCCTTCAGCAACGACAACCGCCATTACCTCACTGGCAGAAAATAACGAGCCCGACATTGTTCCCGAGCTTTGGGTCAACTCAGCGCCCGCCTATTTCCGTCTGGAAGAAGAAGGCAAGCTGGTCAAGGCCTCGGATACCTTCAGTGATGGCGGTACCGAACACTGGTTGATTCCTGCCTATCTGGCTGAAGAGCATCCGGAGCTGACCAGCATCGAAGGCATTCTTGAAAACCCGGAGTTGGTGGGTGAACGCTTCCATAATTGCCCGGACGGCTGGGGTTGCAGGATTGTCAATGACTCCCTGATTGAAGCACTCGAGTTGGAAGAAAATGGTATTGAGGTCTTCAATCATGGCTCTGGCGAAACCATGCCCAGCGCAATGGCGTCTGCCTATGAAAACGAAGAGCCCTACTTTGGCTATTACTGGGGGCCTACCGCACCACTCGGTCAGTATGACATGGTGGAAGTAGATCTTGGGCCATACGATGAAGAGATCCACGCCTGTAATCAGGATGAAGAATGTGACAGCGTGGGCGTATCTGGCTTCCCGGCAGCCGATGTTTACAACGTCACTACCGCTGATTTTGCTGACCGCGCGCCTGAAGCCTTTGCCCTGGTCGAAAACGTGAGCTTCTCGAATGAGCAGATGAGCGCGCTGCTGGCCTGGCATTCGGAGAACGAAGCCAGCGTCGATGAGGCCATTGTCTACTTCCTGCAGAACAATCAGGAGCAGTGGATGAGCTGGCTTAGCGAAGAAGCACAGGCCAACCTTGAAGGACTTTTCTAAACCTTATTCAGGTTGAAAAGCACCCTTGGGCGCTGGAGTTATCTCCAGCGCCCTGCAAGGTTTAAACGTTTATTCTTTCAAGGTAACTCCATTATGGCAGCGTATGATTTCGTGTTTGACAATTTAGGGCTGCGCAACTGGTGTGGCGAGAAATCCGGCGGCACCATGAGCATGGCGGATTTACTTTCAAAACGCTCTGCAGAAACAGAAACCTCTTTGTGGGATATGCCCTTCCCTTCACTGGATAATCTTCACGACGCCTGCCCGGCCATTGCCCAGACCCGGCAACTGACCTCTGGTCTGGAGAGTGGCTTTTTAGGCATCAAGAATACACTTACTATTGTTATTGACCCTATCACCCAACCCTTGAGCTGGATGCTCAGCGGCGCCTTAACCACCTTCCAGTCAACGCCCTGGTGGATCATGATCCCGGTATTGTTGGCTATTGTCTTTATTGCTTCCAAGTCGCTTAAGCTGGTGGGCATGGTAGCGTCATTTTTGCTGTTTCTGGCCTTTATCGACCACTACGATTACTCGATGCAGACGTTGGCCATCATCTTTGTCTGCTCGGTGGTATGTGTACTGCTTGGGGTACCCATAGGGATTGCCATGTCGCGCAGCGACCGATTGCAGCGCAGCCTGATTCCGATACTCGATATGCTGCAGACCCTGCCTCCCTTCGTCTATCTGATTCCGCTGATCTTCCTGTTCTCGGTCACCGAGCCCAAGCTTTACGGTATTGCTATCATTTTGTATGCCATTGTTCCGGTGGTCCGTCTGACGGACTTGGGTATTCGGCTGGTCGACAAGGATGTGATTGAAGCAGCCAACGCCTTCGGCATGACCAAGCGCCAGAAACTCTACGGTGTGCAGATCCCGCTGGCATTGCCCAACATCATGGCCGGCGTCAACCAGACCATCATGATGAGCCTGGCGATGGTCGTCATTGCCTCCCTGGTATCCGCGCCCGGTCTGGGTGTGCTGGTACTGCGCGGGATTCGTAACCTCGAACTGGGCGTTGGCCTTGTGGCAGGGTTAGGTATCGTATTACTGGCTATCATGCTGGACCGCGTTACCAAAGCCGCTCTTGCACGTGTCAACACTTCCCAGCAGCAATAGACCAGGATTTCTATCATGAGCGATCAGGTTAAAGTTTCGATCCAACACTTGTATAAGATCTTTGGCAGTGACCCGCTTACAGCACTGGAACACGTCAAGGCTGGCATGGATAAGGCTACGCTTCTCGAAGAACATGGCCATGTGCTGGGGCTGCAGGATATCAATGTGGATATTCTGGCGGGCAAGATTACCGTTATCATGGGCCTTTCAGGCTCGGGCAAGTCCACCTTGATCCGCCATCTGAACCGTCTGATTGACCCCACTGACGGTGCAGTGTTGGTAGACGGTGACGACATTGTTGGTTATGACGAACAGGCTCTGCGGGAGTTACGCCGCAACAAGATGTCGATGGTCTTTCAGAAATTTGCCCTCTTGCCCCACCGCAGCGTGCTGGAAAACGCCGCTACACCCATGCTGGTGTGCGGTAAAAAACCCGCCGATGCAAAAAAGGAAGGCACCAAATGGCTGGCGCGCGTCGGCCTGCAGGGTAATGAAAACCAGTACCCCCACCAGCTTTCCGGCGGCATGCAGCAGCGTGTCGGGATTGCCCGTGCGCTAACGTCCAACTCGGATATCATGCTGATGGACGAAGCGTTTTCAGCCCTTGATCCGCTGATTCGCACCGATATGCAGGACCTGCTGCTGGAGCTTCAGCAGGAACTGCAGAAAACCATCGTGTTCATTACCCATGACCTGGATGAAGCCCTTAAACTGGCTGATCATCTGGTGATTCTCAATGAAGGCTATATCGTCCAGCAGGGTGAGCCTCAGGATATACTGCTCCACCCCAACGACCCTTACATCATGGATTTTGTGCGTGATATCAACCGCGCCCGGGTATTGAGGGTGCGTTCTGTAATGGAAAAGACCACGCAGTCAGTTGACGATATTGCCGGTGATATTGACGGCGACGATACTCTCGAATCAGTGATTGCCCTGTCAGAAGGCAATACTCAACGGGTGTACCGCGTTGTTCAGAATGGTGAACAGATAGGCATCCTGAATATGAAGGATCTGGTGCGCGCCCTTGTTCCAACCACCCCGCCGGAAAAAGGCTCAGCGGCAGCCTAGCAACAACTAAGAAGGCCACCCGAGGGTGGCCTTGCGTATTTCAGCCCGGGCAGCTCGCCCAGGCATGTGATTGCTGTATCAGGCAATGACCGAAAGAGCGAAGTCCTCTTCGGTAAGACCTGTTACATCGGCCAGTTCATCCAGTGATTCCACTGCGGCTACCTGCTCACGGCCAT
>JBNJGW010000157.1:0-3402 GCA_051748005.1 Pseudomonadota bacterium | reverse complement strand
GTGCAGGCCTACGTGGGTAAACAGACCGCGCAAGGCATGCGCCCTTACCACTGGTACAAGCACCATGTGCTCTCCGGGGCACGTGAACACGCCCTGCCGGCTGCCTATATCCGGGCACTGGAACGTATTGAAGCCCTTGATGACCCTGACGCCGAGCGTCATCAGCGTGAAATGGCCATTCATGTTGCACATGGGCCACTGGCAGGCGCGAAATAAAGAATAGCCAACGATCTCTGGATTCAGCTGGCGGTTATTGACCGCTGACACCGCCGGAATAAGCTTCCACCTTCGTTCATCAGAGCAACTCAGGAGAGTGACTCACTCCGGGCTTGCTGACACTGATCGCCCGGATGCCTTCGAATTTTCTTTTTCGCCAGCTAAGTGAGCAATCTTGAACTAGGCTTTGTTCAATGTGGCTGTCGCTGATCAATCTAATAGCAAGCTAACTAAAATAACCTTCACATAACCGTCATCTGCCTGACACCACATTGACATCAGAAAGCCAATAATCTGTCTAGATACTTTAATTAATAGTTGATAGTTGATGATTCAACTGGACCACGTCAGCAAGTCCTGGGGTACTACAACGGCGGTCGACGAAATAAGCTTTTCGATCGAACCCGGCCAGTTTGTCATTCTGCTCGGGCCTTCAGGCTGCGGTAAGTCAACCACGTTACGCATGATTGCCGGTCTGGAAGAAGCCAGCCAGGGCAATATCACTATCGCTGACCGCAATGTGACCTTCCTGCCACCGGGTGACCGCGGCCTGAGCATGGTTTTTCAGTCGTATGCGCTCTTTCCTCACCTCAGCGTTGCCGACAATATCGTGTTTGGGCTACGCAGTCGCAGGGTGCCCAAACATGAGCGCCAACAACGCCTGGCCAGGGTAGCCGAGCTGGTCGACCTCACTGACTATCTGGCACGCAAGCCCGCTCAGCTTTCAGGTGGGCAGCGTCAACGGGTTGCCCTGGCACGGGCGATTATTTCCGAGCATACGATCTGTTTGATGGATGAGCCGCTTTCCAACCTGGATGCTCGGCTGCGGAGCGAAATGCGCCGCGAGATCAAAGCCCTTCAGGCGCGTCTTGGCATGACGGTGATCTACGTCACCCATGATCAGGTTGAAGCCATGAGCATGGGCGACAGAGTCATCCTGATGGAAGACGGCCAGATCGTTCAGGATGCCCCGCCAGATGAACTCTACCGTTACCCTCAAACCACCTTTGCCGCCAGTTTTATCGGCAGTCCGGCCATGAATCTGCTTGCCCTTGAACCACATGCTGAAGGTGCGGCGCTGTCCGGTGAGCCGCGTATTGCTGTAGCGGGCAGGCAGGCAGCGTCTGGCACCCTGGGGGTGCGCCCTGAAGATGTCCATGTGCACCAGGATCTCTCTGCCCCGGGCCTTCCCGCTACCGTGCTTGACAGCGAATATCTGGGAGCCGACACCATACTCCGCTGCCAGGTCGGCCAGCAGACGCTCAGCGCCCGGCTTGCCGGTCAACATTTTCTGCCTGTGGGCCAGCAATGCTGCCTGGGCTGGCATCCTGATGCGGCCCATGTTTTCGGAACGGACGGAAAACGTCGCGACGATATTCAGCGTATTCCGTTCTCCGCCTCACCCCATACGGCCCAGGGCCCTATGGATGCTGACACCCCTTTATTCGGCTTCACTGACACAGCCGATTAGGAGTTTTTTCATGCGCCTTCCTTTTGCATTAACTGCCCTTGCCGCTGGCCTGATCAGCGCTCACAACGTGTCCGCCAACGAACCGGTTGAACTGACCATGTATTACCCGGTTGCGGTGGGGGGTGAATTGACCGCGGTGATCGACGGCCTGGTGGACGCGTTTGAAGAAGCGCATCCGGATATTGATGTCGATGCCATTTATGCCGGTAACTACGATGATACCCGCGTGCGGGCCATGTCTGCCATCGAGGCCGGTGAGGCACCGCAGTTATCGGTGATGTTCTCGATCGATCTTTACGAGCTGCTCGAACAGGATGCTATCGTCGCGTTTGATGACGTGATTCAAAACGATGAAGAGCGTGAATGGCTAGACAGCTTTTATCCGGGTCTGATGGAAAACGGTCAGATTGATGGAAAAACCTATGGCATTCCTTTCCAGCGCTCAACGATCGTCATGTACTGGAACAAGGAAGCCTTTGCTGATGCGGGACTCGACCCGGAGCAGCCGCCAGCCAGCTGGAATGACATGGCCAGCATGGCAGCGGCTGTCAGCGAAGCGTCAGACAATGACCCATGGGGCGTGATGATACCCTCCACAGGTTACCCATACTGGATGTTTCAGGCCCTGGCGTTCCAGAACGGACACCGGCTGATGAGTGACGACGGTACCGAGGTTTACTTCAATGACCCGGCCGCTGTCGAAGCGCTTGAATACTGGGTATCCCTTTCCCAGGAACATAACGCCATGCCGGAAGATACGATTGAATGGGGCACCTTGCGCCAGAACTTTCTTGAAGAATCCACGGCCATGATGTGGCATTCCACCGGCAACCTGACAGCAGTGCGTCAACAGGCTGACTTTGATTTTGGTGTTGCCATGCTACCGATGAAAACCCAACGTGGCAGCCCCACCGGCGGCGGCAACTTCTACCTGTTCAAGGACAGCACGGATGAAGAAAAACGCGCCGCCATGACTTTTATCCGCTGGATGACATCACCGGAGCGCGCCGCCGACTGGTCTATCGAGACCGGCTATATGGGCGTCAGCCCTGATGCTTATGCAACCGACGCTCTTGAGGAATACGTTGAAAGCTTTCCGCCTGCGGCGGTAGCCAGCAACCAGCTGGAACATGCCACGGCAGAGCTCTCGACCTATCAGGGTGGGCGTGTTCGCCGCGCTCTGGATAATGCCGTTCAAGCAGCCTTGACGGGCGATATGTCTCCTCAGGAAGCGCTGGATCAGGCACAACGCGAAGCCGACGCCGTATTAAGGCGCTATGCACGCTAGGGTATTCAACTAGCGCGCCTCTTGCTTGACCTGCCGGGGCTTGCCCCGGCTTTTTATTGGGACGCTTGCCGATGACATTGACGGCTCATCATAAAATGCAGCTCTACGGTGCTTTGCTGCTGCTTCCAGCGGCGGCACTGTTGGCCACCTTTGCCTATTTGCCCACTGTGATGACAGTGATCAACAGTATGATGCTGCCCGGTTTTCGTGATACGCCGCCAGCCTTTGTCGGGGTTGAAAACTATCAGTTACTTCTGGACGACCCCACCTTCTGGAAGGTGGCGGGCAACAACCTCTGGTATGCCTTGGGCACGATTCCTACCTCTATTGCCCTGGCGCTGATCATGGCGCTGTTCGTCAACGGCAAGCTGGCGGGCAGGGGCATCGTTCGCATGGCCTACTTTACGCCCACCATTTTGCCCATGGT
>JBNJGW010000156.1:0-3473 GCA_051748005.1 Pseudomonadota bacterium | reverse complement strand
CTGAACCTGTCTGCGCCCTTGATTGAAACCTGGCTGGCAGAGAAACGTCTGGCCGTTGAGCAAGGCGTGTTGGAAGCGACGCTGCGCAATGCCGAAAATTGGGAATCAGGGCTTAACATGGCGCTGAATTTTGGCCTTACCAGTGACTGGGAGGCGCAAACGGCGACCTTCAAGAAATGGGAGCTGACCGGCCCGGATGGCCTGCGAATGCGTGGCCATCTCAACGTAGAGCAGCTGCTGGAAAGCCCCCGCTATCAAGGCCAGGTGACAGCCTCACCCTTCAACCTGCGGGCCTGGCTTGAACGCGCCGGTACTGAAATGGATACCGAATTTGAAAGCGCGCTGCGTGACGTGGCATTGACCAGCCCCCTGGAAGGTGATCTGTCGCAGCTGGCGTTGACCAGTCTGTCGCTGGTAGTTGATGACACCACTTTCACCGGCGAGCTTTCCGCTGCCTTTGACGGTACCCGGCTGGGGTTTGATCTGCGGGGCGATACGCTTGACCTTGACCGCTATTTACCGGCCTCTGTCGCCGCCCGGCCGGCAAGCGGCGGCCTGCTACGTCAGGCGTACGCACAAGAAGAGCCAGCGCTACTGCCCCAGGCGTGGCTCAGTACCCTGGATATCGATGGCGCCTTGCAGCTAGAGCGCTTTGAGTGGATGGGCCTCACCTTTGAAGAACCCACAATGCGCCTGGCAGGTGAAGAGGGCCTTCATCAGCTGCAAGGGCTGGATGCAGGCTTCTATGGCGGTCAGCTGAGTGCCAGCGGCGAGCTGGACAGCCGCGAGCCTGCGATGGCCTGGTCATTGACGCCACAGGTGGCGCAGGTAGATGTGGCAGCACTGCTGGAAGCATTGGGTAATGAAAGCGCGCCCCTGCGCGGCCAGCTGGACGTTGATGGTAACCTCACCAGCCGTGGCAATGCCTACGGCGAACTGGTTCGCAACCTGAACGGCGAGCTGACCACTTCGCTGGCCAATGGCGCGATTCTGGATGTCAATGTATCGCGTGAAATCTGCACCCTGGTGGCTGCTCTTGAGGGAGAGGAGACCAGCCGCGACTGGGCGGAGGATACGCGCTTTGAACGGGCAGACGCCCGCCTGGTAATTAATAATGGCGTAGTGTCCAGCGATGACCTGCTGGTTACCCTGCCGGGCATCGATCTGAGCGGTGAAGGCCAGTTCGACCTGGGTTCCCAGCGTTTTGATACCCGTGCTACCGTGCGCCTGGTGAATACCGCTGATGCTGCCTGTGAAGTGAATCCTCGCCTTGAGTCCCTGGCACTGCCGGTGATGTGTGAAGGCCAGGTAAGCGATGAGCGCAGCGAATGGTGCCGCTTTGACCGTGAGGCTTTCCAGCAGAACCTGTCTACCTTGCTCCGCGATGAGCTGGAGAATCAGGTAGGTGAAGAAGTACAGCAGCAGCTCGACGAGCAGCTGGAAGGCTCTCTGGAACAGCTCGATGAAAACCTGGGAGAAGGCACGACCCAGAAGCTGCGCGATGGCTTACGCAAGCTGTTTGAATGAACCCTTCTGGCTGACAGTGACAAGTACGGAGATAATCAATGGCGCAGTGCGCGACCGAGTTGACAGATACACCGACACCAAGGCTTGCGCCTGACGAGTTTCAGCGCCGTCTGTTGACCTGGTTCGACCAGTTTGGGCGCCATGACCTGCCCTGGCAGTCGCCGCGCACGGCGTATCGGGTCTGGGTGTCGGAGATCATGCTCCAGCAAACCCAGGTTGCCACTGTGATTGATTACTTTGAACGCTTTATGGCGCGTTTCCCGACCCTTCAGTCGCTGGCAGATGCCCCCCAGGACGATGTGCTGCACTTATGGACAGGACTTGGCTATTACGCCCGGGCGCGCAATCTGCACAAGGCAGCGCAGCAGGTAGCGGCTGACCACAACGCCCAACTGCCGGTGGACAGCCTGGAGGCGTTGATGGCCCTGCCGGGGATTGGCCGTTCGACGGCCGGAGCCATTATTGCCCAGAGCACCGGCAAGCGGGCGGTAATTCTTGATGGCAATGTCAAACGCTCGTTGACTCGGCTGCATGCCGTTAGCGGTTGGCCCGGCAAGCCTGCGGTGGAACGCAAGCTGTGGGCGCTGGCCGAGGTTTACACGCCAGAAGAGCGTGTAGCGGATTACACCCAGGCGATGATGGATTTTGGCGCGACCCTGTGTAAGCGCAGCCAGCCCGCCTGCGCGCAGTGCCCTTTCAATGATGTCTGCCTGGCATTGGCGGAAGGCAATGTGCAAGGCTACCCGCAATCCAAACCCAAAAAGGCGCTGCCCACGCGCCAAACCCTGATGCTGATTCTGCAAGATGCCCAGGGTCGCATCTGGTTGGAGCAACGGCCCCCTAGCGGCTTATGGGGTGGCTTATGGAGCCTGCCTCAATTTGATAGCCAGGACGCCCTGGACGACTGGCTGGCAACCCACGTCAAGGAAGCCCGGCCGCAGGCGGCACAGCCCGCTTTTGTGCATACCTTCAGCCACTTTCGCCTGGAGATCACCCCCCAGCCGGTGGCGTGCCAGACGCTCAACGGCGTGCGCGAAAAGGGCCTCTGGTATGATCTTGCTAACCCACCGGCGCTGGGGCTGGCCGCGCCGGTCAAAAAACTGCTGGCGCAGACAAAGGCGCAGAGAGAACCCTTTCAACTGGCGAACCTGCCAGGCTACGCGTAGGCTGGCCAGTGACTAAAGCCGTCTAAAGACATCTTCCGGAGTACCTATGAGCAACACCGTTTTCTGCCGCAAATACCAGCAAGAGCTTGAAGCGCTGCCCTTTCCACCGCTACCCGGCAAGCAGGGCCAGGAAATTCAGGCCACGGTATCCAAGAAAGCCTGGGAAGAATGGCAGGCCCTGCAAACGCGCCTGATCAATGAAAAGCACCTGAACATGCTCGACCCGGATTCACGCGCTTACCTGATGACCCAGATGGAACGCTTTTTCGACAATCAGGAAACTGACCAGGCAGAAGGCTATGTACCACCCAGCCAGGCATAGAGGCTTCCGAGTCACTTCGTGACTCCTCTGACGCACCTACTGACCTGTCATCAGTAGGTGCGTAGGTGGGTACACCGCCTGGTCGATTTTTAGGTGAAATCAGAAAGTTTCACAAAGGTGTTGACGAAACACGGAAGTTTTAGTTTAATACGCACCGTTGGCAGCGGCCAGATAGCTCAGTTGGTAGAGCAGGGGATTGAAAATCCCCGTGTCGGCGGTTCGATTCCGTCTCTGGCCACCACACTGCTGGGGTATCGCCAAGTGGTAAGGCACCGGTTTTTGGTATCGGCATTCCCAGGTTCGAATCCTGGTACCCCAGCCATTGCTGACCTGTTTTTATCATCGTAATTCTTACGGTGATTTTTTTAAAAGCGCTTGATAAGCCGACATAGCTCAGTTGGTAGAGCAACTGACTTGTAATCAGTAGGTCCCGGGTTCGACTCCTGGTGTCGGCACCA
>JBNJGW010000155.1:0-3514 GCA_051748005.1 Pseudomonadota bacterium | reverse complement strand
ATCAGCATGGTCGACCTGTCCGAGACCATGGTTATCGTCACCGCTGACCACGAACACGCCCTGGCCTTCAACGGTTATTGCGGACGTGGTTCTGACATCCTTGGCCTGTGCATGGAAATCGACGGCAACGGCGTCGAGCACACCGGCGAGCCGCTGCTGGGATCTGATGGCAAGCCCTACACAGTTGCCGGTTACCTGAACGGCCCGGGCTCAGTAATGACCCAGCAGCAGGATGGCAACTACTTCGGTACTCGCCCAGAGGTAACCGAAGAGCAGGCCACCGATATCGACTACATCCAGCAAGCGCTGGTACCCAGAAGCTCTGAAACCCACGCTGGCCCTGACGTTGCTGTCTACGCCATTGGCCCCTGGTCTCACCTGCTCAACGGCAGCATCGAGCAGAACGTGGTCTTCCACGCCATGCACTACGCCGCTACCGCTGAGTAACCACTACGCACTATCGTCAACATCCGGGGAGGTCCTTGGCCTCCCCGGCTTCGCATTGTGGAGAGTTTTCATGAACCGACGCACGTTTCTCGCCTCTGGCCTGGCCTCGGTGGGCTTGCTCATGGGCACGCCACTGGTGTCTCGGCTCGCTCAGGCAGACACCGTGATCAAGCTGCGTGATCTTTACGCCCGCGATCGTGGCGTTTCAGATCTCGCCTTAAGCCTTGAAGGTAAGCGCATCACCGTGGACGGCTTCATGGCACCACCGCTGAAGGCTGAGAGCGAATTTTTTGTCCTGACCCGAATTCCAATGGCGGTCTGCCCGTTTTGCGAGACAGAAGCCGACTGGCCGGATGACATTCTGGCCGTTTACACCAAGCGCACCGTCGATGTAGTGCCGTTCAATATCCGCCTGCAGGCCCGTGGCGTGCTGGAGCTTGGCCCCTACCGTGACCCGGAGACCGGCTTTTTGAGCATGGTGCGCCTGGCCGATGCCAGCTACAGCTGAGGGGGCCCGTTGCCATGACACTTGCGCTTGATGTGCATGCCCTCAAGGTGAGCGCCGACAGCGGCCAGCCGCTGTTGGAGATTCCTCGCCTGGCACTTGCTCCCGGCCGCTCGCTGGGCATTCGCGGGCCGTCTGGTGCGGGCAAGTCGACCCTCTTGTATGCGCTTTCCGGCTTGCTTGACCACCTGGAAGGGCATATTGGTTGGGGGGATACCAACCTGGTCGAGCTTTCTCAGCGGCGTCGCGCCGCCTTTCGCGAGCGCCATGTGGGCATGATCTTTCAGGATTTTCTGCTGTTTGAGGAGCTGGATGCCTTGACCAACGCGGGGCTCTCGGCCTTGTTTCGTCCGCGCCGTGAACGTGCCGGTATCCGCGCACGGGCGGCCGAGCATCTGCAGCGGCTGGGAATTCAGGATGGCACGCGCAAGGTGGCCAGCTTCTCTGGCGGCGAGCGCCAGCGGGTTGCCGTGGCCCGTGCCCTTGCGGCTAACCCGGATATCCTGCTCGCCGATGAACCCACCGCCAGTCTGCACCGCAGTGCTGCCGATGCGCTGAGCCAGGACCTGGTAGCGCTGGCCCGCGATGCTGGCACCAGCCTGATCGTGGTCAGCCATGATGAGCGTCTGTTGGCATGCCTGGATGAAGTGCTGACGATTGCCGATGGTCGCCCGGCAGACCCTGCTGACGCAGATAACACTGACGCAGACAAAAGGACCATAAACCATGCGTGATTTGTGGGACGGGCTGCCCATCGTGGCCCAGGAACTTCTGCTACTGGGTGCCTGGCTGTTACCGATCCTGTTGATCGGGGCGGCACTGCTGTATGGTTTTGCGGCTACTCGCCTGATCCGCGCCATGCTGTGGCGCTTTCGCTGGGCTAACCTGACCTTTGTGATCCTGATTGCTGTGGCAGTGGGTATGGGCAGCGCCTTGATTGCCCAGGAGCGTGGGCTTCGTCAGGGCAGCGCCAAGGCCGCTGACAAGTTTGACCTGCTGGTGACCCCGCCCGGCAGCGAAATGACCATGATGCTGGCCGCCGTTTACCTCCAGCCCAGCGATGTCGGCCTGCTCGATGGCCCGACCTATCAGCGGATTGCAAGCCATGAGCGGGTCGAGATTGCTGCACCACTGGCCTTTGGCGACAGTTACCAGCGTTCGCCGATTGTCGGCACCACGGCGGAATTCACCCGCCACCTGACTGATGACAGCGTTGAAGGCAGGCTCTGGAATACGACCTATGAGGCGCTAGTCGGGGCTGCGGCAGGGCTGGCCATCGGCGACACTTTCCAGCCGTCTCACGGGGTGGGTGAAGAGGCTGGCCTGGAAGCTGACTCGCATGACGCACATTTCGAGGTGGTGGGGCGCATGCCGCGTACTGGCTCGCCCTGGGACCGTGCCATTCTGGTGCCGGTCGAGGCCGTCTGGGAAGTTCATGGGCTGGCCAACGGCCATGCGCCCGAGCGACGCGACCAGCTGGGCCCGCCCTTTGATGCCGACTACTTCCCCGGCACCCCGGCGATTATCGTCAAGGCCGAAGAGCTATGGGCCAACTACGCCCTGCGCTCAGAGTTCAGCCGCAACGAAAACACCATGGCGTTCTTCCCGGCGACCGTGTTGACCGACCTGTATCGGGTGATGGGCGATGTGCGTCAGGCGATGTCGATCACCACGCTGGTGACCCAGATGCTGGTCGCCGCCAGCGTGCTGCTGGCGCTATTGATTCTGTCCCGTCTGTTTGCCCGTCAGATGGCGCTGTTGCGCGCATTGGGGGCCCCCAACCGCTTTTTGATGGCGGTGGTGTGGGGCTACTGCGCGGTGCTGATTCTCGGCGGCACCCTGTTGGGGCTGGGCGTTGGCCAGGGGGCGGCCAGTGTGCTGTCGGCCGTGATTACCCAGCGCACTGACATTCTGGTCGAGGCGCGTCTTGGCTGGCAGGAAATTCGCCTGGCTGCTGCCTTCGCCGGCATTACCCTGGCCCTGGCCATGCTCCCGGCCCTGGCGGTCTTGCGCCAACCCACTGTCACCCATCTAAGAAGCTAATAACGGAGATATCCTGATGATTAAGCCTTGTGCAACTGCTGCGTCTTTCAAAACCCTTATCGCTTCCCTGTTGCTGGTCGCGGGATTGATGGCTGTCACGGCCTTCGCCGGCGGCCATGAGCAAGGCGACACCGATCACCATGACGAACAACACGCGGATGACCACGACAGTCATGACGACGATAAGCATGACGACGAGGCCAGCCATGTCAGCGAACTAGCCAACCTGCGCGCCCTGCACGCCTGGACCAACGCTACTCGCGACAGGGGCGCGCACGTTTATGTGGAGCTGGAAAACACCGGCACAGACACAATTACGCTGACCGGTGCGCATGCCGAGATCGCACAAACGGCGCAGTTAACCGGTTTTCGTCTGGTAGATGGGGAGCCTCAGCATGAGCTGATTGAGGCTATGCCTTTGGACCCCTCCAGCACTTTGTTGCTCTCGCCCAATGGATTGTCTATCCAGCTAGAGGGCCTATCCAAAGCCCTGAAAGAAGGTGAACATTTTGATGTCCA
>JBNJGW010000154.1:0-3563 GCA_051748005.1 Pseudomonadota bacterium | reverse complement strand
AGGCTGCCCTGGCGCTGCCACTGATGTACCAGGGCGGGCACGCCTTCACCTGCTGTGGTGTTGATGGCCAGCACCCCGGGCGGGCTGAGGGCATCTGCATCAGGGTCAACAACGACACAGGGCGTTTCCATGGACACATGGTTCAAAAGCGATGCCGCTGGCATGACCGCCAGCGAGGTGCCGACCACCAGCAGAAAATCAGCTTCACTGACAATATCGCAGGCCTCTGGAAATAAGGGTACCGACTCGCCGAACCAGACTACGTCCGGGCGCAGCTGACTGCCCATATCGCACAGATCTCCGATCCGGATGCCACCTCTGGGCAGGGGATAACGCATACGGTTATCCACCGAGGAGCGGGCATTGAGAATTTCGCCATGCAGATGCAGAACATGTCGCGAGCCTGCCCGTTCATGCAGATCGTCGATATTCTGGGTGATCACGCTGACCTGAAACCCTGCCTGCTCCAGCGCAGCCAGCGCTTTATGGGCAGCATTGGGACGAGCCTTGCGCACCTGCTCACGGCGCTGGTTATAAAAATCCAGCACTCGCTGCGGGTCGCGCCGCCAGGCACCCGGCGTTGCCACATCTTCAACAGGATGGTTATCCCATAGGCCATCGCTGGCGCGAAACGTTTTGATGCCGCTTTCAGCACTAATGCCCGAACCGGTAAATACCACCAGGTGCGGTGCTGCCATACCCACCTCATCGCTGTTATGTTGGAAATATCAATATACTAGCTGCCCCACACTGCCCGCAAAACGCTGCTTGTTGCGGTAGGGGTAGACATCAATCACACGCCCGTCGCGAATGGTCTGCTGCAACCCCTGCCAATAGTCTGCATCCAGAAGCTCCGGGTGCAGTTCGAGGAAGCGTTCACGCAGTTTTGGGTTAGCAAACAGGAAGGGGCCGAATTCTTCCGGGAAAATATCGTTAGGCCCCACCGAAAACCCGGCATCACCGTCCAGATAGGATGACTTGGGAATATGGCGGAAGTTGCATTCGGTCAAGTAACAGATCTCATCATAATCGTAGAAAATCACCCGCTTTTGGCGGGTCACACCAAAATTTTTCAATAACATATCGCCGGGAAAGATGTTCGCTGCTGCCAACTGCTTGATAGCATTACCATAATCCTTGAGCACCATCAGCGTCTCTTCTTCGCTGCACTCCTCCAGATAGATATTCAGAGGCGTCATCATCCGCTCGGTATAACAGTGTTTGATGATGACCTTATCCCCTTTCAGGTACACCGTTGACGCACACACCTCCAGCAGATGTTCCAGACACTCCGGGTCAAAGTGATCCTGTCGGGCAATGAAATTGGAGAACTCCTGGGTATCTGCCATGCGCCCCACCCTATCGTGACGTTTGACCAGACGATATTTTTCGCGCACATCCTCACGGCTCATTTCCTTGACCGGATCAAACTGGTCCTTGATGATCTTGAACACCGTTCTGGATGAGGGCAGGACAAACACTGCCATCACCATGCCGCGCACCCCAGGAGCAATAATGAACTGGTCTTCACGCTTGGCCACCTGATGATTCAGGGCGCGGAAAAACTCTGTCTTGCCGTGCTTGAAAAAACCGATCGCCGCATACAGCTCACCTTCCGGCTTATGTGGCATCAGTTGCTGAAGATAGTTGACGAATTCACCCGGCACCGGCACATCCACCTGAAAGTAGGCGCGGGTGAACGAAAAGATAATCGAGACCTCATCGGTTTCGATCAACACCGTATCCAGGTGCAGGCGGGAATCAGCGCCCTCCTGTTCGCCATACCCCTCACCGTGCAACACCGGCAGCACCAGCGGCACCTGCTCGCCACCGCCAAGGATGCGCCCGACCAGATACGCCCCCTTGTTACGATAGAAAACCGGCGTCAACAGCTCAATCTGGCTGTCATTGGCATCCAAAATCGCCTTGGGGAGATGATTTTCCAGAAAATTCGCGCCCAAGGCAGTATCACTGTCCAGATCCGCAAACGGATTATTAAAGCCAGCGCCTTCCAGCGCCCATGCCAGGGCGCCCTGCCAATCCCCATGAACAGCGCGGCGCCGACACAGCTCAATGCCCGAATGATGCGCGGCGTCTTCCCGGGAGCTGTAGACGAACATCCAGTCATTACGGATATGGCGGTGATGGAAAATCGAACAGAACAGCGAGTTGAAAAAGGTTTCTGCCAGCTCGTAATCCAGCCGCTGGCTGATCAGCTGTGCATAGTGGTTGCGTGCCTCGCGCCAGCATTCGCAGTGCGCCATGACTTCATGAGGAAAAGTACGCTGCATGCGCGCCAGCGTATCCCCCACTTTTTCTTCGTACAGGTTGATACGCTCAGCCGACGCCTGCTGGGCTTCTCGCCAGGCTGCTTCGCAAAAACGCCGACTGGCATCCCGGGTGATTTCCTTGAAACGTGCCCGGTATTCATCAAAACCATGCAGAATAGTCGTAGCCAAGCGGTAGGCGGGGGATAATTTCACGGCATATCTCCTAAGGTTTTTGTTCAGCTTCCCTGACAGTGGCGCTGGATGCGAGGCGAACCAAGTCATGGTAAACACTTACCTTAGCAATACCCGGTTGGCGTGTAACGGGGACTTTGGCTTAGACTCATGTCTTATGGGTCAGCTTCAATTACTCGCCCATTGACTGCGGGAGTCACCATGCTCAACTCAACCGATTGGAACCGTTTGCGCTATACGGCTTATGCGCCCCTCTATGATGCCGTTGCTGAACGCGCACTGCGTCGTCCAAGGCGGATTTCTCTTGGCCAGATAGACTGGCAGCCGGGCATGCGGGTGCTGTTGATAGGGGCGGGTACTGGCTTGGATATACCCTTCATCCCTCCGGATATCGAGCTGCATGCCACCGACCTGTGCCCGGCCATGGTCAAACGCAGCCAGCAGCGCGCTCAGGCGTTGCGCCGCGACGTGGCCTGCCAGGTAATGGATGCTGAAGCGCTGGCCTACCCGGATGGCCATTTTGATGCGGTGATCATGCACCTGATTATCGCCGTAATGCCTAACCCGGTGCGGGGCCTGGCGGAAGCTCACCGCGTGCTCAGCGACGACGGCCAGCTAGGTGTGATGGACAAGTTCCAGCCTGACGACCACCCTGCCGGAGCGCTGCGCCGCGGCTTCAACGTGGTAACCTCGGCACTGGCCACTGATATCACCCGCCAGGCGACCCCACTGCTAAACAACGCCGGTTTCAGCATCCGTCACGACGAACCCGTGATGATGAACGGCCTGTTCCGCGCCCTGCTGGCCGCTAAGCAGGCAACGCCTGACGACACTCACTGAATCAACAAGGAGATATCTTTATGCCCTCAGCGGCCATCAAGCACTTTCGTCGGCTACCGGAAGATGAACAGTCCCGGATCATTGAAATGGCCTGGGAAGACCGCACCCCCTTTGAAGCCATCGAAAACCTATTCGGGCTGGGCGAGCCGGACGTGATCAAGATCATGCGTCACCAGCTCAAGCCCAATTCGTTCAAGCTCTGGCGCCAGCGGGTCAGCGGGCGCAACACCAAGCACAAGGCACTGCGCTCGCCAGACGTCA
>JBNJGW010000153.1:0-3572 GCA_051748005.1 Pseudomonadota bacterium | reverse complement strand
CAGCACCGCCGCCAGCACCTTGCGGCTGCCTACATAACGCCGCGCCAGCATGATCCGCACGATGACCAGCAGGGTCAGCACGGCAGCTGTCCAGCTGGCGAAGAACATGAACTGCAGCGCAAAGGCCACATTGGCGGAGATCAGCAGCATCATCAAACGGTCATCCTGCTTGCTGGCAAAGGCGGCGATGCAGATGGCCAGGGCCACCAGGCCAAAAAACTGCCCGGCCAGTAAGCTGGCACCGTGTGTTTCCAACATGATTGTCAACTCCCCTTGAAGTAGCCTGCCCCTATGAATTCAATATCTTTTACGCCAAGCAGCATGCGACAGACTATTGCCCAGGCACGTTTTAAGGCGGTTAAAGTGGTTTTCAGCTACAATTAATGTAATTTAGTTTTAGGTTAGTGATGCCATTACAGGCTGACGCCGTCGGCGATTTTGCTGTGTTCGAATTCCGTCACAAGGCCCTTTTCATGGAGCACCAGCACGACGCTATCTACAACTCGTCAGATAGCCCTCTACTCTATCGCTATCGCGCTGCCTTTCTGCAGTCTCGTGAAGCTATCGTGTTTTTCAAACACGGGCGCATCATTGACTGCAACCCTGCCACCTTGGCACTTTTCGCCATTCCTCAAGATGACGACCTGGCCACACTGGACATTCAACGTCTTTCCCCCGCTGCCCAGCCTGGTGGCAAGCTCAGCAAGGTACAGGGCGCCAGCCTGATCGCACAGGCGCTGAAAAGCGGTCGATGCTTTTTTGAATGGTGCCTGCAGGATCTCAATGGTCGCAAATTCAGCGCCGAAGTTATGCTTTACCGCCTGGACCTTCCCGATGAGGGTACCCTGCTACAGGCCACGGTGCGCGATATCAGTGAACGTGAAGCTCAGCGTATGGCTCTGCTGCAGCGCGAAAAAGACCTGCTGGAAGTTCAACGCATAGCCCGCCTGGGTAATTGGGTTTCAGACTTTAAAAGCGGTGAGATTCGCTGGTGTGAGCAGATCTACCAGATGTTTGGCCGCCCTTTCGGCGAGCGGATCAGCCATGAAATATTTATGCAGGCTATCCACCCGGAAGACCGTAACGCCGTGCAGGATGCCTTTGATGCGGCATTGAAAGGGGCGCCCTATGATGTCATTCATCGTGTCGTGCGTCCGGACGGTAGCATTCATACATTACACGAGCGAGGCCAGGTTGAATTCAACTCGTCAGGCCGAGCCCAGCGCATGATCGGCACTGTGCAGGACATCACCGAACAGCAACGCCTGGAAGATGAACTGGCACGCAACGCCATTACTGACCACCTGACCGGTGCCTACAACCGCAAACGCTTTGACGAAGAAGTTGCAAAGGCTCTGGCACGGCGACGCCGTAACGGGGTCACCAGCGCTCTTATCATGCTGGATATTGATCATTTCAAGCCGATCAACGATACCTACGGCCATGACGTAGGCGATGATGTTCTGGTGACGCTCACCCGGCTGCTCAGTGCCAACCTGCGTGTGCCGGACCTGCTGGCCCGCTGGGGCGGCGAAGAGTTTGTCATCATTCTGCCTGACACTGACCAGCTCGAAGCCCGCCATATGGCCGAACGCCTGCGCCGTCAGATTGCAGAACACTCTTTCGCGGTGATCGGTCACCTGACAGCCAGTCTGGGCGTCACTACCCTGCAGCCTACCGATGACTCGCGCAGCTGCATGAAACGCCTGGATGAAGCTCTCTACAAAGCCAAGTTTTCAGGTCGTAATCAGGTGATCGAGTCACAGCCAGTGATAAATAAGTGATTATTTTCTGTTAGTTAGCAAATTCCACCTATTCTGGTAATGATGCAGCTCAGCAAAAGTATTCATTGTGGCCGTACGAGTCGCTTTGACGCACTCCCCTTGGTGAAACTCATCTTTCGTCGTAGTCTCTAATTCCAGTACATAGCCTGTACAAGCAATTAAGGAACGATTATGGCAGCGCCCGGCGCACAACAATTATTGACCCGACTGGCAGCGACCGAGCGACAACGTCTGGCGATAGCGGTTGTGTGCGGCACCCTGGCAGCCGCTCTGACCTGGGGACAGATGCTGCTGTTCGCCTGGTTGGTCAGTGCCCTGTTGGTGAATTCACAATCACTGGAAAGCCTGACAGCACTGTTTGTGCTGTGGCTGCTGATTCTGCCGCTGCGTGGTCTGCTAACCTTCGCTCAGGAAAGCGTTAGCCAGCAGGCGTCGCTGGCCATTCGCCAGCGCCTGCGCGGTGAATTGCTGTCTCACCTGGCGGCCCTCGGGCCTGTGCGCCTGGCCAGCTACCATTCGGCCTCATTGGCGCATCAGCTGGTTGAGCAGGTGGAAGCTATGGATGGCTATTTTGCGCGTTTCCGGGTGCAGATGTGGCTCTCGGTCCTGCTACCGCTGGGCGTGTTAATCATCACCTTGAGCCTTGACTGGCTGGCAGCGCTGTTTCTGTTTCTGTCCGCGCCGATGATTCCGCTGTTCATGTCGCTGGTCGGCATGGGTGCCGAGCGCCTCAATCGTGATCAGTTTGCCGCCGTGGCGCGCCTTTCCGGGCACTTTATCGATCGGGTACGCAGCCTGACCACGCTACAGCTGTTTGGCCAGACGGCCAGTGCCCGGGAAAGCGTTCACCTGGCCTCTGACGGTTATCGTATCCGCAGCATGCGCACCTTGCGGCTGGCGTTTCTGTCCTCGGCCGTGCTGGAATTTTTCGCTTCAGTCGCGATTGCCGTGGTGGCTATCTACATCGGCTTCGGGCTGCTGGGCTATATCGACTATGGCCCTTCCGATCAGCTTACCCTGTTCAGCGGTTTGCTGATTCTGCTGCTGGCCCCAGAGTTCTTCCAGCCGTTGCGCAGCCTGGCGCAACACTATCATGACCGCGCCGCGGCCCTCGGCGCTGCCGATAGTCTGGTCAAGCTTTTTGATGAGACACCGCCGCCCAATCGGCAGGGCAGGGAGCAGTCAGCCCCTGCCGTATCGCCCTCTGATGGTTTGCTGAACCTGGCAAACGCGACGGTGACTCACCCTGGGCGCGGATGCGTACTTGGGCCGCTGACACTGCAACTCCAGGCCGGGGAAACTGTCGTACTGACAGGCCCATCGGGCAGTGGCAAATCAACCCTGTTGCAGCTGCTGGCCGGCTTTATTGATCCAGGAGAAGGCCAGCGTCATTGCGCTGCCGACCTGCGATTTGCCTGGATGGACCAGCGCCCGCTGCTGATTCAGGGCACCCTGGCGGATAACCTGCGCCTTGCCGCGCCGGACGCCAGCGATAGCCAATTGCTTGAAGCGCTGGAAAAAGCCCATCTGGGAGTCTTAATACGTCAGTTGCCCGAGGGTATCAATACCGCCATCAGCGAACGGGGTGTCGGCCTTTCCGGTGGCCAGGCCCAACGCCTGGCCCTGGCGCGCATTTTCCTTTCCCAGGCACCGCTGGTACTGCTTGATGAGCCCACTGCCAGTCTGGATGAAACCACCGAGCAAGCCGTCATGAGCGCACTAAAAACGCTTCAGCAGGAAGGCCGCAGCCTGGTGATTGCCACTCACCACCCGGCGCTGATGGCGCTG
>JBNJGW010000152.1:0-3595 GCA_051748005.1 Pseudomonadota bacterium | reverse complement strand
CCGCCAATCACCACCAGATAATCAAAGCGGGCAGGCGGCTGAAACGGCTGACACGCTGAGATCACTGCACCACAGCTGGAGGTCACCGGCTCGCCGTGGGGCGTCATGAATACCCATTGAGCGCGTAGCGGGCGGCTACGGTCACCTTCATCGGCCGCCAGGCGCAGGCAATCTACAAAGGCCGCAAACGGCAAGAGAGTAAAACGATGCAGCAACACGATACCTACCGAAAGGGAAGGTGCATTATTTACCGCTACGCTCATTGAATCACCATGTTTGGCTCACTTCTGAAAACGCTAAAAACGCGATGCCTTGAACGGGGTCAGGTCAACATCCGTAGCCTTGCCCGCCAGCAGGTCAGCCACCAGCTTCCCGGTGGTGGCCCCCACCGTCAAGCCTAACTGGCCGTGGCCAAAGGCCATCGCCACGTTTTCCAGAGCGGGGGAACGGTCAATCACAGGTTTGGTATCCGGCAGAAAAGGCCGCCAACCGGCGCCAAACGCCATTCCGTCAGTGTTAAGCCCAGGCAATATACCCTGGGCTTTTTCAAGAATCATCTCGGCGCGCTTGAAATTGGGTTCAGCGTTTTCACTGGCAAATTCTATCGTGCCGCCAATCTGCAGGCCACGCTCCATAGGAATGATGCCGAAGCCGCCATCGGCATAAAAGCTGGCATGGGTCAGTTCCACATCCGGCGTGGGCAGTACCACCTGATACCCGCCCACCTTGATCAGCGGCACCTTGACACCCAGGGTGTCAAAAAATGCCTTGCTGCCATTTCCGGCAGCCACCACAAGCTGTTCCGCGGGATGCCGGTCACCGTTTTCCAGGGCTACCCCCACTGCGCGGCTGCCCTGGGTGTCAATCCGCGAGACGCTGCCCTGTACAAGGGTTCCGCCCTGCTCAACGAAGCTGTTGGCCAGCTCGACAATAAAGGTTTCGGTATCGCACACGGTGCGCCAGTCTTCCAGCAGCAAGCCGTGTGAAAAGCGCCCGGCCAGTGCGGGTTCTTTGTCAGCAATCTGCTCGGCATTGAGCACCTCGGAGGCAAACCCCAGCGAGCGGCGCAGCTCAACATACGTCTGCTCATGGGCAAGGCCGGCGGCACTATCAAAAAGCTCCAGGGTTGGATGCTGGCCAATCAGGTCATCGCGGCGGCAGTTTTCCAGCAGCGGGGCGTAATCCTGAAAGGCGCGGCTTGTCAGGCTGGCCAACTCATGGGCAATGGTATTGATTCTGGATCGGCGGGCATGGGTGACAAAACGCAGCATCCAGGGCAGCAGGCCGGGCAATGCAGCGGGCCGCAGGGCCAGGGGACCTTTCTGGTCGAGCAACCAGCCGGGCACTTTCTTGATGATATCCGGCTTGGACTGGGGAATGATTTCACTGACCGCAATCTGCCCACAGCTCCACTTGGCCGTGCTGTCACCCGGCTTGGCAGGCTCTATCAGGGTGACGGCATGGCCGTCTTTTTGCAGATAAAGGGCACAGCATATACCGACAATGCCACCCCCAATAACAACCGTTGGACGGCTCAATGCCATGATGTCTCTCCCACCGTTAATGATCTAAAAAATATTCGTCTCAAAAACGAACACCCCGCCTGTAAAAGGGCGGGGTGTTCGCGATCCAGTCTAACGCTAGTTCAGATGCTGGCTATCAGCCGTCTCACTAGGTATTGGAACCGGACGCTGGCGCTGGGCTACTCACAGCCGCATCGGCCGCCGCACCCAGAGCATCCGCAGAGGCAATATGCTCATCCTGCTTTTCCCAGAGGGCACGTTCTGCATCCGTTGCCTTGGGCGAGAATAGCCCCGTCTGCGCGTAGAAGATACCAATCAGCGGCGACAGCCAGCAGGCAAAGGCCAAGGGGATGTATAGCAGGTTCTCAACGTTGCCTTCACCAATCCCCAGACCCAGCACACTGATAACAAAGGCACCGCCTGCGTTCCAGGGAATCAGCGGCGACATCAGGGTGCCGCCTTCCTCGATACCACGCGACAGGTTCAGGGTCGAGTAGCCCAGACCACGATAGGTCGGTGCATACATGCGGCCCGGCAGCGCCACAGAGAGGTAGGGGTCGCCTGCGACCAGGTTGGTCGCGAAAGAAGTGGCAATCGCCGAGGTCTGGACGCCCTTGAAGGAACGCACCTTGGCCATGATCGCCTTGATAATGGTTTCCAGGCAGCCGGTTTTCTCCAGTGCGCCACCAAAGCCCAGGGCAATCAGGATCAGGGAAATGGTCCACATCATTGACTGGATACCCCCGCGGTTGAGCAGGCTATCCATCTCGTCAACGCCGGTTTCAATCGAGTAACCGTAGTTGGCATAGGTCACAATATCGTGCAGGCCAACGCCCTGGGTTACCATCGCCGTGAACGCACCGGCAAGCACACCGGCAAACAGGGAAGGAATCGGCGGCATTTTCATGACCGCCAGAATGATAACCAGCAGTGCCGGCAACAGCAGCCACGGCGAGATCGTGAAGTTTTCGTTCAATGACGTGGTGATTGCTTCAATACGATCGAAAGAAGCGGCCTGATCATCAATCATGGTGAAGCCCACCACCAGATAGATCACCAGTGCGATCAGCATGGCCGGAATGGTGGTTGGCATCATGTTCTTGATATGCGAGAAGACGTCATTGCCGGTGACGGCTGATGCCAGGTTGGTGGTGTCGGAGAGCGGGGAGATCTTGTCGCCGAAGAAAGCACCGGAAACCACTGCACCGGCTGTCCAGTAGATCGGGATATCAAAGCCAGCACCAATACCCACCAGCGCAAGGCCAACAGTACCCACAGTACCCCAGGAGGTACCCAGAGACACCGATACGACCGAACAGATCAGCATGGCGGCGGCCAGGAAGAAGGCCGGAGACAGCATCAGGAGGCCATAATAGATCAGGCTGGGAACAGTACCACTGGCGATCCAGACACCAATGATCATGCCGACCAGAATCAGCACCGATACCGAGGGTAGCGAGACGTTGATAACGTGGAAGGCACCATCTTCAATGCGCTTCCAGCGGAAGCCAAGCTTGATGCCTACCAGTGAAGTAATGGCCAGGCCGATGGCCAACGGAATATGCGGGGTGAAGTCGCCAAAATAGAAAATCTGGGTGCCGATAGCGATCAGCGTCAGTATGACAGGCGTCAGGGCAAGCCCGAGACCGGGTTTTTGACGAACCTTTTCTGGTTTTTCTTCCATCTTGTAAACCTCATTATTATTGAACGTGTGATGGTTTTGTATCAACGCAATCTATCAGCTGATGTATTCAGGATACTGGCCACAGAAGCGCTTTTCAGGGGTCAAGCTGTTTCAACCTGTGGCTCATTCCAGCTGATGATTCACGACGCCTGCAGTAACAACATTACTCTTGGCGCTGATTTTTTACATCCCCATTTTCAAAGAATACGAGGGTCGGGCAACATTCACGTGTCTATTCCACGGGTTTTTATGTTGAATTCAGGGAAATGAAATAGAGCACTCACACAGAGCCATTTAGACCTTGGTCTTGATTCGACCTTGGTATTAACTTCGTGATGCTTTATAATGCGCTGCAACAAGCCCTTTTTGGGCTTCTTGCAGGAGACCT
>JBNJGW010000151.1:0-3608 GCA_051748005.1 Pseudomonadota bacterium | reverse complement strand
CACGGGGCACCGGATTTTTTCACCGACAAGGATATTGAGCGCTTCTTTGATCATGAGTGGGAAGTGCACTACAACTCCAGCCGCACCGGCGTCCGGCTGATTGGCCCACGCCCGGAATGGGCCAGGGCCGACGGCGGCGAGGCGGGTCTGCACCCCTCCAATATCCACGACAACGCCTACGCCTTTGGCACCATCGACTTCACCGGCGATATGCCGGTCATCCTTGGCCCGGACGGCCCCTCCCTGGGCGGGTTTGTGTGCCCGGCCACCGTGGTGCGAGCCGAACGCTGGAAACTCGGCCAGCTGGGCGCAGGCGACAAGGTTCGCTTTGTGCCCGTCAGCCTTGCCTCGGCGCGCGCGCTCGAGGAACGCCAGCTGGCTCAGCTTGAAAGCCTTGCCGCACTGCCGGACCTGCCCTGCGTCGAGGAAGGCGGCAACCCCATCCTGCGCGATGTGCCTGCCGACACCGCCGGAGAACGCATCGTCTATCGCCGCGCCGGGGATGACTTTCTGCTCATCGAGTTTGGCGCCATGGAGCTGGATATTGCCCTGCGCTTCCGGGCCCATGCCTGGATGCTCTGGCTCCAGGAGCACCCCCTGCCCGGCCTGCGGGAATTGACGCCCGGCATCCGTTCGCTGCAAGTACATTACGAACCGCTTGAGCTGAGCCTGGATGCGTTACTTGCGCACCTGCTCGACGCAGAGCGTGCCCTGGTCGACGTCGCGTCGCTGGAAGTGGCCTCCCGGGTGGTGCATCTGCCGCTCTCCTGGGACGACCCCGCCTGCCAGGCAGCCATTGACAAATACCAGCGCAGCGTCCGCCCGGACGCCCCCTGGTGCCCCAGCAATCTGGACTTCATCCGTCGCATCAATGCGCTTGAAAGCGAACAGGACGTTCGCGACGTGATTTTCAATGCCCGCTACCTGGTCATGGGCCTGGGCGACGTTTACCTGGGCGCCCCCGTCGCCACCCCTCTGGACCCGCGCCAGCGGCTGGTCACCACCAAATACAACCCCGCCCGCACCTGGACCGCCGAAAACTCTGTTGGCATTGGCGGCGCCTATTTATGCGTCTACGGGATGGAGGGCCCGGGGGGGTATCAGTTTGTTGGCCGTACGCTGCAGATGTGGAACCGCTACCGCACCACGCAACACTTTGAAAATCCCTGGCTGCTGCGCTTTTTCGATCAGCTGCGTTTCTATGAGGTGAGCCACGACGAACTCGAACAAATTCGCCGCGACTTCCCGCATGGCCGATTCGAGCTGCCGGTGGAAACGGCGCACTTCCGCCTGGCGGACTATCAGGCCGATATCGACAGAAACGCCACGGACATCGAGGCCTTCCGCCGCAGGCGCGAGACCGCCTTCCAGGCAGAGATGGCCGCCTGGCGCGCCAATGGGCAGTTCACCTTTGATGACCAGGCCCCGCAAAGCACTGAAATAACCGAACTGGATGACCACGAGCTAGGCATAGAAAGCCCCGTGACCGGCAGTTTGTGGAAGCTCCTTATCCAGGAGGGCGAACAGGTGAGTGCCGGCCAGCCGGTGGCGCTGGTGGAATCGATGAAAATGGAGGTGGAAATTACCGCCCACTGCGCCGGCCGGGTGGTCAGGCTGCCGCTGAGCGAAGGCGCCTCTGTTGCCCCCGGCCAGCCTCTGGTGGTGCTTGCCGATGAGGCGAGTGAAGCGTCATGACGATGCATGCAGACACAGCCGTCGTACCCTGTTTACTTTCAATAACCTCTCTTTGAGCGTGAGACCCTGATGACGACTACATTTCCACTCGATATTGCCAGCCTGCAGGCGGCCTATCGCCGAGGCGAGCTGACGCCCCTCGCCCTGGTTGACACCCTGCTGGCGGCGGGCGACGCCCAGGCGGATCAAAGCGCCTGGATCACTCGCCTGACCGCTGACCAACTGGCACCTTACCTGCAACGCCTGGAAGGTGAGTCACCCGATACGCTGCCGCTTTACGGTATTCCTTTCGCCATCAAGGACAACATCGACCTGGCCGGCATTCCCACCACCGCTGGCAGCCCGGCCTACGCCTATACGCCAAGCGAAAGCGCCTTTGTGGTTCAGCAACTGATTGATGCCGGTGCCATACCGCTGGGCAAGACCAACCTTGATCAGTTTGCCACCGGCCTGGTAGGTGAGCGCGCCTTGAGTGACTACGGTGTGCCTGCCAACCCCTTTGACCCCGAGGTGATCCCGGGCGGTTCGAGCAGCGGGTCAGCGGTTGTTACCGCAGCGGGCCTGGTGAGCTTTGCGCTGGGTACCGATACCGCAGGCTCAGGACGCGTACCCGCCTGCTTCAATAACCTGTATGGCACCAAGCCCACCCTGGGCCTGCTCAGCACCCGCGGGGTGGTGCCCGCCTGCGCCACCCTGGATACCATCAGCCTGTTCACGCTGACCGCCGATGATGCCGCCAGGCTACTGGATATAACGGCTGTCTATGATGACCAATGCGCCTGGTCTCGCGAGTACCGCTTTGCCGTTCACGGCAAGCGCTATGGCAGCATGCCAGCCCGCTTCCGCTTTGGCGTGCCCCCTGAACCCCAGTGGCAGACCGATACGGCCTACACCCAGGCCATGCATAAAGCGATCAGCTCGCTGGAAGCGCTCGGGGGCGAAAAGGTGGAGCTCGACTGTTCCCCCTTGCTTGCCGCCGCGCGCCTGCTCTACGAAGGCCCCTGGGTCGCCGAACGCTACCATGTGATCCGCGACCTGATGAAAGCCCACCCGGATGCCATTCATCCGATCACATCCGCTATCACCCAGGGCGGTGCCGCCCCGCTGGCCGTGGATGCCTTCGCGGCGCGCTACCAGCTTGCCGAATACAAACGTCAGTCTGATGCCGTTATGGCCCAGGCGGATGTCATGCTGGCGCCCACCACCCTCTACCACCCCACCAAGGCAGACGTGGCACAAGACCCGATCGGCGTAAATTCGCGCCTGGGCACCTGGACCAACTTCATGAACCTGCTGGACTACAGCGCCCTTGCCGTACCCATTGAAATTACCGAAAAAGGCCTGCCGGCAGGGGTAACGCTGTTTGGTCAGGCGTTCGACGACCTGACGCTGCTCTCGCTGGGCCGCGCCCTGGAAGCCCGCCTGATGCTGCCCCTCGGCGCCACCGACCATCCTCACCCGGCCCTGGAGGAACTGCCAGCGCCCGGGCTGAACGGCACCCTCGAACTGGTCGTGTGCGGTGCCCACCTGGACGGCCTGCCGCTGAATCACCAGCTCACCGAACGCGGCGGCACCCTGGTGGCAACCACCCAGAGCGCACCCCGTTACAGACTCTATGCCTTGGCAGGCGGGCCGCCCTGGCGCCCTGCCATGGTGCGCGATGACACCGGCCAGGCAATCGAAGTGGAAGTGTGGCGTTTACCTGTTGAATCGCTGGGTAGCTTTCTCGCCGGCATTCCGGCACCGCTCGGCCTGGGCCAGGTGGAACTGGCCGATGGCCGCTGGAAGTGCGGCTTTATCTGCGCCGCAGGCGCCCTCAACGAAGCCGGAGAAGCCGAGGACATCACCGACTACCGCAGCTGGCGGGCATGGCTATCGCGCTAGCGCTTGCAAGCCGCAAAGGTTTTGCTGAG
>JBNJGW010000150.1:0-3611 GCA_051748005.1 Pseudomonadota bacterium | reverse complement strand
TGCACGCTTTTCCCAGTCTTTTGCGCGCTCCATGTCTTTTTGAACGCCCTTGCCCTGGCGATAAGCATTAGCAACCTGCTGCATGGCGAATCGGTTCCCAGCCTCTGCTGATTTTTGATACCAGCTCAATGCCTTACTATCACTCTGTTCTATTCCCTTACCGATTGAATACATATTGGCGACGTTCAGCATGCCCTGAAGACTTCCATCTTCAGCGAGGCCAAGATACCGTTCAAATGCCAAATCATATTGGCCCATCTTATAAACCGCGTAGGCTTCCAGCGTTCTTATTATGTCTTGCGCAACCCTACTCTGATCTTCTGAAGCCACTGCTGAGGCCTGAGGGGCTAATGTAACCAATACCGTGAGAATTATTGTTTTTAGATTCTTGTTGAATGCATGCATGATCGTGCCTGCTTTTCAGGTCATTATCAGAAATTTGACTGTCCAAGGTTAAAGCTCTGACAATCACCATATAGGCAAGCTAACAATGTGGCTATAGAAACCGTGAAAAGACGGTCCGTATTTTAGCTTGTGGATAAAGCAGTCGTCTGAAATGTTTATTATGGGCGATTACGGCTACAAGGTTCTTTCAAGATGACGTTTAATCGAAAAGCGCTGACACCCCCGCCTCCGCTGCTTCGACCGCCCCCGCCAGGTAGCCTGGAAACTGTTGCCCCCACTCGCTCCCAATGCCAATCAGGCGGCCGCTCCATGCACCATCTTGTGCCTTTATGGCCGGTGCCGTTGGATGCTGCCCAGAGGATGCCTGCCTGTCATCTTGCGTGGTGGTATAAGGCTCATTGGCCCAATCCTTGATGGTATCGACATCAGGGTGGGCGGCTTGGGGACCAAACAGGCGAGATAACTGGGCACGGCATTCCTGAATAAGAACATCACTCCCCATACGCTGACGAATCGCCGCTGGTGTATTGAAAAAGCCGAATAGGGCTGCTTTTCCATCCGGCATGGAAGCGTCATGTATTTCACCCAAGGGGCCACTCAGGCTACGGGCTTCGCCTGAAAGGCCTTGAGCGCGCCAGAAAGGCGTATCAAATAACGCCACATATTTGGCATGCGGCGCCATCCAGGTCGGCGTATTTTGCCACTGACTGGAAAGCTCAACCGGCAACGCGGGTGAAAATGCCAGGTTGGCCGCCAAACGCGGTGGGATAGCCAGCAGCACATGATTAGCGTGCAAGGTATGACGTTCACCCTGAGCGTCCTGGCTTTGAACATCCAAATTGGATGCCGTCATATGCAGCGCCTGTACCGGCTGGCCGAGTATCACCCTGGTATTTTCAAGTGAATGATAAAGGGCTTGCGTCAACGCTTGCATACCACCCACCAGGCGCATTGAAGGCGGGGAATTCACAAACCCCTGCACACGCTGAGCCGCCATAGCTGATGACCGCTCGATCAGCATATCGCCCTGCTCAAACTGGGCAAACGCCTGCAATCCAAGAGTTTGAACAAGCTCCGCCATCTGGTGTTGAAAGCCAGGCCAGAACCAGGACGGCCCCAAATCAACACCGGCCATCTCTGCATCAGGTAAAGCAGGCTGCTCAGGCAACGTTGAAACGATACGGCCGCCTGGTGACTTACGCGCTTCCAGCAGCACGGTATCCTTCACGCCTTTTTTTTCAAGCAAGTGAGCCGCGTAGAGGCCTGCCAGGCCAGCCCCCACGATTACGATACCCGTTTTATGCATGAGTTATGTCCTAATAGGAATGACAACTGACTGTTACTGCCCTGTCGAAGACGATCTACGAGAGCGTCAGGGTTCATCACCCATCTGGTGGGCGATGCTTGATGCGCTTTCGGATTGTCACAGCATCTTTGCGCTTCTCATGGCCAACCTGAACAAAAAAGGGCACCAAATATTGGCGCCCTTTTCCTATTGGTTACAGGTGATCAGACATTCTCTGGTAGTGGTGTTCGTTGCAGAACCCGTCTACTCACCGTCGAATGTCTCGACCTGCTGCTTCAGCTTCTGGCCGGGGCGAAATGTCACTACTCGGCGAGCCGAAATAGGAATTTCTTCGCCAGTTTTAGGATTTCTACCGGGACGCTCACGCTTGTCACGCAAATCAAAGTTGCCAAAACCGGAAAGCTTTACCTGTTCATTTTCACGTAAACAGGCACGAATCTCTTCAAAGAACGCTTCCACCATTGCTTTTGCTTCACGCTTGGAAAGCGACAACTCAGTGTGTAGATGCTCTGCAAGTTCTGCTTTTGTCAACGCCCCCATGGGTATCTCCTTATCACCAGCGCTTGGCCCCAGTGTCTGATCTCAGTACAGCAGGATGGCGCACTCTGATCAACCGCGCAATTCTGCACTATGCTGCTCTCGCGCCTGCATGACGATGACATCGACCAACTGATTGATTTCATCATCATTAAGGGTGCGCGAAGGATGCTGCCAGGTCAAGCCTAAGGCGATACTCTTATGCCCTTCAGCCACACCTTTTCCTGAGTAGACATCAAAAAGTCTGACCTGTTTGAGATGCTCGCCGGCATGGGTGCGCGCCATGTCCAGCAATGCCTGCACGGGCACATCCTCTGTCACGGTAAACGCCAGGTCGCGACGCACTTCCGGTTGTCGGGACAGCGGCTCAAAAGCAGGGATGGTACCTTCGCTCAAGGCATCCAGTCGCACTTCAAACAAGAGTGCATCTACTTTCAGGCCCAGTTTTCCACGCACTTCCGGGTGTAGCCTGCCTACCCAGCCTGCCGTTTGCCCATTGTGCATCACCCTTGCGCATTGGCCGGGATGTAGCGAGGGATGTTCAGCTGCTTCGAAGCGCCAGGCGTCCGGTTGTCCACCCAGTGCAATCAGGCTCTCCAGGTCGCCTTTCAGATCGTAGAAGTCCGCGTTCTGCTTATCACCGCTCCATCCTTCAGGATAACGCGAGCCACAGACGATCGCCCCCAACATTGGGGTCTGATTCAGATCATCCAATGGACCATTGAATACCAGCCCGGTTTCAAACAGACGCACACGAGTTTGCTGGCGGTTAAGGTTATGCATCAGAGCGCGCACCAGACCAGGGAAAAGGCTGGCACGCATCACTGACAGGTCCGTAGAGATCGGGTTGGCTAGCTGGGGGGAGACCGCCTCTGGCAAAAGCGTCGCCTGTAGATCAGGTGCTACAAAACTATAGGTAACGGCTTCCTGATAGCCACGGGCGACCATCTGATGACGAAGCTGGACCTGGGAAATACTCGCTTCCCCCTGGGGCTTTAACGCCAGCCGGGCAGCTGGGCGACGCACCGGAAGGTTGTTATAGCCATGGATGCGCGCCACTTCTTCAATCAGGTCTTCTTCAATGGCAATATCAAACCGCCAACTGGGTACAGCAACGTGCCAGCCTTCAGGCGTATCGCTGATCTGCATGCCCAGTCGAGTCAGGATATCGCTCACTTCCTCACGGGGTAGAGACTTGCTGAGCGCCTCATGCAAACGCGCCTCACGGAAGGTGACTTCCCGCTCGGCTGGCAGCGCAGAAGTGTCGCTGACGCCCTTGACTGGCCCGGCTTCACCACCACAGATATCCAGCAGCAGCTGGGTTGCCCGCTCAACTGCCAATTCGGTCAGCGCTGGATCAACG
>JBNJGW010000149.1:0-3712 GCA_051748005.1 Pseudomonadota bacterium | reverse complement strand
CGCCAGTTGCGTTGCCAGGCGCGCATCACGCGTTCCGGGTACCAGGTCTTGCCGAGGCTGCCGTTGTAGCGTGCCAGGGCGCGGGTGAAGTCGCCGTTCTCGACCGCCAGATAATGGGCAAGAATCGTGCAGCCGTAGCGCAGGTTTCTGGCGGGGTCCATAAGATTGTCGGCGGCCAGACCAAGTTCATCAATCCAGAACGGCATGATCTGCATCAACCCAACAGCGCCGGCTGACGATATGGCATCAGCCCTGAAAGCGCTCTCGACTTCGATCAGTGCCAATACCAGTGAAGGAGGAAGCCCCGCCAGAG
Source organism: Pseudomonadota bacterium (assembly GCA_051748005.1). Lineage (GTDB taxonomy): Bacteria > Pseudomonadota > Gammaproteobacteria > Pseudomonadales > Halomonadaceae > Vreelandella. Next base: position 3,399 of record JBNJGW010000149.1, on the reverse strand, counting down.
AGGCTTCCTGATAGACACGTTGAAGAATCAAGGCGTGTAGATCCGCTGATGAGACAAAACGAGCAAGCCGAGGACCCATTTGCCTTTCCCAGCGCTTTTGCTGTGCACTGGCCTGTGGTGCCTGAGACGCTGCCTCAAAGGTAGGCACCAGGGACTGCTCGGCGCTGGCCAGTGGAAAAGGGCTGAAAAGCCAGCCGATTACCAGCCAGACCGCTAGTCGAGGTATTTTCAGGGTTAACCCAGAACCTATTTTAAGCACTGTCTTAAGAGTGGCTATCCTAGGGGCTATCCAGAGTGCCGCCAACCGACAGGGGCGGCGGCGACACTGGCAGGCGCGATAATTAACTGAGCCCGGCTTTTTCAAGTAGAAAATCAACCACGCTGTCGGACGCAATCATGGTGACATCGCTATCGCGGCGGCCCTTGTACTCCAGCTCACCCTTGTCCAGGCCACGGTCACCAATCACCAGGCGATGGGGAACACCCATCAGTTCCAGGTCAGCAAACTTGACGCCTGGGCGGGTGTCGCGGTCGTCCAGCAGAACATCCAGCCCGGCGGCGCTGAGCGTCTGATAGAGGCGTTCGGACTCTTCCCGTACCCGCTGGGATTTATGGGCGTTCATGGGCACCAGTGCTACCTGGAAAGGGGCAATGGCATTGGGCCAGATAATCCCTGAGGCATCGTGGTTCTGTTCAATGGCCGCGGCGACTACCCGGGTAATGCCGATACCGTAGCAGCCCATCCAGGGGTGGCTGGTCTTGCCGTTATCGCCCAGCACGCTGGCATTCATGGCCTGAGAGTACTTCTGGCCCAGCTGGAAAACATGCCCCACTTCAATGCCGCGCTTGATCGCCAGGGTGCCCTGGCCGTCCGGCGAAGGGTCACCTTCCACGACGTTGCGCAGGTCGGCGACTTCCGGCAGAGGTACATCGCGCTCCCAGTTAATTCCGAAGTAGTGCTTGCCATCCGTATTGGCACCGGCACCGAAATCGCTCATCAAAGCGACACTGCGGTCGATGATAATCGGCATTTCGAGACCGACCGGACCCAGTGAGCCAGGGCCTGCACCGACAACAGCACGAATTTCTTCTTCATTGGCCATGGTCAGCGGGGTAGCCACCCGGGGGTGATTCTCCGCTTTGACTTCATTCAGTTGATGGTCGCCACGCACCAGCAAGGCAATCAGGCCGCCTTCTGCTGCGTGAACCATCAGGGTCTTGATGGTTTTTTCGATAGGCAGGTTGTACTGTTCGACCAGAGCGGCAATGGTTTTGGCATTAGGGGTGTCAACCAGGGTCATTGCCTGGCTTGGAGCCGGGCGTTCCTGTGGGCTGTTGAGGGGCGCAGGCAGGGCTTCGGCTTTTTCCATATTGGCGGCATAGTCAGAGCCGTTGGAGAAGACGATATCATCCTCGCCGGAATCTGCCAGCACGTGGAATTCATGGGAGCCGGTGCCGCCAATCGAGCCGTTATCCGCAATCACCGGGCGGAAATCCAGCCCCAGGCGCGTGAAGATACGCGTATAGGCGTCGTACATGGCCTGGTAGGTGTCCTGCAACGACGCTTCATCCAGGTGGAAGGAGTAGGCATCCTTCATGATGAATTCCCGCGAGCGCATCACCCCAAAGCGCGGACGGATTTCATCCCGGAATTTGGTCTGGATCTGATAAAAGTTGACCGGCAACTGCTTATAGCTGGCAATTTCCCTGCGTACCAGGTCGGTGATGACCTCTTCATGGGTCGGGCCCACGCAATAGTCGCGTTCGTGGCGATCCTTGAGGCGTAGAAGTTCCGGGCCGTACTGCTCCCAGCGGCCGGATTCCTGCCATAGCTCTGCCGGTTGAACCGCTGGCATCAGCACTTCCTGTGCGCCTGCACGGTTCATTTCTTCACGCACGATGGTTTCTACCTTGCGCAGGGTGCGCAGGCCCAGCGGCAGCCAGGTGTAAAGCCCGGATGTCAGGCGACGAATCATCCCGGCCCGCAGCATCATTTGGTGGCTGATAACTTCGGCATCGGCGGGCGTTTCTTTAAGCGTGGCAATCAGTAGTTGGCTGGCGCGCATGAGGTGGGTGTTCCCTTGATATTGAGTCAGTTAGATGTAGAGCAACAGAATAACAGTCGCTGGTACTGTTGCCTTACAGTCAGAAAATATTGTTAGTCAAACCGCAGATTATTTCTTGATGCCGGTATTGTACGGTGAAGCGTAGACAGCGGCAAAACGTCAGCGGCTGATAAGCTTCGACGTCTCGGGTTTTGGTTGTTATTAATGCTGTTGCCCATGGTAATATCTGTGGTTACTTTTCTTTTGAATGGCATCTTTGACGCTGATGCCTAATTTTGTGTTTTTGGGGATTAGCCAGTCATGAAAAAATCAGCTGTGAGCAAGCATCTTGGAGCACCTTGTATAGACAGAGAGCGTTTAACTCGTTGGCTGAAAGGCGCTGTGGTCGCTGCCTGTATGGTCTCGCTGACTGGCTGCGGCACTATTTTTTACCCTGAGCGTAAAGGGCAGATCAGTGGCGAGATTGATATCAAGGTGGCCGCTGCCAATGGTGTGGGCCTGCTGTTCTTTCTGGTGCCAGGAGTAATTGCGTATGCGGTAGATTTTTCCAATGGCACCATTTATCTGCCGGGTACTCACTCGGCCAGCCTGGATGTTCAGCGCCTTGACGATGCCAATGATACCCAGGCGTTGGAAAGCCTGCTATCGCAAAAAGCGGGCCAGCCGGTGTCACTCAACAGTGAGCTTTTGATGGTTGAAGAGGTTGAAAGCCTGGATGAAGCACTGGCCCTGGTGCGCATGTCAGGCGTACAGGATGGCCAGAAGCTGGGTGCTTTCTAGTCGGTTCTTTCCGGACAGTCGTCAGTCAGTCTGCGTGATTATCCAGATAGCGCTGAAACGCCTCAGGTTGATCAGTAATGGCGCTATCGACTCCCCAGCGCCAGTAAGGTGCAAAGGCGCTGGGGTCATTGACGGTATAACAGAGTAATGCATAGCCCGCCTGTTTGATGGCTTCAGCCTGAGCGCGCTTCAGGCGACACCATGATGGGTGAAGACTGAAGGCTTCCAGACGTTGACACTGAGCCTGCCAGTCAGCCGGCAGAGCGTCGCAGAGAATGCCTAATGCCAGTGTCTGAGCGTCTGCCTGTTCCCGGCAGGCTTGCAGCGCCTGCTGATTGAACGATGAAATGACCAGTCGTTCGCGAGGTAATGCGGCCAGCATCAGCGGCAGGCAGGTCTCTACCAGCAGGCGTGGGTCATGCCCCTTGTTGACCTTCAATTCCATATTGACACCCATTTTCAACTCGTTGAGCAGATCAAGCATGGCCGACAGGCTGGCCATACGCTCACCTGCAAAGTCATCATTGAACCATCCCCCCACGTCCAGCTTTTG
>JBNJGW010000148.1:0-3724 GCA_051748005.1 Pseudomonadota bacterium | reverse complement strand
ATCGGCAGCCTTTTGACCCACGTGCGACGTGGCGATATTGTCAATGTCCACTCCCTGCGCCGTGGCGCTGCTGAGGCCATTGAAGCCATCGCTCACGGTGACAAGCAGTCTTCCCGAGTAGTCGGCCGAACCATTGGCGATATTGACCTGCCTGAAGGCACCACCATCGGCGCCATAGTGCGCGGCAAGGAGGTATTGATTGCCCACGATAACGTCATGGTGGAATCCGGTGATCACGTCATTCTGTTTGTCATCGACAAACGCCGCATCCGCGACGTGGAACGCCTGTTCCAGGTTGGCCTGACGTTCTTCTGAACCGCCCTTGGGCAGTCAAACTAGGAGTAAACGCTTACCATGAGCCTAAGGGTGATATTGCGGATTCTGGGGCTGTTGCTGATGCTATTCAGCCTGACCATGCTGCCGCCCATACTGATTTCGTTATGGTTTCGCGATGGCGTTTGGCAGGCTTTTCTGACCGGCATTGCCATCACGGTGCTGACGGGCCTGATACTTTATTTGCCCAACCGCCGCGCCCATAAGGAACTGCGTATTCGCGACGGTTTTATTATCGCCGCCATGTTCTGGACGGTACTGGCGCTATTTGGTTCGCTGCCGCTGATGCTGTTCGGCGCTGATTCACTATCGATTACCGATGCGGTGTTCGAGTCCTTTTCCGGGCTGACCACCACGGGCGCTACGGTGATCACCGGTATCGACTTTCTGCCTGAATCGATTCTCTATTATCGCCAGCAGCTGCAATGGCTGGGCGGAATGGGGATTGTGGTGCTTGCCGTTGCGATTCTGCCAACGCTGGGCGTGGGTGGCATGGCGCTCTACCGCACAGAAATCCCCGGGCCGCTGAAAGACTCCAAGCTGACCCCGCGCATTACCGAAACCGCCAAGGCGTTGTGGTATATCTACGCTGCCCTGACTGTCACCTGCATGGTGGCCTATATGGCGGCCGGCATGAACTGGTTTGACGCCCTGGGGCACAGCTTCTCGACCGTGGCGATTGGCGGCTTTTCCACCTACGATGCCAGCATCGGGCACTTTGACAGCGCGACCATTGAGCTGATCTGCGTCGCCTTCATGCTGATTTCCGCCTTGAGTTTCAGCCTGCACTTTATGGCCTGGCGAGAAAAAAGCCTAAGCCACTATTTTCAGGATCCGGAAGCACGTTTTTTACTGCTCTTCCTGCTGGGTCTGACGACGATCACTGTAATTTCTCTCTGGCTAACCGGCACTTACGATACTCAACTCGGCCTGCGCCACGGCTTGTTCGAAGTGGTTTCTGTGGCGACGACCGCCGGTTTTGCAGTGGCTGATTTTTCTGCCTGGCCAGGCGCTCTGCCCTTTCTGCTGTTTATGGCCGCCTTTGTGGGCGGCTGCTCCGGCTCTACCGGTGGTGGCATGAAGGTGATCCGCATCATTCTGATTATCAAACAGGGTATGCGTGAGGTCATGCGCCTGATTCACCCTAATGCGGTCATTGCCGTCAAGGTTGGCAAGGTCAGCGTGCCTGATGGCATTGCCCAGGCCGTCTGGGGGTTTTTCTCGGCCTACGTCATGCTGTTTTTCCTGATGCTGGTAGGCGTCATGGCCACAGGAGTGGATCAGGTGACTGCCTGGTCGACGGTTGGCTCAGCGCTTAACAACCTCGGCCCTGCACTGGGAGAGGCCAGCGGCCACTACGGCAACCTGCCGACCCTGGCCAAGTGGATTCTGGTCTTGGCCATGCTGCTGGGTCGCCTGGAGATTTTCACTATTCTGGTGCTGTTTACCCCGGCTTTCTGGCGGCGTTGATCGCAGGGTTAACGCCTTGATCAATGCCCTGATTAACGCCTGCCTGCCTTTTACTTTTTTACTGAGAATACTGCATGAGTCTCACTGATTCCTTATCAAATTCCGATTCAAGTACCTTGCCCGCCACCAGCGGGCCGCTCAAGACCCTGACCGTTGGCAATACCCGGTACACCTTGCTTGGCACCGCCCATGTGTCGGCGGAAAGTGCCGATGATGTCACCAAACTGATCGACACCGGCGCCTTTGATGCAGTAGCCATCGAGCTATGTGATGCCCGCCACCACAATATGGCCAACCCCGAGGCCATGGGCGAGCAGGACCTGTTTCAGGTGTTCAAGCAGGGCAAGGCGGGCATGGTCGCGGCCAGCCTTGCCCTGGGGGCTTTCCAGCAACGTATTGCCGAACAATCAGGCATTGAGCCAGGGGCTGAAATGCGTGCCGCCGTTGAACAGGCACAGCGCCGCAAGCTGCCCCTGCTGCTGATCGACCGGGATGTAGGTATCACCCTCAAGCGTATCTACCGCAACGTGCCCTGGTGGCAGCGTTTTTCACTGTTTTCTGGCCTGCTGGGCAGCGTCCTGTCACGTCAGGATGTTTCACATGAGGATATCGAGAAGCTCAAGGAAGGCGATATGCTGGAGGCCACCTTCAGTGAGTTCGCCGCCCAGTCAGAAGCTCTTTATACGCCCCTGATCCGCGAGCGTGACCGCTATATGGCGCTGCGCCTGGCCGAGGATGCACCGCCAGGACGCTACCAGCATGTATTAGTGGTGCTGGGGGCAGGCCATTTGAAGGGCACAGGTGAGCACCTGGAAGCGCCACTTCCCGAACAGCCGTCCACCGAGCGTCAGGCGCTGGAGCATTCCCCCCCGCCGGGCAAATTCTGGAAACTGCTGCCCTGGATGATTACCGCTCTGGTACTGACCGGTTTTGCGATTGGTTTTTCGCGCAATACGGATCTCGGCTGGCAACTGGTGCTGGAATGGTTTCTGATCAACGGCGTCCTGTCCGGCGCGGCCACCATTGCCGCCCTGGCGCATCCGGTCACTGTGATTGCCACCTTCTTTGCGGCCCCGCTGACCTCGCTTAACCCGACCATTGGCGCAGGCTTTGTGGCCGCAGGCGTTGAGCTTTACATGCGCAAGCCCAAGGTGCGTGATTTCTCAACCCTGCGCCATGATGTCACCCAGCTCAAAGGCTGGTGGAAAAACCGCGTTTCTCGCACACTGCTGGTGTTTATAATGGCCACCTTAGGCTCAGCGGCGGGCACCTGGATTGCAGGCTTTCGTATCGCAGGTACCCTGTTTGGCCAACCTGGCTAAACGCTGGCGCTACCCCTTGCGATCTAACAACCGCTGCATGGCAGCGGTTGGTTGAGTAATTTTGCGATAGTAGCGGCTCTCTGCATAGCTATCGTTAAAGACATCAAAGTAATCGTCTAGCACATCAGCAGCATTCTCATCGCCACTTTGGCGCAGCAGCTCAATAGCAACTTCTGCCGTACACAGGTGCGCTTTAGAAGCAGGTTTGCGGAGCCGATAGCGAGTCTCCCGCTCGGTGCGCAGCGGCAATACCGGCAGCGCATCCAAATAAGGGCTTTTGCGAAACATCCGCCGCGCCTGGCGCCAGGTGCCATCTAAAATTACAAATACCGGAATACGTGCTTGCTGCTTCACCGCATGCACGGCGTTAATATCGACCACGCGTTCTGCGTAGTCAGGCTGGTCATCAGGAAATATTACAAAAGGCGCGTAGCCTGGGTCTTCAAGCAGCGCTGCCAATTCTTCGTCCGGCGCGGTGCGATACCAGGTAAACACTCTGGTTTGCGTCAGCACATCCCCAATTAACCGTCCCGTATTGGTGGGTTTGAAATGCTCAATAGAGTGAGTCAATAGCCATACCTGGGCGATGCTATCCGCTT
>JBNJGW010000147.1:0-3733 GCA_051748005.1 Pseudomonadota bacterium | reverse complement strand
CCGCAGCCAGCACAGACTGGCGAAAGCGCTTGAGAATCTGCGGGATGCGTTCAAGGCGGGTTTGGGTGGTTTCCACCTGAGCCAGCAGTGTATCGAGTTTATCGGCGATGGCTTTTTGTTCGGCGAGGGGTGGTAGCGAAAAGCTAAAGCTCTGAACATCCGATGACTTTGCCGCAGGGTAGAGCGCACCTTGAACGGTACCACTGATCTGGTCGACGAACTCTTTTGAGCGAACGAGTGCGAAAACATAGCGACTATCAACCAGCACAGGCTTTATGACTTCAAAGCCAGTCGATGCGATTTGTGCATGATATTTCTGATCGACTAAGGCTACAGCATTGAGGTTTGGCCTAGTTAAAGAAACCAGAACATCACCGTTTTCGATAACCTTTCTTGCCCTGCTGGGCGCACTGCCCCCAGAAATCATTTGAGGCTCTGAAATCCTTTTTAGGCGTCTGTCGATACTGCCTATGTCCACATAAACGAAGCTTTCATCCGCTGTTGGTTTCCGTTGGAGCCCTTTGATCGAAATATCTGAAATTTTCGCTTGTATCCATCCATCGGGGATATTGTGCTCTGTCATTACTCTTCCCCACCCATCACTTCCCGCAAAAGCACCTTAGCCCCATCAGCCTCTTCCTCAGCACCAAGCTCGCGCATCAGGGCATCAAGCTCCCCCAACGCCTGCACCAGCTCACCCATGGCTTCACCCGCCAGCACCTCCGGCGCGGGCAGGTTGGCGGCGTCTACGCTGTCGCTGTCTTTTAGCCAGCTGATATCCAGCGAGTCGCCCTTGTGCTCGGCAATCCACGCCCGGCTGAAACAGCGCCAGCGGCTGTGAAGCATGCGCTCGTCCACGCCCTGGTTTTCATCCGTGGCCTTGGTGGCTTCCGGCAGCTCGATCTTGTCTGAATGAAAGCTGTATTCGCCTTCCTGGCGCGGGCTGTCGCCATTGGGGCTTTCGCCGTACACCGCTTCAAACGGCTTTAGATGCGTCTCAACGAACGGCGTGCGTTTGCCAAAGCTGGGCATATTGGTGCGCAGGTCATACACCCAGACGTTTTCCGTGCAGCGCTCTTCCTGATACTTGTCTGCCGCGCTGCCCTTGGTAAAGAAGAGCACATTGGTTTTCACGCCCTGGGCATAAAAAATGCCGGTGGGCAGGCGCAGGAGGGTGTGCAGGTTGCACTTGTCCATCAGGTCGCGGCGTACCTCGGTGCCCACACCGGCTTCAAACAGCACGTTATCCGGCAGCACCACGGCGGCGCGGCCACCGGGTTTGAGGTTGCGGTAGATATGCTGCAGAAAGGCCAGCTGCTTGTTGCTGGTTTTATAGGTCAGGTCGTCGCGGGTGATGCTGGCATCGCCGCCCTTGCTGGTGCCAAAGGGCGGGTTGGCGAGAATCATATCGGCCTTTTCCAGCCCGGCACCGGCCTGGCCCAGGGCGTTGCCCAGGTGCACCACGCCTTCGTCGTCGCCTTCCATGCCGTGCAGCAGGCAGTTCATCAGCGCCAGGCGGCGGGTGCCGGGCACCAGCTCGATACCCACATAGGCGCGGGTGGCCTGAAAGGTTTTCTGCTCGCCGGTCAGGTCGTAGAGGTCATCGGTGTGGGCCTTGATGTACTCGTGGGCGGCAATCAGAAAGCCCGCCGTTCCCGCTGAGGGGTCCTGAATGCGCTCACCGGGCTGGGGCTTCAGGCAGTTGACCATGGTGTTGATCAGGGCGCGGGGGGTGAAATACTGCCCCGCGCCGGATTTGGTTTCGTTGGCGTTCTTTTCCAGCAGGCCTTCGTAGAGATCCCCCAGGCCATCCTGCTGGGCGCTGAACCAGTCGATCTGATCCAGCGTTTTGATCATCTGCTCCAGATGGCGCGGCTCGCGCAGCCGGGTCTGGGCATCGGCGTAGATGGCGCTGATCAGCGGGTCGCTGTGAATCAGGCGCCCCGTGCCGTCGCGGCCACTGGAAAGGCTGAGCAGGATGCGTTTGTAGTCATCCAGCAGATTAATGCCGGATTTACCGTTCAGGTCGCTCCAGCGGCAGCCCGCCGGCAGCGGGTGCTTTTTCAGGGTGCCGGCTTCGGTGTTCTCATGCACCATCTTGATAAACAGCAGCATCACCAGCTCAGTGACGTAATCCGAGTAGTTGATGCCGTCATCGCGCAGCACGTCGCACAGGTTCCAGAGTTTCTGGACGATATCGTTGTGGGTCATGGGGGCTCTAAATATGGCTGAATTCAATGATAAGGTTGCAGCTCGTTGCTATCGCTGGTCATCAGGTGGAGCAAGCGCGGATTGAGAAACAGCTTCTCATTACCCGTGGCTTTTTCCTGTAGTACGCCGATTTCAACAAGCTGCTTCAAGTAATTGGATGATGTCTGCCGTTTGGCAATCCCTTTATCGACAAGGTTGCTGATGCGGCAGTAGGGCTGTTCAAAAATGGTCTGCACCAGTTCGTGGCTGTATATCTTGGGCAGCGCCTGGCGAACATGATCTTCTGTTTCGGTGATAAGCCTTCGCATGGCAGCGATTTTGGCACAGGTCCAGGAGGATACCTGGGCCACGCCATTCAGCATGAAGATAATCCACGCCTGCCATTCACCGGTGCGGGTAACCTGTGTCAGCAGGCGGTAGTAATCGTTTTTGTGCTGAACGATATAACGGCTCAGGTACAGAATGGGCAGAGTGAGCAGCTGTTGTTCAATCAGATAAAGTACATTAACAATTCTACCGGTTCGCCCGTTACCGTCGTGAAAGGGGTGAATGGCTTCAAACTGGTAATGGCTGATGGCCATTTTGATCAGCGGATCGGTACCTTCTTCCATGTGCAAATAGTTTTCCCAGTTGGTGAGTAGCGCGCGAATAGCCGCCTCTCCAATGGGAGGGGTGTAGATGGTTTCTCCTGTTGCCTGGTTGCCAATAATGGTGCCGGGAACCTTGCGAACATCCATGTCGACACCCTTCAGCGTGCTGCATATCTCTATGGCTGTATTGGCGCACAGCGGCCTACGTTGAAGCTGCTGGAATCCTTGATAGAGGGCGGTACGGTAGCGCAGCGCTTCTTTTGTCGCGGGGTCGGCACCATGATCCTCCTGAGCGTAGCGGAAGAGTTTGTCAGTGGTGGTGACGATGTTCTCTATCTCGGAGCTGTCTTTGGCCTCCAGCAGGGGCAGCAGGTTGATGAGCAGCGACTGATTGGGGTTCAGCTCTCCCGCCTGTTTCAGCTCGGCCAGGGCTGCGCGCGCCGGGATACAGGCTTTGAGAATATCGAGGGTTTCCGTCGACGCTTTGGCAGGCGGAAGCGCTGGTAATTGGTTATAAGGCTGATCCGGCTGCCAGGCCATGTTCAAATTCCTTGAAAATTTCGACATAGATGAGCGTATTGGCCAGTCTATGTTGACGCGATAAACATAGCAATTATCTATGTCGAAAAAAGCCCAAAAAATCGACATAGGTTGAGGCTATGTCGATGGCATCAACATAGCCCTCAAATCCACATCAGGCGCTCTGCTCTGGCCACATGGCCTCGTTCAACTCCTCCAACACGCTATCCAGCTGCTCGCCGAGTATCCTGTCCATCTGTTTGGCGCCGCCGTCATCGGCAAAGCGCTGGTTGACGAACTCCCGGTCGATAATCACTTCGTGGACGAGCTGCTTGGCCAGGCGTTCCAGCCATTTGCGATGGTTCGGGGTCCAGTTGTGCTGGGTGAGAATGCGGTCCATGGCGTGGGTGACG
>JBNJGW010000146.1:0-3733 GCA_051748005.1 Pseudomonadota bacterium | reverse complement strand
GCTGGTCGGGCGCTGGTGCAGGGAAGCAGTATTCAATTTGAAATTACCGATGAAAAAGCGCTGGGAAGAAGTTACCAAGTGCCTGTCACATCTTGAGGACGTTTTGCATGCAGCTGGCGTGAAATACACATTACGCTGTCGTCACCTCTACCATGACAGGGAAGAGGTGACGGTGCATATACGCCTGCAATAGATCAGAAACTGGGTTCATAGATACGAATGGTTTCTTCCTCAGTGAGTAGAGGCAGGATTCGCTGCATCGCGTTGGACCGGGCTTCACTGGTATACCACTCTTTCCAGGCACGCAGATCTCGCCATTTGGTGATCATCAGACGCCTGTCAGAGTGGCCCATTTCAACCAGTGTTTCTCCCCCAACAAAGCCTCTGGCGCCCAGGGAAACACGCATTGCTTCACGTGCTGCCTGTTCATAATCTTCTTCCAAACCAGGCATAATACGTCGTTCAATGATAATTTTGATCATACCTACATTTCCTGAATCGAGAATCTGAATGAGTGAAATTTTACCTGAGTATGATGAACAATTGGACACCCGCGGGCTATTTTGTCCAGAGCCTATCATGATGCTTCATAATAAGGTGGCTGAGTTAAAGCCGGGGCAGATATTGCAGGTTGTTGCCACAGACCCGGCGACTACCCGGGATGTTCCCAAGTTCTGCCAGTTTCTTAGCCACGAGTTAATGACCCAAACAGCCGTTGAAGATGAGTTTTATTACTATATACGGGTTTGTGATTAATCGCTTTCAGAGCAAGGGAAACGTGTACAAGGGAAGCAGGTTCTAATTGCTTCCCTACTGCAAAAGGTCCAAATCAATGTGTTGGAGGAACCACCATAAGCGCAAGACTTTCCAGCGTATCTGGGTCTTCCTCAACGATCTGATTGGCAATATGGCGTTGAAAGAAGTAAACCTTGGGATGACGTGAACGGGTACTGTAGAGGCAGGCATCTTTCAGAAGTATTGGTGTCATGGCGGCTTTACTTTCATCAGCAACCAGGGCATCGATGCTGCCGTCGCTGTATAGATTCCAGCCGTAGACCAGTTTCATCTGCCAGGGTTGATGATGGCTCTCCATACACAGGGCGTGAGTACCCTGATGATCCGGGATCTGCTGGATAAGGGTGATCTCCTGGGAGGCCTCGTAATCAAAATACTCAGCGGAAGCGGTGAGTTCGTGCCATTTGTGTTCGGGAGGGTCAGTAAATATTTCCTCTGTTTCGGGATCACGATAGCCAACGAAACATCCCTGTTCCCTGCTATTGAGCAGGTGGCAAGGAGTCAGCTTTTCCATCCATGGAATCAGGCCGACAACATGGCCGTCTTCACGTAACCCCCAGGCAAGCACAGGCATGCTGTAAAAGCTTTCAGGGTCGGCATCCAGCTGGTAGACCATTTCCAGCCCATCAAGCTCTGGAGAAAGACGTACCAGACATTTTTGCGCTTCATGCCGCTGACGTGCGGTTTCCAGGTCGATAACCTGGGCAGAACGGGGTGACAAGGTGGCGCCCATGGTGTCCCTCCTGGTGCTGCGTGGTTTCGACGTCGGCAAGGCAGAGGTTCATGCTTGCCACATACGTCACCAATAGCACAGCTTTAGCTGAAGGTTAAGCCTGTTGGGTGATTTTTTATAGGCGGATACCCGCTTCGAGTCGTCTTCGACCTATTCGGGGCAGACAGTAAACTGGCTACGCATTGCCTGGTGGCGGTTCAAGGCACTATTAAAGATACGCCATGGGGCCTCGTCATTGGTCAGCGAAAGCCAGTTATGCTGGTAGTCCTGCCATGCTGCAGGGGGGGCAATGGGGTGACTATCGACAAGTCGATTGACAGCTTTGAGCCATTGATGCGCAACATTTTCCAACTGTTGCACCCCTGTCATATCCCAGTCCGGCAGGCACTCAGCGCTGGCCTGCTCAAGCATCAGACTGGCTTCATCAAGTCGCTGGGATGCCAAGAGCAGGGCACGCAGTATCTCAGCGCTGAGAGGGCGCTCATTTAACTCTTTGAGGTGATTTTCCAACCGGCCTGAATCCTGCTCCCACTGGCGATCAAACTGATGCAGGGTCATGCGCCGCAGATAGTCCAGGGCCTCCAGTGCCGGATCGATATCCGCTAACGTTGTCGAAGATAAGGGAGTGCTCGCACGGGAAAAGCTTTTTTGCCATTCTGTTGACTCGAAGACGGCATTCCAGCTGACGTAGGGAAGCTGTGCCGTCTTGCTCATCGTCATATCGAGCAGGCGTTCACGATTCTCCTCGGAGAGCTGCTCGGGCGTATCGGTGTTCCAGCAGCTGCTCAGCTGCTGCCAGAGCTCCCGTTCGTATAGCCATTGCTGGCTGGGTGGCGCTACCTTACCCAGCTGGTTATTACGTGCTGCGATAAGCGAGGTTATCTGACATCCCCGCAGGGCGTAGATATTGAGCATCCCCTCGCGCATTTCTTCAATCTCAAAGACCAGACGCTGTGTCTCAGGGAAAGAAGGGATATTATCAGGCTCAGTGTTTTCAACTGGCGTACTGTTGAGAGCATCGCCAAGCTGCTGGTGATACTTCAGCCAGTCATCATTGTCATTGTTGCTACAGCCTTGTAATACCATCAAAGGGAATGCCCATAACACGGGATTCAAAATATGACGCAATCCGGGTACAAACTCGGAAACAAACGACATAGCAGCTACTCCGGTCGGCTTATCACATGTAATCGCCAGGCCAATAATAGTGCGGCGGTGCTAAGGCCTGCAATCAAACCGATCCAATAACCGTGCACCCCAAGTGCGGAAATCTCACCGAAACCCTGGCGACCCAACCAGTGGCCGCCACCCAGGCCAACACTCCAATAGGACACCACGGTAATCAGCATGACGACCCGGGTATCTTTATAACCGCGCAGAGCTCCTGCCAGATTGGCCTGCAAGGAATCCGAGACCTGAAAAAAGACGGCTAAAGTCAGCAAGGAAGCGGCAAGTGCCTGGACTTCCGGGTCCGGTGTATAAAGTGATATGACCCAGCGACCTGTCAGCCAGAGCAGTGAGCTATTGATCACCGCTGTGAGCAGGCTGATGGCAATGCCGTTCCAGGCTACCTTACGAGCGCGTTCCTGGCGTTGTTGGCCAAGAGTGTTACCCACCCTGACGGTCAGTGCCATGCTTAGCGACATGGGGAGCATGAACAGTATGGTGGTGAAACTCAGGGCAATCTGGTGAGCTGCTACCGTGACTTCACCCAGGCTGGCAATAAACAGCGCAATCAGGGTGAACAGAGTGACTTCAACAAAAATCGCCACCCCGATAGGAATCCCGACAACCAGCAGTTCGCGTATGCCAATCCATTGAGGCAGAGCAATTTGCTGCCACAAGGATACCTCACGGTATGCTCGGCCCTTTTGGGTGTAGAGCATCATGGCTAATGCCATTGTCCACATCGATATGGCCGTGGCGATGCCACAACCCAGCGCACCCAGTGCAGGTAGTTGCTGCAACGATGCGGGAACCCAGGTGCCGAACAGCTCGACCAGGCCGTCCCCACCGTAAATCAGTAGATAGTTTGCGGGTATATTGACGCCCAGCCCTACCAGGCTGATCCACAGAGCAGGGCGGGTATGATTCATGCCATCAGAAAAGGCGCGCAGTGCCTGAAACAACGCAATACCGGGCATACCGAAGGCAACTGCCGACAGATAGGCAGCTGAACTGCGAGCTACATGCTCAGGCACGGCC
>JBNJGW010000145.1:0-3753 GCA_051748005.1 Pseudomonadota bacterium | reverse complement strand
GGGGATGGCGTTGAAGGCTATGCCCGCGAGCAGGTGGTGGCACCGGTCACTTCCTTCACCCATCAGCCCGACGGCTACAGCCACGCTGAATCCGCTACCCTGACCACCGCAGGGCTGACTGCCTGGCGCGCCCTGGTGGTGGATGGCGGTATCAAGGCCGGTGACACCGTGCTGGTGCTGGGCACCGGCGGCGTCTCGATCTTTGCCCTGCAGTTTGCCCAGATGATGGGCGCGCGGGTGATTGCCACCTCATCCTCGGATGAAAAGCTTGAACGCCTGAAAGAACTGGGGGCTGAGCATGTCATCAACTACAAGACCACGCCTGAATGGGGCAAGGCGGTGCTGGAGCTGACTAACGGCGAAGGCGTGGATCACGTCGTTGAGGTGGGCGGCCCGGGCACACTGCCGCAATCCATTGATGCGGTGAAAATCGGCGGGCACATCGCCCTGATCGGCATCCTCACCGGCCGCCAGGGGGAGGTGCCGACCATCAAGCTGATGGCCAAGCAGGCCACCCTGAAAGGCCTGATTGTCGGCAGTCGCCGGGACCAGATCGAGATGATTCGCGCGATTAACGCCAACGGCCTGAAACCGATCATTGACCGTGAATTTCCCCTGGCCGAGATCGCCGATGCCTTCCGCCATCAGGAATCCGGCAAGCACTTTGGCAAGATCTGCCTGACGTTCTGAACATGTCCGTGCAGACACTCTATCTGGGCTGGGATGTAGGCGGCTGGAACTGCGACAAGAATCCGGCCAGCCGGGATGCGCTGGTGATTGTCGATCAATCGCTGGCGTTGGTCGGTCAGCCCTGGCGGGGCAACCTGCGCGAAACCTTGAACGCCGCCACCACCCCGCGGGAGCTGATTAATCGGCTTTTGGCGCTATGTCAGTATTCAGCAGGGGGCGATGAACAGCTGGTGATGGCGATTGATACGCCCCTGGCGTTTCCCCAGGCACTGCTGGCGCTGTGCCAGGGTGAGGCGGTGGCGGAGCTGGGCAGTTCACAGGATAACCCCTATCTTTATCGTGAGGCCGAGCGCTGGCTGTTTGCTCGAGGAGTCACGCCGCTGTCACCGATCAAGGACATGATTGGCAGCCAGGCCACCAAGGGAATGCACCTGCTGGCGCGTTTTGCACCGCACATCATCACCTGCGGCCAGTGGCAAAGCCAGTGCAGGGCTATCACGGCGGTAGAAGGCTATCCCTCACCCGCCAAGCGTTCCCGGCAATTCAAGGCGCTACGAGCACGCTGTCAACTGGGCGACTGGGAAGAAGCGTTGCAGCATGCCCCCAAACCCCGCCAGCAGGATCTTCAGGACGCCTGGCTGTGCGCCCTGGTCGCCTGGAGCCTCAACCACGCCCCCGACAACCTGGCCTGGCCACCCGCTGGCATGCCCAACGCAGAAGGCTGGATCTTTGTCCCCGAGGATGCGTTGGCATAAACCTCAAGCACTTTTTCAAGGACTTTCTCAAGCACTCTTACGCGCTTTGGCAAGTTCCGCCATGGCAGCGCGGGAAAGGAAACCTGAACGCGTTTTGTCACTAGGATGATGAGCCACAAAGTCATCAATCTGTTTGAGCAGCAGGTCAGGTAAAGTGACGTTAATTTTGTGGCTTTTACCCAGAAAAGGGGTCAAGTCCACATCGATAACGGCCCAGACCCAGCCAGCAAAATCCGGATTATCCACGTGCGCGTCGATAGACGTTGCCTCTGGAATCGGATCGCCCATCTCCACAGCCACCTCCAGCCAGCCTTCAATCGCTTCTCTGGCGTTGATCATGGCCTCTTCAAAGGTGTCGCCAGCAGAGTAGCATCCCGGCAAATCGGGAACAGCCACCCCAAAGGCATGGTCTTTATCGCCGCGTTCAATCGCAATAGGAAACAACATGGAATGACCTCCGTGAGCAAGGGGCAGTCGTAACACTTAAGCAAGGCCAGCACTTTTGTGCCCGAGGATGCGTTGCTTTAAGCGAAGGCTGAATGGTATTCGCCATCAATAGGCTGTAACCCTGCAATCAATGTCTCTGGTGCTATGTCTTGTTCATTAGGCCAGGTGACCGCACCAAAAACGATACCTACCTGAGCAAAGTAGGCGGTATTTTTAAGTTCCTTGAAAACGCCATGCTCAAGATAAGGTGTCAAGTCAAAATAGCCGCGTCGGCCATCTTTCAGCTCAACATAAATTCGATAATTATCCATTGGACGGACATCTATTACATCCCAATACATAATCACCTCACAGTGGATCTATCTTGTATAAGGGTTCACCAGCAGTGGCCAAACTCCAGTCAGCCACAAGCTCATCACGGTGAAGTTCAATCCAAGCCTGAACTAATCTTAGCTGCTTTCTTGGTAGCTCACCGGCTAATATTTCCCCGTCATTAATGTTCACAGATGCCTCGAACTCTGCATATCGTGCGTGAATATGAGGCATGCCGTGATGTTGGTCATCAAGGAAGTACATACGAATAATTATTCCGTAGAACATGGAAATGACGGGCATGAGAACTCCAGTCAGTGGGTTAATTACTCTGAAACTCGCCGCTGTGATAAACGTTCTGGACATCATCCAGATCGTTGAGCATATCGAGCATCTTCTCGAACATGGCCACGTCATCGCCTTCCACCGGGGTAGTGGTTTGCGGTAGGAACTGGATTTCATCCATCTCGAAATCGATCTCACCGAAGGTATCCAGCAGCGCCTGCTTGGCCTTGGCGTAATCCGTATGCGGCGCGTAGACGGTAATCTTGCCGTCTTCCTGCTCAATGTCGGTAACATCCACATCGGCTTCCATCAGGGTTTCCAGCACCGCCTCTTCGTCTTCACCGGCAAAGGTGAAAATGGCGCAGTGATCAAACATATGGCTGACGCTGCCGGGGGTGCCAATCTTGCTCTTGGTCTTGGTGAAGCAGCCGCGTACATCCCCGAAGGTACGGTTGGGGTTATCGGTCAGGCATTCCACAATCACCATGACATTGCCCGGCCCGAAGCCTTCATAGCGGGCCGGTGAAAAATCTTCACCGCCGGCGCCGCTGGCCTTATCAAGCGCTTTATCAATGACGTGGGAAGGCACCTGATCTTTTTTGGCGCGCTCGATCAGGCCGCGCAGGCTCAGGTTGGCCTGGGGGTCGGTGCCGCCGGCCTTGGCGCAGACGTAAATTTCGCGCCCGTATTTGCTGTAAACCTTGGTTTTCGCATCGGCCGTTTTGGCCATGGATTCTTTACGGTTCTGAAATGCCCTACCCATAGTACACTCCTGTGTTGGTTGATTTATCGCTGCCCGGTCATATCAAAGATCGCTGGAGCGCCAAGCTAAAAAGCACGATTTTACGTCACAAGCGGTTAGGCTAACAGCGTTATTGCGCGTGCTTTGCGCTAGACTGTGCGACCCGTTTGCCATCACCCAAGGAGATACCCCATGCCATTTACTCTATGGATGTCGCTGGCCGCTATCTGTGCCATGGGGGCTATGTCACCCGGGCCAAGCCTGGCGTTGGTGCTGCGCCACACCCTGGGCGGTGGGCGTTTGCCGGGTGTTACGGCCGGTATCTTCCATGCCTTCGGCGTTGGCTTCTATGCCTTCTTGACCGTACTGGGGCTTGGCGCCCTGATGGCGCGTTTTCCGCTGGTTTTCCAGCTGGTGACCTGGGGTGGGGCGGCCTATCTGGCCTGGCTGGGCATCAAGGCACTTCAGGCGGGGCGTGCGGGCGCCATCCAGGCCGGTGCTGCAGTCACCACCACGGCTCAG
>JBNJGW010000144.1:0-3763 GCA_051748005.1 Pseudomonadota bacterium | reverse complement strand
CGTGTGGTTTACAGCCCGCCGACGCAGACGTATTTCAGCTCGGTGAATTCTTCCAGGCCGTGGTGGGAGCCTTCGCGGCCGAGGCCGGATTCTTTCACGCCGCCAAAGGGCGCAAGCTCTGTGGAGATAATGCCTTCGTTGACCCCGACCATGCCGTATTCCAGGGCTTCCATGGTGTGCCAGATGCGCCGGTAATCGCTGGCGTAGAAATAGGCGGCCAGGCCAAAGGGCGTGTCGTTGGCCATGGCGATGGCGTCTTCATCCTTGGTGAAGCGGAACACCGGCGCCAGCGGGCCAAAGGTTTCTTCCGTGGCGACCAGCATATCCGGGGTAACATCCGCCAGCACCGTGGGGGCGAAGAAGCGCTCGCCTGCCGCATGGGGCTTGCCGCCGCAGATCAGGCGGGCGCCTTGGCTTACGGCATCATCCACATGGCGCTGCACCTTATCAATCGCCGCCTGGTTGATCAGCGGGCCAATGGTGGTGCCGTCTTCCAGGCCATTACCTACCTGCAGCGCTTCCACCCGTTCTGCCAGCTTGGCAACAAAACGGTCGTAGATGCCGTCCTGAACCAGAAAGCGGTTGGTGCAGACACAGGTTTGCCCGGCGTTGCGGTATTTCGATGCCAGGGCACCGCTGACCGCCGCATCAATATCGGCATCATCAAAAACAATAAAGGGCGCATTGCCGCCGAGTTCCATGGCGGTTTTCTTGACGGTGCTCGCGCACTGGGCCATCAGGTGCTTGCCCACAGGGGTGGAGCCGGTGAAGGACACCTTGCGTACCCGCGCATCGCTGGTCAGCACATCCCCCACGGCCGCCGGCGTTTTGGCGGTCACTACATTGATGGTACCCGCGGGCAGGCCCGCTTCCAGCGCCAGGTAGGCCGCGGCCAGAGCCGTCAGCGGCGTGGCTTCGGCGGGCTTGATCACTACCGTGCATCCCGCCGCCAGGGCGGGGGCGCATTTACGGGTGATCATCGCCAGCGGGAAGTTCCACGGGGTGATGGCGGCGACCACACCGACCGGCTCGCGCAGCACCAGCAGGCGCTTGTCGGCGGCGTGGGTGGGCAGGGTTTCACCGGCCATGCGCTTGGCTTCTTCGGCAAAAAACTCGATAAAGGAGGCGCCGTAAGTTACCTCGCCGCGTGATTCCACCAGCGGCTTGCCCTGTTCCAGAGTCATCAGGCGGGCCAGGTCGTCGGCATGCTCCATGATCAGCGTGAACCAGCGGTGCAGCAGCGCATGGCGCTGTTTGGCAGGCGTCTTGCGCCAGGCGCTGCCCGCTTCATACGCCGCCGCGACCGCATCGCGGGCATCGTCTGCGCCCATATCCGCCACCTGGGCGATGATCTCACCGGTAGCCGGGTTGTCGACGTCAAAGGTGGTGCCGGTGTGGCGCCATTCGCTGCCGACCAGGCCGGGCACATCGGCTTGCAGCCACTGGTCAATAAAGCCCATGAATATCTCCTGTTATCTGTTTATTTTTAATAACTTGTGTAATGGCAGCCATCAGTGCGGGCCAGGAATGCGACCCTGATGGACAGCCTTGTGTGGCATAGACGCTAGCACCTTCGGCGGCAAAGGCGAATGCACCACTTTGCCGTTCAACCAGACCACTTTAGGGATTTGGCGACAAGCAGATTACAATGACTCCCGAGCGGTGCATTCCACACTGTGAAACGAAGGCGCACGTATATGGCTCCCACGCCTTTAAAGGCCAGCATTCAGCGGCTCACCGAGCATTACCGGCAGCAGTCGCCGCACCTGAGCAAGCAGGTGCGCATAGAGCAGACCCTGCGCCACGCAGCGACCCAGCTATGGCCAGCGGGAACGCGCCTGCCGCCCCACCGCCAGCTTGCCGAGGCTTTCGGGGTTGCCCGGCATACTCTGGCAAGGGCGGTGGCCAGCCTGATCAACGACGGCTTGCTGGCCACCGCCCATGGGCGCGGCACCTGGACCCGCCAGCCCGCTGAGCCCGTTCAGCTGCCGCCGATCAATACCCAGCTTTCCCGACGCGCCAAGCGGGTGCTGGCAGGGCCAGGGGCGAGCCTCGTCCAGACCGGCTCCTTTATGCCCGGGGTGCCGGATATTGCCCAGTTCCCGATGCGTAAATGGCGCGAGCTGTACGCCAGCGTGACGGTGCCCCAGAACACCCTGCTGCTGACCTACTCCACCGGCGGCTACGGCCCGCTGAAGCGGGCGATTCGCGATTTTCTGCTGCGCTGGCGCCAGCTTGACTGCGATACCGATCAGATCATCATCACCGACGGCGCCCATAACGGCTTGCAGCTGTGCGCCATGGCGCTGACCGACCCGGGCGACCGGGTGGCGATTGAATCTCCCAGCTATTGGGGGGCGCGCAAGATTTTCAGCGCCTTTGACCTGGAGCTGGACATGCTGCCCTGGTGGCCGGGCCAGGGCCACAGCCTGCCGGAACACCCCCTGCCCACCCAGCTTGCCTACCTGATGGGCGGGCACCATTACCCGCTCAGCGTGCCCACACAGCTGGACGAGAAACGCAGGCTTTGCCAGGCGCTCAACCCGGCCTATGTGATTGAGGATGACTACGAGTTCGGCGAAGAAACCCACAACAACCTGCTTTACACCGCGCGCTCGGAGCGGCATATCCTGGTGGGGTCTTTTTCCAAGATCATGTTTCCCGGGCTGCGCCTGGGGTATCTGGTGGTGCCCAAGCATCTCGCCCCTTCCATCAACCGCCTGCGCAGCGAGCTGTTCCGCGAAGGCCGCATGCTCGATCAGGCGGTGCTGGCACGCTTTATGTTTGATGGCCATCTGGACCATTGGTGTCAGCGCATCCATCGGGAATACCTGGGCCGCCAGCAGGTGGTACACGATATTCTGGGCAGCCTGCCCCAGGTGAAGCATATCTCTCCCCCCAGCCATGCCATCAGCCTGTGCGTGGAGTTCGAGGATGGCGTTAATGATGTTGCCCTGGTGGATGCGCTGATGAAGGAACAGCTGGTCATGCGCCCGCTGAGCATTGCCTGTACGCCTGCTGATCAACGTTCCGGGTTGATCATGGGGGTGGGCATGCTCTCGGGAGAAACCCTGCTACATGAAGTAAAACGCCTGAAAAGCACGCTTTTAAAATTACTTAAAAATATATAAATATTATATTATAGAATATAAATAATCAGGTTTTATCCAACCTTAGCCAACACCAGGCTTTATTATGCTGGTTTACCCACTGCTCTTGCCAAGGTTTGAATAGCGTTATTCTCTTTTTATTCCCCGCCCCGCTTCCCCCTTGCCTGTGTGTTCCAACTGACTGTTTTAACGTTAAATAAACTAATCTGATGGAGTACGCGACCCGCCTGACAGGCTAACTTACTGTTTAGCCAGCTAACTTTTATAGTGTTGACATTAGACGATTTTATAGAAATTCTTATGGAATGATCACTTTCTGTGTGATTAACTCAATAGGCAGCTTGATGGCTTGGCTAACTAGCTGTCTATCTAACTATAACATCCAACTGCATGACCAAAGAGGTCCTATGAAACTCTCAACATTCGTCAAAAGTGCTCTGGCAACCTCCATCGCCGCCTCGGTTGTGGCCAGCCAATTTGCCTATTCAGACACCGTGCGCCTGCGCATGCACACCTTCTATGGCACTGAAGTTGATCAGATGGCCGAAGACCTGCAGGAGCGCGTTGAAGAAGCCAGCGATGGCTCCATCCGCATCCAGTTCTTCCATGGCGGTGAGCTGGTGGATAGCGACCAGTTTGTTGATTCCGTGGCG
>JBNJGW010000143.1:0-3917 GCA_051748005.1 Pseudomonadota bacterium | reverse complement strand
GTAGCAGCCATCATGCAGGCTGAAGGCATTCAGCCGCCAGGCGGTGGCAAGGGTGAAGCAGGCTGGCAGACGCTGGTCTGGCAGGTAGTGGACAATACCGCCAGCAACAAAGCATCCATGCTGCAGGATCTGGAGGCGGGGCGCCCCACCGAGCGCAAAGCGATACTTGGCCCTTTGATGCAAAGTGCCGCGCAGCATGGGTTGACGTGCAAAAACCTCGAACAGCTGGATGACCAACTGGCAAGCGAAGAAGGTGCCATTCACCGGCGCCGTCTGTAATCAGCAAAGCCGGATAAATGAGTCTTTTGATGGAAGCATGATGAACCAGACGGGTGGCTTGCTTCACCAAGCCACCCCGCGATGCACTTTACGCTTCTCGCCATTCAGGCGTCACCATCCTTGTAGAACTCCATCAGGCTGGAGAAATCCTTGCTGCCATTGCCCTTGGCGCGGTGCAGGCTGAACAGCGAGCGCGCAGCGGAGCCCATGGGAACCGGTGAGCCGCTGAGCTGGCTGACATCCATGGCAAGCCCCAGATCCTTGAACATCAGGTCAACCATAAAGCCGCCCTGATAGCCATTGGAGGCCGGGGCATTTTCCATCACGCCAGGATAGGGGTTATAGACATTCAGCGCCCAGTTACCGCCGGAGCTCTGCTTCATGATTTCTGACAGTACCGCTGGATCAAGACCGTTTTTGACCCCCATATTGATCGCTTCACAGGTGCCTGCCATCAGAATCGACAGCAACATGTTGTTGCATACCTTGGCCACCTGCCCAGCACCATGATCACCGGCGTGGAAGATATTCTTGCCCATGGCCTCAAGCACCGGCTTGGCCTGGGCAAACTGCGCCTCGCTGCCACCGACGATAAAGGTCAGCGTACCGGCCTTGGCACCGCCGACGCCCCCGGAAACCGGTGCGTCCACAAAACCGATGCCTTTTTCTGCGCCAGCCGCCGCCACTTCACGGGCGGTATCTGCGTCGATGGTCGAACAGTCAATCGCTAGCGCGCCCTTCTCCATACCATCAAACAGCGCTGCTTCACCGTCGACATAAAGCCCGCGCACATGCTTGCCTGCAGGCAGCATGGAAATCACTACGTCGGCACCGCTAGCCGCTTCCAGTGCAGAACCTGCCACCTGGCAACCCTGCTGTCTGGCTATATCCAGAGCCTGATCAGACAGATCAAAAGCGCGCACTTCAAAACCTGCTTTGGCAAGGTTGGCTGCCATGGGCCCACCCATGTTGCCTAACCCAATAAATGCAACTGCCGTCATCTTGTTATCCTTGTATGAGTTCCGTTGATTAAAAAAAGAGGAAAACTGCTCAGCCCAGGTCATCCAATGGATTTTCTGCCCAGGGTGGGGTCAGCAAGTCATCAATAAAGCTGTCTTCTACCGAGGCCACATCCGGGTAGGTCCACTGTGGCTTGTTATCCTTGTCGACCAGTAGCGCACGAACACCCTCCGGGAATTCGCGGTGGCGACAGCACTGCACTGAAAGCGCCAGCTCAGCCTGGAAGACCTGAGCCAATGACATATGCTTCGAGCGTTTGAGCTGCTCATCGATCAGCCTGACCGACACCGGACTGCCGTGGGCGAGGGTTTTCTGGGCTTTCTGGAACCACTTCTCATCGCTTTCAACCGCAAGAATAGCGTCGACCGCCTGCTCGATGGTGTCATGATCCATCAGCTCGCGAATCAGAGGGCTGAACCTGTGTACAGGTGAGTCCAGCTCGGCAAACGCAGGCTGGGAATCACGCTCCAGCTGGCGAAGTACGCGGTTTACAACACCTTGGGCATCAATGTTGTCTTCATCGCCCCACTGCGCCTGGGTTAACTGTTCGACCAGAGTGTCGCGTTTGTTGCTGGCAATCAGCCGGTCGGCCAGGCCCAGATGGTGGGCATCCAGCGCATTGATCTGACTACCGGTAATCGCCAGGAAGCGTCCGCTACCGTTTGGCAGACGGTTAAGAAACCAGCTGGCACCCACATCCGGATAGAGGCCGATGGTGACCTCGGGCATCGCCAGGCGCGAGGTTTCGGTAACAATACGCTGACTGCTGCCGCTTAACAGGCCCATTCCACCGCCCATAACAAAGCCACTGCCCCAACAGATAATCGGTTTGGAATAGGTATGCAGGCGATAATCCAGGCGGTATTCCCGGTCAAAAAAGCGTTGGGGAAACTCAGGGTCGCCCTCACCGCTAATTGCCTTATAAAGGTTGACTACGTCGCCACCTGCACAAAACGCCTTGTCACCGGCGCTATCGAGCAGAATAGCCACAACATGATCGTTCTTCTCCCACTCATCCAGGCGCGGCAGGATTTCCTCAATCATCTCCAGGGTCAGCGCATTCAGGCTGCGTTCTGCGTTGAGACATATCTCGGCAACAACATGACCATCCTGGGTTGGGTGTTCACTAAAAATCACACTGCTCATGGGCGCTCCTGGTAGCTCAAGAATCGGGTTGATTGACCTGGGCAAGCTTAAAGCTCAGCGGCGTTATCGGCCAACACACGGCGGGAAATAATCAACCGCATGATTTCATTGGTGCCTTCCAGAATGCGATGTACCCGGGTATCACGCACGTAGCGCTCCATCGGGTATTCCTTGATGTAGCCATAGCCGCCATACAGCTGCAGTGCTTCATCGCACACTTTGAAGCCAATATCCGTGGCATAGCGTTTGGCCATGGCGCAGTAAACGCCAGCATCCGGCGTACCGGCGTCCAGCTTGGCGGCTGCCATGCGTACCATCAGACGCGCCGCTACCAGCTCGGTGACCATATCGGCGATGCGGAACTGCAGGGCCTGGAAATCGGCCAGACGCTTACCGAACTGCTTGCGCTCCAGCATGTGCTCCCTGGCCTTGTTGATCGCCTGCTGCGCCGTGCCGATAGAACAGGTCGCAATATTGATGCGACCGCCATCCAGGCCTTTCATGGCGATCTTGAAGCCGTCACCCTCGTTACCCAGCATGTTGATCGCCGGCACGCGCACGTCTTCAAAGGTGATCGTCCGGGTTGGCTGGCTGTTCCAGCCCATCTTGTCTTCCTTGCGGCCATAGCTGATGCCCGCGCTCTTGGCATCCACGGCAAAGGCGGAAACACCACCAGGGCCTTCGCCGCCGGTGCGCGCCATCACCACCAGAAAATCCGTGCTGCCAGCACCGGAAATAAACATCTTGCTGCCATTGAGTACAAAGTCATCGCCGTCACGCTTGGCCGTGGTTTTCAGCGAGGCCGCGTCAGAGCCCGCATTGGGTTCGGTAAGGCAGTAGGAGCCCAGCAACTCACCTGTTGCCAGCTTTTCCCCCCACTGCTCGACCACCTCCGGCTTGCCGAAGTCCGCCAACATCCAGGTCACCATGTTATGGATGGTCAGATAGGCAGTGGTTGACGTACAGCCCATGGATAGCTGCTCAAAGATAATGCTGGCATCCAGCCGCGAGAGGCCCAGCCCTCCCACATTTTCAGGCGCATAGAGCGAGCAGAAACCTAGCTCACCGGCCTTGCGGATCACATCGACAGGGAAGATGGCTTCCTGATCCCACTCAGCAGCATGAGGTTCGAGTTCATTAAGCGCAAAGTTGCGCGCCATATCGGCAAAGGCTATCTGATCTTCGTTGAGCTCAAAGTTCATGAGGTTCTCCACTTGGTCAGCCTGGGGCTGATAACTTGCTGTTATCGTTATTGATTAACTGAAGGTGGATGGCCAGTCAACGCTGGCCAATCAGTTGACGTTTACGTTAACTTACTATCTAACACACCAGCAGGCAATGGCTTGCCCAATGCGACTTTTGGCTAGTACGCACGAGTTATAAAATAACAGCCACAAAAAAGGCGCCCTAGAGCGCCAAGACAACGGACAGACAATCGTAATGCGTCTATTGACTGACGCTGGGTAAAAACA
>JBNJGW010000142.1:0-3923 GCA_051748005.1 Pseudomonadota bacterium | reverse complement strand
ATACAGCAAGGCAATGGTAAACGTCTTGCCGGTGCCCGCACTGGCTTCAATCAGGCGGCTGCCGTGGAGTGGCAGCGTGAGCGGGTCGAGAGGGGTGGGCGTTTCAGCCTGGCTCATGCGGCTTTCCCTGTGTTAATGGGCTGTGACTGGGCCAGGGCGATGGCCTGGAAAGGCGTGGGGTCTGTCCCTGATACATAGGTCAGAACATCCACGGGTAGCTGTAGGCGTTCTTCCAATGCCATTTTAAGTTCGGCGCAGCTCAGCCGGGGGATAGCCGTAGGAGAAATCAGCAGTAAGTCAACATCGCCACCGCGCCGGGTATCATCCAACCGGGAGCCAAACACGTGAATGTCTACCTCCTTACCTGCGAATTCGCGGACGCTTGAAATAATGCTATCGCGCTGTGCTTGAGTGGGGCGCATGGTGGCTGCTCCTTGCTTGAGTGGCGTGATTGAAGACCTTTTTGAAAGCTTGTCACCCTGACAATAAACAAGCCCGCGGGCTATACACGTCGGTTGGCAAGCTCGTACACTTCTTCATCCCGCCGGGCTCCTACCGCAATGATGAGCACCTGGATAGCGGGTCCATCCACTTTATAGATGATTCTCGTATTACCCGTACGCATCCGCCTACAGCCAGCTAAAGCGCCTCGAAGGGGTTTGCCAAGTTTGTCAGGCTCGCCGTCGCGTATCCTCTCTTCTATCACATCAAGGATGCGGTTCGCGGCGGCGGCGCCCAACCGGGTGAGGTCTTTTTGAACATCAGGGTGATAGCGCAGATACCAGGCCATGGCTCAATCGTTCTGACTAAATAGAGCGCGCATGTCATCGTGCGAGACGGCCTGATCTGCCTGGGAGCTCGCTAGGCGGTCTCGGGCGATCGCCTCGATACGCAGGTCTTCAAGTTCATCAACGAGATCCTGATAGGCCTGGACGTTCATCAGTACCGCTGCAGGCTGGTTATCCTTGAAAACCACAAGTCTATCCGTCGAACGTGATGATATTTCTTTGAGCCGGGCACTAAAGGTACGCGCCATGACGGTTGCTGAGACCGCGTCTTCTGGACGTTCAAGTAAGATAGCCATGGCTAACCTCCGAGATGTATTAAACTACGTCTTATAATGCATATAATTCTATGTAGAAGTGGTCAATTAAGCAAGGTGCATCGCTGATGGCCTGTTGGGGCTTCATTGCTTTTTACCCTCCGGCCTTTTTACCGCGTTGAACAGCGGGGCGTAGAGAGCTTCCATCAGCCCGAGGAAGTGGTCGCCGTGGTCGGTGTGGGTCTGATAGAGCGTCTCGAAATGTGGCCATTGGTGGCTCAGGTAGGCGCTTTGGGTGGCTTCTCCGCTGTGGTATCGGCCGTCTTCGTAGATTTTTTCGGCGGCGGAATAGGCATCATCCGGCGCGTTGTTCTTGGCTTTCTGCAGGGTAGTCAGCCAGGCAAAAGCGGCCTTCGGGGCCAGTGGCAGGGGCGTCTGCAGCCCGCGGGTGTAGGCCGCCAGCTGGGTTTCCAGGTAGGCGCGGGCGGTGTCGGCGTCCAGCGGCTCAAGGGTGACATTGCCTGCTTTGGAGAGCAGCTGTGTGGTCATCGGGCCTTTCAGGTTGCCCGCCAGATGGGCAACCCAGTGGCGCAACAGATGATGCCAGTGGTATTGCTTGTTCTTGACCAGGCTGCTGCTGAGCAGCAACAGGCGGCAACGCTGACCTTGTGTATTTTCGCGCAGCTCGCCCAATTGGTCGTCAAGAGTCAGGCCGCATGCGGCCTCCAGCCGGACGGGCAGCGTTTCTGCCAGGGCGATCGGCCATTCATCCAGCGCTTGGGCATAGTGGTTGAACAGGGTTTCCATCGGCTCTGCCAGAGCCTCGCGCATGCGCTCGCCAAAGGCCCCGATAGCCAGCACGCCCTGGCCCTGAAAGCGTTCCAGGGTGGCGTGAAGGGCGTCGATGCGCGGCTCGCCCTGATCAACCGCCTGGCGCTGGGCGGCAATCAGCTGATCCTGCAGCTGCCAGTTCTGCAGGCCATCCAGGGTAAAAGGTTCGGCGTCCAGTTCGGCAATCGCTTCCTGTTCAAAATACACCCCCAGGCGGGTGTTGAAAAAGGTGCGCATCGGTTCCTGCAGAAAGCGCCCCAGCTGGCTCAGGGTCAGGCTTTCGGGCAGGCGTTGTGGTGCTGGCAGTGTGCCCTGGCTGGCCTTTAGCGGGCGCGCTTGGTGAAGGGTTCGCCATTCGTGGGCATAGGTAAACAGTCGGCTGGCTGCGTTGTTGAAGTAAGCGCGGCTGAAGGGCTGTAACGGATGAGTGGTGGTCAGGGTATCAACCAGGCTGGCGCCTTCTTCCGGCTGCCAACCGGCATCGAGATGGTCGCGCAGCTGGCCTACCAGCACCGAAGGCGGCATGTTGCTGTTGTCGGTCTGGTTTTTGCCCACCCAGCTGATATAGAGCTGCTGACGGGCGGAGAGCAGCGCTTCCAGAAACAGGTAGCGGTCGTCTTCCCGACGGGAGCGGTCGCCGGGGCGGTAGTCATTGCCCATCAGGTCGAAATCCAGCGGTGGCTGGGAGCGTGGGTAGTCGCCGTCGTTCATGCCCAGCAGGCACACCCGTTGGAACGGAATGGCGCGCATCGGCATCAGGGTGGCGAAGTTGACCGCCCCGGCCAGAAAGCGCTGGGAAAGGCTGTGCTCGTCAATCTGCGAAAGCCAGTGTTCGCGCACCATGGAAAGCGGCAGGGCGTCGTCGAGCCGGGCTTCCTGGCTGCTGTCGAATATCTGCTGCAGGCCGGTTTCCAGCTTGCTGAGCATCAGGCTTTCCTGGGCATCCTCGGTCAGGAAGAAGGTCTCCAGCAGCTCGCGCAGCCGCGTGACCCACTGCTCGGCATCGGTGGGCTGGCAGAAAATCTCCCAGGTGGCTTCGATTTTTTCCAGCAGGGTGGCCAGCGGCCCGGCCAGGCCCGCTTCCAGCCCGCCGATATCATCAAACGGCTCGATGCCCTGCCAGGCGTTGCCATCGCCCACGCTATAGCCAAGCAGCAGGCGGCGCAGGCCAAAGGCCCAGGTGTTCTGCTCAAGCCCTTCGGGCAAGGCCAGGGTCTGGCGTTGCCTGGCATTCAGCCCCCAGCGGATGCCGGCGCCTTCCATCCAGCGCTCCAGCACCGGCAGATCGCGTTCGGCCAGCCCGAAACGCTGGCGCAGGGCGGGCACGTCAAGCAGGTCCATCACATCGCTGACCGAGAGACGCAGCTCTGGCAGGCGCAGGAGTTTTTCCAGCGCTATCATCAACGGTAGGCGGTGGCGGCTGGCCTGGTCGGAAAGGGTGTAGGGAATGTAGCGCGGGTCATCGCTTGGCAGCTGGCCGAAGACGGCATCAATGTGCGGCGCGTAGCGGTCGATATCCGGCACCATGACGATGATATCGCGGGGCCGCAGCGTCGGGTCGGCGCTGAAGGCCGCCAGCAGCTGGTCATGCAGGATCTCGACTTCGCGCTGGGGGCCGTGGGCAATATGGAAAACGATGGAATCGTCTGCCGGCGGGACGGTTGGCCACTGCTCCTTGGTTTCCACCACCGGGCGCAATTCACGGATATCGTCCTGCAGCTGGGTCAGCAGGCAGCCATGTTCTTTACTGAAGGGTTCAAACATATCAATGCGCAGCGCCTGCTGCTCAAACAGGGTCTGATAGCCGCCGGTATCATCGTGTTCATCGAGCAGGCGCAGGTAATCGCGGCCCTGCTTGCCCCAGGCGGCCAGCAGCGGTTGGGCGTGCAGGTGCAGGGCCTCATCGGCGTCGCCGGTACCGAGCACATCGAGGGTTTCCGGCATGCCGTGCTTGCGCTGCTGGCGGTAACGGCTGGCGCGGAGTAGATCCTTGTGCTCGATGATATCCGCCCAGTAGAACTGGCAGGGGTTGTGCACGCACAGCACCACC
>JBNJGW010000141.1:0-3940 GCA_051748005.1 Pseudomonadota bacterium | reverse complement strand
GTTTATCCAGCTCAACGATAGCGCAGCGCTGATCTGGCTGCTGCTTGGCGAAGGTCAGCCTGTCAGTGCCATTGTGGATCAGCTGCAGGCCATGAGCGACGCCTCCCGCCAGCAGATTGAACAGGATCTTTGGGCCACGCTGGAAACCTGGCAGCAATATGGCCTGCTGGCACCCGCCGATAGCACCTCACCGCCAATACAGCGCACGGGGAGCCGGCGCCTAGTATCAAGCCAGGCAATGACGCTTACCTTTGCTGAGCAAAGGTGGCGGCTGAGCGCGCCGGAAGGGCCAGTGACGGATTGCCTGCAAGCCCATTTCCGGCCCCTGCTGGCAGGCAATGGCGCTGTGGATGCCGACACCTCCTTATGTTTAGCCGTGCTGGAAAGTGCCAACGGCTACTGCCTGACCGATGGCGCCAGGATCCTGCGCTCACGCCTGCACCTGAATGAGATTTCCCCTGCGATTGAACACGCCCTGCTCAATCATGTAGCAGGAGAAAGCACCTGCGTGATAGATCTGGTGCTGCTGAATAGCGGTCAGCAGCAGCTTGCCCTGCTTGCCTCCTTGAATGACACCGATTGCCTGGCAGCACTGGGTGAGGTTGCTGATCGACTGGGCGCCACCCTGACCCATGGCGCGCGCCTTGAATCATCCACCACAGCGGCGCTGGCCCCATTAAATCTGCCGGTGGCAGACGCGCCTTTCGCCGTTGAAAACCATTGCCAGCCGCTGGCCCTGCTGGCGCTGATACCTGAAGAAGCCGCAGCAGAAAAAGGGCCACTGGCGGCCATGAGCCTGCTGCTACCCTATGCCTTTCAGGGTCAGCGCAGCGCCCTGGATGAACAGACACTCAGTACCCTACACACCTTTTGCCAGCAAGTGCCTTTACACCTAAGCCCCCGCGACCCGGCCAGCCTGGAAAAAGCCTGCCGGGAAGCCCTGGCGACAGCTCCCGCTTTCCCCACCACGCCAGCGTGGAAGGAAATGACGCCCACGGGCGTTTAACCGTGCCATGACGTCTTGTGGCACTGCACGACCCTGATCGACATCTGATCCGACAATAAAGAGGAAAAGTTATGTCTAACAAAACCATGTCTCAACAAGAAAGCAAACGTCGCTTACTCAGCCGTCTTGGCCGCCAGTTCGCCTACACCGCTCCGGCACTGGCACTGGCTGCCAGCGGTCTGGCCATGCAGGCGCATGCTGACGACACCCAAGGCGGCTACAGCCAGTTCGAAGATGCCCCTCATATGTTGGCCGAGGCCCATAGCGCTGAAGGCGGTGCGGAAGGCGAAGGTGAACATGACGAAGAAGATGAAGGCGAGGGAGAAGGCGAAGGTAGCGCAGAAGGCAGCCCGGAAGCAGGTTAACCCCCTCCTTTCATTACCTAAACCACACTGTGCCAGCCCTGGCGCTGGCACAGTGATTTCAGGACAAGGTTGAACGTCATGACGGCAGCAAGATTACTCTCTTACACAGGCGCACTGGCCGAGGAAAACCGCCAGGCCCTCAATCAGCTGGCCGCGCTGCTTGAGCGTATTTCGCCTGCCAGCTACCAGCACCTGCAAACACCACAGGCCACCCAGTCGGTGGGCAAGCATGTGCGGCATATTCTTGAACATTATCAGACACTGCTTGATCACCTGAACGCCAGCGCCTGCCTGGATTACGAAGGACGCAAGCGTGACACCCGGCTTGAAACCTGCCCCCAGACAGCGTTGCAACATCTGCACGCCATCGATAACGCCCTGACCAGAGTGGCCACACTGCCTGCCGATACGGCGCTGACGCTTGGCTATCCGCTTGACGCCAATGAGACCCACACGACAGCCGCCCTGCCCAGCAGCCTGGGGCGCGAACTGGCCTTTCTGACCAGCCACAGCATTCATCATATGGCGCTGATCAGCCTGCTCTGCGCCGAGCAGGACATTGCCCTGCCCGAACACTTTGGCGTTCACCCCTCAACGCTACGCCATTGGAAAGCTCTACAGACCGATTAACTTTTTATCGGGCTAGGTCATAGATAGAAAGAATGCTAACGTTATAACCATAGCCAACTTTCTATCGGAGCCTTCCCATGCCTGCGCCCCCGCCTGTGCAGCCTCAACGCAGAGAAAAACTCAACGTGGC
This sequence comes from Pseudomonadota bacterium, assembly GCA_051748005.1. Classification (GTDB taxonomy): domain Bacteria; phylum Pseudomonadota; class Gammaproteobacteria; order Pseudomonadales; family Halomonadaceae; genus Vreelandella. Next base: position 1,809 of record JBNJGW010000141.1, on the reverse strand, counting down.
CATCCTGGTGGTCAGTCAGATGCTGTTCATGGTCGCGACCATCACCGTCATGACGCTCAGCGGCGTGGTTGGCCAGCAGCTCAGCCCCAACCCGGCCTATGCGACCCTGCCGATTGCCATCATGATGATTGGCACTGTGACCTCCACCCTGCCCGCGTCACTGTTCATGAAACGCGTGGGCCGCCGTATGGGGTTTATCCTCGGTGCGGGCCTCGGTGGTGTTGGCGGCGGCCTGGTAAGCCTTGGCGGTATTGCGGCAGGTTCCTTCTGGCTGTTCTGCGCCGGTAACCTGCTGATTGGCCTGTATCAGGGCTTTGCCATGTATTACCGCTTCGCAGCCGTGGACGTGGCAAGCCCCGGGTTTCGCAGCAAGGCTATTTCGCTGGTCATGGCGGGCGGCGTCGTGGCCGCTTTCCTTGGCCCCTGGAATGCCAGCGCTACCCTGGATTGGGTGCCGGGCGTTCCTTCGGGCGGCCCCTATCTGATCATTGCACTGCTGGCGCTTTTCGCCATCGGCCTGCTCAGCCAGCTCAAGGTGCCCGCCAGCGGCGAACCTCAACCCGGTGAAGTCACTCGCCCCATGGCGAGCATTGCCCGCCAGCCACGCTTCAGGGTCGCCGTGATTGCCGGGGCGATCGGCTACGGGGTGATGGTGCTGGTCATGACCGCCACACCGCTGGCCATGCGCGGCCAGGGGTTCGAGATGTCTCAGGTGGCCTTTATCATGCAGTGGCATGTGCTGGGCATGTATGCGCCGTCGTTTTTTACCGGCAGCCTGATCAGCCGCTTTGGCGTTGAACGCATTCTGACCGCCGGGGTGGTGATTCTGCTCGGCACCGTGCTGTTCAGCAATCTTGGCACCTCCATGGCGCATTTCTGGGTCGCCCTGGTGCTGCTGGGCATCGGCTGGAACTTCCTGTTTATCGGCGGCAGCGCCCTGCTGGCCGCGACCCACAGCGAGGCAGAACGCGGCAAGGTACAGGGCGTCAATGATCTGATCATCTTCTCCCTGGTGGCGGTTGGCTCGCTGATGTCCGGCCAACTGTTGCACCACCTCGGCTGGGAAACCCTCAACCTTGCCATGCTGTTGCCCATTCTGATCATCGCCATAGCGCTGGTCGGCTGGCAGCAAAGCAACCGTCAGGAAGCCGGCGCCAGCACCTGAAAAAGTCTGAAAAAACTATCCGCACGGAGGGTCAAGATGACGCTAAACGCCATAATGGAACTGATCCAACGCCTCACCCGTAACCTGCTGGTGGCCATTCCAGTCACCATGCTGCTGGGCCTGGTAGCAGGCGCCCTGCTGCCGGTGAGCGGGCTGAGTGTTCTGGTGATTCCGCTGACGCTGTTGATGATCTATCCCATGATGGTCAACCTGCGCCTGAATGAACTGTTCAGCGGTGGCGACCTGCGCGCCCAGGGGCTTGCCCAGCTGCTTAACTTTGCAGTCATCCCTTTTATTGCCTTTGGCATCGGGCTGTGGTGGTTTGCCGACCAGCCCTATCTGGCGCTTGGCCTGCTGCTTTCCGCCTTGCTGCCCACCAGCGGGATGACCATTTCCTGGACGGGTTTTGCCAAGGGCAACCTGCCCGCTGCAGTCAAGATGACCGTGATTGGCCTCTTGCTGGGTTCGCTGGCAACGCCTTTTTATGTGCAGTGGTTGATGGGCGCCAATATCCCGGTGGATCTGGTGGCGGTCTTCCGGCAGATCCTGCTGGTGATCGGCCTGCCGCTGGTGGCCGGTCAGCTGACCCGCAAATGGCTGGTCAAGCGCCATGGTCAACGCCATTACCGCCAGCATATCGGCCC
>JBNJGW010000140.1:0-3953 GCA_051748005.1 Pseudomonadota bacterium | reverse complement strand
TTCAGGCTGGAACGCCTGGATGCCCGGGCGCCAGGGCTTGAGCTGACCGACTCGTCGCTGACGGTGCAGGGCAAGCGCGCCGATGCCCGCCTGGAATTTTCGATCCATTCCGGCGGGCAAGCCGTGGGGGTGGGCTCCAAAAAGCTGGTGGTAAGCGGGCTGTGCGACTACGACCACGCGCAGATGGACGCTATCGTCGCGGAGTTCTACCGCCTCAAGGCCGCCTACGAAGAATCTGCTGACGTCTAGACCACCAGGGTCACCGGGCAGGACGCCCGGGACATCACCTGCTGGCTGATGCTGCCCATCAGGGTGGCCTGCCAGGGCCCCAGGCCGCGTCGACCCATGATGATAATCGGCGGCTCGGGTGACGCCGCGGCCTGCTCGACAATTGCCTTGGCGTATTGGCTTGAGCTGAGCGCCCGCTGTGCCAGGCCGGAAGGAACATGACCCAGGGCTTCACGGGTGAGCGCAAAGACCCTTTCGGTCTCCTGGTCGGCAAGCGCCTGGGTTTTCCGGTTGCCGGCCGGTTGGCAAAACAGCATATCAACCGCCAGTTCAGCGCTGCGTGCCAGCTGGCCGGCAAAACGCGCCGCATTCAGGCTGTGCCGAGAACCATCGGTGGGCAGCAGAATCCGACCGATACGCTCCAGCGCCTGGCTGTTTTCATGCAGCACGGTAATCGGCTCATGGGTGCTATGCACCACCGCGTTGGTAACACTGGCGCGCACCAGCTTGCCCAGTTCGCCCAGACGCCTTCCCCCCATTACCAGCATGGCGTTGGGGCGTGACCGGGCATGGGCAACGATCGCGCGGTCAGGGTGGGGAACATAGCTGCCTTCATGCAGGACAATATCGTCAACCCTGAGCTCACTGGTATAGGGCAATTCAGCCAGTATCTTGCGGGCACCTGCCAGAGCGGCAGCGGCCTTGCTGTCAAACTGCTCCAGTGCCCGATCGCCAGTCGGCTTGCGGTTGGCAGGCAGGTCGCTCAGCTCTGCCGGATGTAGAGGCAGCACATGCAACAGCTCCAGCCTGGCATCCAGCAGATGTGCCAGCAAGGCGCCATGCACCACACCGGCCCGCGAGGCGGGCGAGCGGTCAACCGGCACAATGACAACGGCAATAGGATTGCTCATGACTCTCTACTCCTGCGCGATGGCCTCTCTGCTCAGTCAGGCTGTCAGCATAGGCCGAGTGGTCAGCCAGGTGCAATATTCACAGCTTGTCCGCCAGCTTGCTGGTTGGTCTTGATGGGTGCCATTGCATGCCTGGCTGGGGTATTCTCTGTTGTTATACAAGGTTTTTCCATGACAACAATGCTACTGGCGCCATGACAACCAGACTCACCGCCGGATTTTTCAAGAGGATACTCAAGATGCGACTGAAAACGCTAACCCTTGCTGTTACCGCTACGGCCCTGGCTGCTGCTTCAATGACGGCCAATGCCCGGGATTTTCGTCTTGGCCTGATTACCCCTGCGCAACATATGTGGTCAACGGAAGCGGCTGCTTTTGCCGAGACCCTCAACGAGCGCTCAGACGGTGAACACAGCGTCAGCGTTTTTCCCGCTCAGCAGCTGGGTAATGAAGCCCAGATGGTACAGCAGTTGCAGACTGGCGCACTGGATATGGCGTTTCTGACCATTGCCGAAATTTCCAACCGTATCCCGGACTTCGGCGCCCTGTACGCCCCTTATCTGGTGGATGACGTCAACCACGCAGCGCGCTTGCTGCGTTCAGATGCCGCCGCTGAGCTGCTTGAGCTGATGCCGCAACAGGTCGGCCTGGTAGGCGTTGGTTATGGCATGGTGGGCATGCGCCAGGTGCTCAGCCGGGACCCGATTACCTCGGTAGACGATATGGATGGTCAGCGCCTACGTATCACGCCGTTTGAGCCCATCCGTGATTTCTATACCGCCACGGGTGCAGCTCCGGAGCCCATGCCACTGTTGGAGGTCTACGATGCCCTGGCCAATGGCCAGGTCGATGCCATCGACATGGACTTTGATTCCATCCTGATCCTGAAATTCTATGAGCAGGCCGAAAACCTGCTGATCTCCAACCATATGATGTTCCCCATGGTGGGGGTGGTATCCGGCCGCGTATGGCGCGAGCTTTCTGCTGAAGACCGTGAGCTGATTGACGCCACCATGGCCGAGCATCTTGAAAACGTGCTGTCAGGCTTTGAAGCCGTGGACGCCGAGCAGGAAGAGACCATCCGTGAGCTGGATATCAATATCGTCGAAGCGGATGCCGAATTCTTTTCCGAGGCCATTGCCGAGTGGGAGAGCATCTGGGCACCCAAGGCGCCGATGCTGGAAACCCTGCGCGCTGAAGCAGACCGCCTGCGAGAGGACTGATGCTGCAACGCCTATCCACCGCTATTGCCCACTGTGAAGAAATCACCGCCGCGCTGCTTGCCGCGGCGGTGACGTGTCTGATTCTGGCGAACGTGGCCATGCGCGCCCTGGGCAGCCCGCTGTATTTTGTCAGCGAGCTGGCGATCTATGCCATGATCTGGATGACCCTGCTGATTGCCAGCGCCATCCTTAAACGTCGCCAGGGGGTGGCGGTCACCCTGTTAAGCGATCTCCTGCCGCTGACCGGGCGGCGCATCATAGGCCTTTGGGTTGACCTGAGCGTGGCGTTTTTCGGCTTAGCCATGGTATGGCTGTGCTGGCGCTGGTTTCAGCCGCTAGCGTTATGGCAGGCGGGGTTTGATGTTGCCGCTTTCCAGGGCGAGACCTTCAATTTCATCTATGCCGAAAACACCACCACACTGGGTGTGAAAAAGATCTGGTTCTGGCTGATTCTGCCCTGGTTCGCGTTCTCGCTCAGCTTGCATGGCATCACCAATCTGATCGAGACCCTGACCCACTGGCGCGACCCGGCAAAGCGCCGCGCTTCGGAGACGCCGTCATGACCATCCTGGTTTTTTTCCTGCTGCTGTTTACGGCCGTGCCGATTGCCCTGGTACTGGCGCTGACCGCCATGTGGTATATCCAGGCTTCTGGCAACACCGTGCTGTTCGAGTCTTACCCGCAACAGCTGTTCAGCGCGGTTGAAAGCTATGGCCTGCTGGCGATTCCGCTGTTCATGCTGGCCGGTGAGCTGATGAATGAAGGCGGATTGACCCGCCGCCTGATTGCCCTGGCGCGGATTTTTGTCGGTGGGTTTCGCGGTGGGCTGGCCTATATCAACCTGATCGCCAATATGATGATGGCCTCTATCATCGGGTCTGCGGCGTCGCAGATTGCCATCATGTCCCGGGCCATGGTGCCCGCCATGGAGCAGGAAGGTTATCCCAAGCCCTACAGTGCCGCGATTACCGCTGCCGGTGGGCTCTTGTCGCCGATCATTCCGCCTTCAATGCTGTTTGTGCTGTTTGGCGTGATGGCCCAGGTGCCGATTGCGGAAATGTTTCTGGCCGGCGTGCTGCCGGGGCTGGTGCTGGGGTTGACCTTCTTTGTCGTGATTGCCGTGGTGGGACTGGTACAGCAGTACCCGAAAGGCGAGTGGCCAAGCCGGCGCCAGGCGCTGCATGATTTTTTATGGGGGCTGCCAGCGCTGTTGATTCCGGTGATTATCATTGGTGGTATTCTGCTGGGGATTGCCACACCCACGGAATCCGCTGCCCTGGCTTCTCTGGTCGCGCTGCTGATCGGCCGCTTTGTCTACGCTGACCTCAAACTGACGCTGCTGCCCGAAGTGCTGCGTCGTACGGCTATCAATGCGGGCCTGGTGATCATGCTGATCGCCGCCGCCGGCGTGTTTGGCTGGGTAGTGATCTATGAGCAGCTGCCGCAAACGGCCGCCAGCTGGATCGCGGCCCTGACCACTGATCCTTTTATGTTTCTGCTGCTGATGATAGGCGTGCTGCTACTGGTGGGGATGGTCATCGATGGGATTGCCGCCCTGATACTGGTGGTACCCATCCTGCTGCCGATTGCC
>JBNJGW010000139.1:0-3968 GCA_051748005.1 Pseudomonadota bacterium | reverse complement strand
TCCTTGCCCTGATAAAGGTAATGCAATAACGGAATATCACCAGGCCGCATCTGTGTCCGGTGACTTTCAAGATAGAAATTGTTGTCAAAACGCTTACAGGGATTAAGACCCAACTGCCAGCCGACAGCGAGATAATGCAGTATTGGATCAACCTGTTCAGGTAGCCAGATAGCGTGCTCAACAAGGTACCATTTCGCATTGACAAGACGGGATTTCTTGACCAGTGCAAGATCCTGCTTCAACTTTCCGGGCCTCAAAACAGCTAGAGCGCTTTTGAGAATCTGATCACAAACCGCTTTATTTCCTATTTTACGCAATGCTAGCGCCAGGTTCACATAACAAGGCTGGCAATCACTTAACTGCTCAAGCGCCTTGATATAGTAAGAGGCTGCCTGTTCGTATGCTCCTTGCCTGTAAAGCGCGTTTCCTTTCTCAAAATTCATAGCGTAATTCAAGCTCTCTGTACGGTGTTTTCAGTATCAAGCAAATAGCCAAGGGCCGTTGGTCAGATATAACAACCTGTTCACGCCCTCTTGAGGCTGACTCTTTTTTCTTACCATTCACTTGGATCACGCCAGGCATTCAACTTACTCAGAAGCTGAGCAGTGCCGACATCCTCTATATTCATGTGTACAACAGGCTCATTGGCCAGCGTCTGATAAAGGCTGGTTGCCAGCTGTTTGCCCAGTTCCACCCCAGGCTGATCAAAAGGGTTCAGGTGCCACAGCACAGATTGGGTAAACACCTTGTGCTCATACATGGCCATCAAAGCGCCCAGGGACCAAGCATCCAGCCGCTTGAGCAGCACAACAGAATTAGGCTGATTACCCCGATAGCCTTGCGCCATGTAACCGCGTAACGCCATGGGAATGGCATCGTCACCAAGCGCAAAGAGCTGTGATTGCGCCAGGCAATGAGCCAGGGTCAGCTGCTCCTGTGCTTTCAATCTCTGGGCTACCTCTTCGGAGACGTTAACCCCATCTTCTCGCAGCCCGCGTCCAGCCACTGCCACAAAATCTGCACTGACGGTATGCGTACCCTGATGCAATAACTGATAGAAAGCATGCTGACCATCCGGGCCAACATCTCCCCACAGGATCGGGCAGGTCGTATGATTGACAGAACGACCGTCCAGCCCAACACTTTTACCATTGGATTCCATTTCCAACTGCTGGAGGTAGGCAGGCAAGTATTTCAGCCGGCCATCGTAAGGCAGCACAGCATGGGTAGGAATTTTCAGGAACTGGCAATTCCAGGCGCCCACCAGCGCCATCAGTACGGGCAGGTTTTGTTCTATCGGCGCTTCCAGAAAATGTCTATCCATGGCGTGCGCGCCATCCAGCAAGGCATCAAACACCTCCATTCCCAACTCAATGGCCACACTCACACCAATCGGCGACCAAAGAGAGAAACGTCCACCTATCCACTCCTTGAACACAAGCTGCTGTGTTTCAGGAATACCAAAGGACGACATTTTCTCAGGCCTGGTGGAAACACCAATCATCTGATGCCGACACACCGCAGCCTCATCCACTTCCAGCGCCTGGCTTAACCAGGCAAGCGCGGTACGCACGTTGAACTGAGTATCCGCCGTAGTGAACGATTTAGAGGCCAACACCAGCAAGGTGGTGGCGGGGTTCAAGCGCTTCATCAAGGGTAGCAGCTGGGAGCCATCCATCGTCGAGACATAATGAACCTCCAGCCCAGTACTACCTGAACGGTTTGCAAGAGCTGTACTGACCAGTTTTGGACCAAGATCAGACCCACCCACGCCAATATGCACCACATCAGTGATAGCTTGACCCGTCGCGCCATACCACTGCCCAGCGTGCAGTCGGCTGACCATCTCTGCCATACGCCCTCGCTGCTGCTGGCAAAAACTGACCGCCTCCTGCATACCCGGCAATGCTTCACTGTGTGGCCACCTGGCCGCCATATGCAGCGCTGAACGCTTTTCCGAGGTATTGACCTTCGCCCCCGAAAACAGCGCCTCACGTCGTGTGGCCAAACCGCAGCTTTCAGCCCACTGCTTTAAAAGAGCAACAGTTTCAGTAGTTAAACGCTGCTTACTCAAATCAATGTGCAAGCTTTTGAAAGTAAAAGACAAGGCGTCTGCGCGCTGCCCTGCTGAAGCGGACTCCGCTTCCAGGAGGTCACTCAGGGATTGAACCTGCATGCGCTCAGCATGCGCTTCAAGCGCCCTCAACGGCGTATAGACATGGTTACCCGATGCAGAAATTGACATGTTCATAAGCTATCCATAAAGCAGTGTATCTTCCAAGATGAGCAATTTTCAGGCCACAATGATGGCAATGTCGTATTGCGTTACTGTTTATATGGCCGAAAAAAGGCGTTACCCAGAGGCAAAGACGCTGTCCAGCAGGTCAGTAGCGCTTTCAATCAACTCATCCAGATGCTTCGCGCCTTTAAAGCTCTCTGCGTAAATCTTGTATAGAGACTCGGTGCCGCTGGGGCGAGCTGCAAACCAACCATTTTCAGTGGCCACTTTCAGCCCTCCAATCGCAGCCCCATTGCCCGGTGCATTCACCATCACTTTCAGGATAGCCTCTCCCGCCAGGCCAGGCTGGGTAATACGTTCCGCTGTCAATTGCTTGAAAGCCGCTTTCTGCTCAACCGAACAGGGTGTATCCACACGCTTATAGCAAGGAGCGCCATGACGCTCTGTCAGCATGCAGTAATATTCACTGGGGGTTTTACCGGTAACCGCGGTAATTTCAGCCGCCAGCAAACACAGTGCAATGCCGTCCTTATCGGTGGACCATGGCTTACCGTCAAGGGTCAGCAAACTGGCACCAGCGCTTTCCTCACCGCCAAAGGCAAGCCAACCCTCATGCAGACCATCAACAAACCACTTGAATCCAACCGGCACTTCATAGAGTTCACGCTGATGTGCCGCTACCACACGGTCAATCATGGAAGAAGATACCAGTGTCTTGCCAATCTTGAGTGCCTCAGGCCAGTGCTGGCGATGCTGAATCAGGTAATCCACACACACAGCCAGGAAGTGATTAGGGTTCATCAAGCCAGCAGCATCGACAATGCCATGACGATCTGCATCCGGGTCATTGCCAAACGCCAGATCAAAACGATCCTTGATAGCCAGCAGGTTCGCCATGGCAGCCGGACTTGAGCAATCCATGCGAATCCTGCCGTCATGATCCGGCGGCATAAAACCAAAGCTGGCATCAAGGGTGGAGTTCACCACCTCAATATCCAGACTGTAATGGCTGGCCAGAGCCTGCCACACCGGCAGGGCTGTCCCTCCCATCGGGTCTACGCCCAGGGTAAGCCCCGCCTTCTGAATAGCCGCCATATCAACAACACCAGACAGCTGAGCCACATACTGGGACGTAAAATCATATTCCTTGGCCGCCGCCAGCGCCTCTTCCAGCCCAACAGCAACAACACCTTCCAGCCCGTTCGCCAGGTAATGGTTCGCACGCTGCTCAATCCAGGCGGTCACTTCCGAACCCGCTGGGCCACCATGATAAGGGTTATACTTGATACCACCATCTTCTGGTGGATTGTGCGAAGGCGTGATAATCAATCCATCTGCCCACTCAGCTGACGGCTTGGCGTTATGCTGCAAAATGGCATGGCTCACCAAAGGTGTCGCCGTGACACCCTGCTGCTTTTCAATCAACACAGAGACATCATTGGCCACCAGCACACCCAGCGCACACTCCCATGCCGGGCGGGAAAGCGCATGCGTATCAAACCCCATAAACAGGGGGCCCTTGTATCCCTGCTCACGCCGATAATCCACAACAGCCTGAGTAATAGCCGCAATATGTGCGCTGTTAAAAGTACGTTCCAACGAACGCCCGCGATGCCCAGACGTACCAAACGCAACGCCTTCACTGGCAATGCTGGCATCCGGGCTCTGTTCGTAAAATGCCCTAACAACGGCTTCCATATGCAACTCCCTGAATAATTAATATGTATTC
>JBNJGW010000138.1:2376-3986 GCA_051748005.1 Pseudomonadota bacterium | reverse complement strand
AAGGCGCCGCCATGCGTGTGATTATTGCCGAAAAACCCAGCCTGGCCCGTGCCATTGCCGAGGCGCTCCCCGGCCGCATGCAGCGCCAGGAGGGCCTGATCCAGTGCGGGGATACCACCGTCACCTGGTGCCTGGGGCACCTGCTGGAACAGGCACCGCCAGAAGCCTACGACCCAGCCGACAAGCAGTGGCGCCTGGATCGCCTGCCGATTGTGCCCAGCCGCTGGCAACTGGCGCCCAGGCCCAAGGCGCGCGGTCAGCTCAGTGTGATTCGCAAACTGCTCAAGCAGGCAACCCTGGTGGTGCATGCCGGTGACCCGGATCGCGAAGGCCAGCTGCTGGTGCAGGAAGTGATTGAGCACATGAATTACCGTGGCCCGGTGCAGCGGCTGCTGGTCAGTGATCTCAACCGCCCTGCCGTGGTGCGGGCACTGGGCAGGCTGGAGGATAACCAGACCTTTCAGCCGCTATATCGCGCCGCTGAGGCGCGTGCTCGGGCAGACTGGCTGTATGGCATTAACCTGACCCGCGCCTGGACGCTGACCGGGCGCCAGGCCGGTCACGATGGCGTGCTCTCTGTGGGACGCGTACAAACGCCGGTGCTGGGGCTGATTGTGCGCCGTGATAACACAATCCGTGACTTTGTGCCTTACCCCTTCTACCCGCTATGGGTGGATCTACAGGTGCAGCACGGTCAGCTGCGCGCCTGGTGGGCACCCAAGCCCAATCAGCCACTGGATGAACAGGGCCGCCTGATTGACCGCACCCCGGCGGATGCCCTGGCCGCCCGTTTGCCCGGTGCCCAAGGCCAGCTTACCCAGCTGGAACAGCAGGAAAAACGCCAGAATGCCCCGCTGCCCTACTCACTTTCTGCCCTGCAGGTAGATGCGGCGCGGCGTTTCGGGCTTTCCGCCCAGGCAGTGCTGGATGGCTGCCAGCGTCTGTATGAGCAGCATAAGCTGATTACCTACCCGCGCTCAGACTGCCGCTACCTGCCGGAAGAACACTTTGCCGGAATGCGCAAGGTGCTCAGCAGCGCCTGCCAGAACGACACCACCCTGAACGGCTGGCTGTCAGGCGCCGACTTCAGCCGTCGCTCCAAGGCCTGGAACGATAAACAGGTCGGCGCTCACCATGCCCTGACGCCGACCGGCAAGCCCTTTGATGCCAGCACCGTCAGCGATATCGATGCCAAGCTGTTCCAGCTGATCAGCCGTAATGTGCTGGCCCAGTTCTACCCACCGCTGCGCACCTTTGAGGTAAAAGCCGAGTTCACCCTGCTGGAAGAGTGCTTTCGCGCTCGTGGCCAGCAGGTGCTCGACCCCGGCTGGAAGCCTCTGTTCACCACCCGGGAAGAATCCCCGCCGCTACCGCCACTCACGCAAGGAGAGGCCTGCCAGGCGCTGGCAGCCGGAGTAGAGGAACGCGAGACTCGCCCGCCAGAGCACTTTACCGATGCCAGCATTATCAAGGCGATGATGAATATCAGCCGCTATGTGGACGACCCGGAAGTGCGCCGCACCCTGCGCGACACCGATGGCCTGGGCACTGAAGCCACCCGCGCCGGGATTCTTGAAACTCTGGTGCAACGCGGTTATATCGTCCGCAAA
>JBNJGW010000138.1:0-2276 GCA_051748005.1 Pseudomonadota bacterium | reverse complement strand
GTGCGCCGCACCCTGCGCGACACCGATGGCCTGGGCACTGAAGCCACCCGCGCCGGGATTCTTGAAACTCTGGTGCAACGCGGTTATATCGTCCGCAAACAGAAAGCATTACGCGCCACCCGCCTGGGCAGCGCCCTGATTGCCGCCCTGCCCGAGGCGGTCAGCACACCGGAGCGCACCGCCCTGTGGGAGCAGCGTTTAAGCGCCATTGCCGAACGCCAGGATGACGCAAATGCCTTCCAGCATGCCCTGGTTGAAGATCTTTATGCACTACTGCGCCAAAGCGACGCTGGTAAACTACGTCACAGCCTGCAAACCGCCCAGGGTGAAGCCGCAGCGCCTGCCAGGCGTAGCGCTAAATCAAACAAGGGCTATACAAAACGCAAACCCACTGGGAACAGGAAAAGAACACCCTCCACAGGGGCAAAACGCAAAAAATAACTCTTGATAACCACCTTCCCTGGGAGACGATCATGTTAGAACAGGCCAGCCTTACGCAGCAGCTCGGCATTAACTATCCGATTATTCAGGCGCCGATGGCAGGTGTCTCAACGCCTGCGCTGGCGGCAGCGGTGAGTAACGCCGGAGGGCTTGGGTCGATTGCTATTGGCGCCAGCTCAGTGGAAAAAGCCCGTGAACTGATCACTCAAACCCGAGAGCTGACGTCAAAGCCGTTTAACGTCAATGTGTTCTGCCATCAGGCACCAAGATACGACGCCGCCCGCGAGGCCGCTTGGCTGAACCAACTGGCGCCCCTGTTTGCTGAATTCGGCGCAACACCGCCCAACCAGCTGGATAAAATCTACACCAGTTTTGTTGAAGACGACGTGGCGCTGAATATGCTGGTGGAAGAAAAACCGGCTATTGTCAGCTTTCACTTTGGCGTGCCGCAAACGGCCTGGGTCAAGACGCTCAAAACGGCAGGTATCGTGACCCTGGGCTGTGCAACCACCCTGGACGAAGCGCGTGAAATCGAGGCCGCCGGGGTGGATGTCATCGTCGCTCAGGGCTATGAAGCGGGAGGCCACAGAGGCGTGTTTGACCCGGCCAAGGGCGATGCCAGGATCGGCACCCTGGCGCTGGTACGCTTGCTTAGCCAGCAGTGTGGCTTACCGGTTATCGCCGCCGGGGGCATCATGGATGGCCAGGGGATTGCAGCAGCCATGGCGCTGGGAGCATCAGGCGTTCAGCTGGGCACGGCCTTTGTGCTATGCCCGGAATCCGCAGCGGATAACGCCTATCGCCAGGTGTTGAAAAGCCCGCAGAACCGATATACCGAGGTCACTCGGAGCATTTCCGGGCGCGCCGCGCGAGGCATTGTCAATCGCTTTCACCGCGATATTGATGCAGGCTCGGCCAACCGCCCGAGCACACTACCACCGCCGGATTACCCGTTCACCTATGCGGCAGGCAAGGCATTGGCCAGCGCAGCGTCGCGCCAGGGTGAGCACGGGTTTGCCGCCCATTGGGCCGGCCAGGGCGCGCCCCTGGCGCGGGAAATGCCAGCACAGGCACTGGTCAAATTGCTGGTAGAAGAATGGTCGGCTAATGACTGATAACGCGGCTGCGCAACGCCCACTATTCTGACCCGGAATCCTGTCCCGACAATCCGGGACAGGAATCGGGCATTACTGCCGCATGTACTTATGGGTTCGCACAACAAACCAGCTGGCCAGCACGAGAGTGCCGAATACACTGTAAACCAGCACAAAGACCCAGTCTGGTGCTTCAAAAAACAGTAGACGATGTAACCAGTGCTGGATAAAGGAGCCTGCATAGGTCACTTCGCCTGCCTTTTCCCGTAACGCCCTTTCCCAGACGGTCAGCGGGCACACAAACCCCAACCAAGACTGCACGACGACATAACCCACAGCGGCTAGATGCGCTATACGCCAGACCCTATGGCGCACCCACTGCCATTGGCAAAAATATCCCAGGTAAATCGCCAACAGACCGAGCACGACAAAAGCCACAAAGATGACATGCAACACCAGCACGCCATCGGCCATCAGCAACAATAATTGATCTGACATTTTCACTCACCTGGGGCGTCAGCCGTAGCGCCTTTGCTGATCCCTTCGAACACCACTGTGCGGGTAGGTTCGCCGGTTTGCGCCGCGACCTTGTCCGCCAGCCATTGGGCAATGTTTTCAATCGTGGTGGGCACCTTGAGTACTGTTGTGCGTGATTCAGGCAGGCTCAAGCTGAAAGCTCCTTGAACTGAAAGATAACGGTATAAAATTTGCCCATCTTGTGACGTTTCGACAATATCCTCG
>JBNJGW010000137.1:0-4097 GCA_051748005.1 Pseudomonadota bacterium | reverse complement strand
CAGCCTGCTCTCATTGGGAAGTGGCGCTTCAGTGGGCCAATACGGCCCGCTGGTGCATCTTGGCGGCTTGCTAGGCTCACTATGGTCACGGCTTTTCCGTATGGATATTTCCATGGGCAATATCGCGATTGCCTGCGGCGTGGCCGCCGCTATCTCGACCATTTTCCATGCCCCGATTGCAGGCATCCTGTTTGCTCAGGAAGTTATCCTGCGTCATTTTTCGCTGCGCGCCCTGGCCCCTATTGCCGTTGCTTCGATTGTTGGCTATGTGGCTGCCAATACCATCCTTCCTCAACCGCCTCTTTTACAGATCGAATCTGCCGAAATCCTGCATTTCTGGGAATTCGGGCTTTTTCTGTTGCTTGGTATGGCCAGCGCGCTGGTGGCCGTGGCTTATATGCAATCCATCCTCTGGGTTGGGCGCTGCGCCAGCGCCATGCCGATTCCAGCCATCACCCGGCCGGCATTTGCTGGCGCAGCGCTGGGGGTTGTGGCGCTATGGTTTCCCGAAATCCTCGGCGCAGGTGGTGAAAATCTGCGCTTTGCACTGATTGATGAAGCTTTTAGCCGCTGGGAACTGGCGATATTGCTGATACTGAAAATCCTGGCCACCGCCTGGTGCCTAGGCATGGGCTTCGCAGGCGGCGTATTCAGCCCCGCCCTGCTGATTGGCAGCCTGTTCGGGGCCCTGTTCGGCAGCCTAGTCGCCACGTTAAGCGGAGTCACCAGCTCAGCCGTGGTGGTGTATGCCGTGTGCGGCATGGTGGCAGTAACCGCACCGGTAATTGGCGCGCCCATGACCACAGTGGTCATCGTATTCGAGATGACCGGCCACTACCCCTTGACCATTGCCGCATTGAGCAGCGTGGCGCTTGCCAGCCTGACCACGTCACGCCTGTTTGGGCGCTCTCTGTTTGATCGCCAGCTCCATCAACGCGGCATCGACCTATCCGGCGGGCGCAGTAAGGCGCTATTGACAGCCCATACGCTGCAAGCGCTGATCAACCCGAACTGTCTGCAGCTCAGCCCCCGCGCCAGCGTCAAGGACGCCATGCTGGCAATGAGCCAGGCGCAGGTCGCAGAAGCCTATCTGGTAGACGCCGCTGGCCGCTACCTTGGCACCGTGCACCTGCATGCGCTAATCAGCGCAGCGCCGCAGGATGAAGCCCGCCAATACGCCCCACCGGACGACCTATGCCTGTATAGCGATACCCCTCTATGGGAAAGCATGCAGGCCCTGCGTGAATTTGTGGGCGAGCGGGTACCGGTTGTCGACAGGCAGCATCGTCTGATTGGAGCTGTTGCTGAATCGGATGTGATTCGCGCCTATCTGGATATTCTGGCTGATATGCGCCGGGAGGAATATGCGCCTAATTAATATTTGGCTGGTATGTGTTTCAACCAGCCTGCCCGTGCTGGCAGCCGCTTTGTCAGAGCCCCAGCCAACGCCTCTGGTAGTGGCTTCATGGGGCGGTGCCTACCAGGCGGTACTTGAAGAAGTATTGTTTGAACCCTTTACGGCCGCTACCGGCATTCAAGTCGAAACCGTGCCGTATAGCGGTGGACTGGAAATACTTGAGGCAACGCCGCCCGACCTGATCGACATGACCAAAAACGCTGCCATGGCCGCATGCGAACAAGGGCAGCTTATCCCTCTGACGTTTGATGACCTGCCTGATGGCGCTGATGGCACGCCCGCCAGGCGCGACTTTATTGACAGCGCTTTTAGTGAATGTGCGCTGACCCATCTTCTGTATGCCACCGTGATTGCCTACGATACCCGAGCGTTCAAAGGCTTTATTCCCAGCCGCGTTCATGACCTGTTCAACCTGCAGGATTTTCCGGGCAAGCGCGCCCTCCAGGAGATCCCCGATGCCAATATTGAGTGGGCCTTGCGTTCGTTTGATGTACCCCGCGAATCTCTTTACCCACTGCTGAGTACACCGCGGGGCATGGGATTGGTATTTGAGCGCCTTGACGCGCTCAGGCCGCACACTTTGTGGTGGCAGGCAGGTAGCGAACCGGTAGAACTGCTGGAAAGCGGCGAAGTAGTTATGACATCTGGCTATAACGGACGCTTTTTTGCCGCCATTGCCAAGGGCAGCCCGATTCAGATTATCTGGGACAGCCAGATACAGGAACATCAGACCTGGGCAATTCCAACGTCGGCTACCAATCAGACGGCCGCTCAGCAATTTATTCGCTTTGCCACCCGCACCCAACGACTGGCAGCCGTCGCAGAACGTATTGCCTATGGCCCCGCCCGCCACTCTGCCTCGGCTCTGCTTCATAAACACCCTGACGGCTTTGATATTCGCCCACACATACCTACGCATCCCTACAACAGCCAGACGTCCATCACCAAAGATGTTGGCTGGTACGCACGGGTGCGAGAACATTTACATAAGCGATTCGAACAGTGGCAACAAGGGGGCAGTCTCTAACCGTCCTTGCTCAAACGCCGTTTACCTGGCGGCCTGACACCATCCTGACTCTTGAGCGCCTTTAACTGTATCTCCACTTTGGAACGTGCCCGTTCAGCGGCGACGGCGCGCTGCTCGGCGCTGTGAACGCCTTGCTCCAGTACCGTCAGGCGCTCTTTCCATTCGTTACGCATCTGGGCGATATCCTTACGCACGGCATCAGCATCTTGCTTGCGGGCTTGCCGCTCTGCTTTCAAAGCCTCGCGCTGATCGTTCGCATTGTGTTCCGCAGCTAACTGCTTGGCTTCAGCGGCCGCCTTTGCACGCTCAGTGGTACGCTGAAGGCGCTCGGTTGCCTGAAGTTTGCGCTGGGTTTCCATGCTTGTCTGATAATATTCATCGCGCTGCTCGCTAAGCAGCTTGATACGCGCTTGAGCCTGAGCCAATGCCTCACGTGTTTTTTCAGCGTCCTGGCGTTCCTCGTTGAGCGCTTTACGCAAGCGTTCGAGCTCTGCTTGGGCCGTGTCACGTTCATCGGTAACTTCATCACGCTCGCCTTCCAGACGGCTTACCTGCGATAGCAGGTGCTCGACCTGAGCTTCCAACTCTTCACCGACTTCTGCCAGTGTATCGGCAGTTTGCTGTGACTCTTGGGCCTGCGCTTCCACCTCGGCCCGCGCTACCGACACCTGGCGCTCTATCTCGTCCGCTATGGCACAGATCAAGGCGTCAGGTAACTGAATGGATTTACGTTCGGCTGGTGCCTGGGTGGCTCTCCAATCGTGCAAATGACGATGGATGGTGTTCGGGCTTCCCGTACCCAACTCATCGCGAATGCGCTGTATAGTGGGTTTGCTGCCTTGCTCGACTAATATGTTGGCCGCCTGGGCAACCTGTTCATAAGTGATACCGGGGCGAGGCATGAGACGTCTCCGTGATAGCCATATTCGTAAAGGCTTAATAGTATTTCATATCGTATTAAATACAATACAAAATACTAGCTTGAATAAACCTATCGTGGCCAAGCCTTACCTTTCTCAACACAAGCCTTCAATTGACAGGTTAAAAAAACGTCAACCCCACTTGAAACAGTTTTTCCACATCGCGAATACGACGTTTATCAATCACAAAAAGAATCACGTGGTCACCGGATTCAACCACCACATCATCGTGAGCAATCAATACTTGTTTACCGCGCACAATCGCGCCAATTGTGGTTCCCTCAGGGAGGTCAATCCCACCTATCGGGCGACCTACCACCCTGGATGACTGTTTGTCACCATGGGCAATGGCTTCAATGGCTTCCGCAGCACCACGACGCAAGGAATGGACGTTCACAATATCGCCCCGTCTGACATGGGTCAGCAGGCTACCAATGGTGGCCTGCTGCGGTGAGATGGCAATATCAATATCACCGCCCTGCACCAGATCCACATAGGCCGCATTGTTGATCAGAGTCAGCACCTTTTTAGCCCCCAACCGCTTGGCCAGCAGGGATGACATGATATTGACTTCGTCATCATTGGTGAGCGCGCAGAAAATATCGCATTCCTGGATATTTTCTTCTTCCAGCAGGCTTTTGCTGGTGGCACTGCCATGCAGCACAACGGTGCGATCAAGGCGCTCACTAAGGTGCGTACAGCGTTCAAGGCTGTACTCGATGATTTTGACCTG
>JBNJGW010000136.1:0-4220 GCA_051748005.1 Pseudomonadota bacterium | reverse complement strand
TGCCAGCGCTCCCTCAGGCTATTCCAGTTCATCACAACACTTCCTCTGCATGCTACCGGCAGACAGGTAGAGCCTCACACGTGGACGGTGCAAGGCCAGTTGGCATTACAAGGCGCAAGCAAACCATAAACGGAAACACTTGAGGACAGCGAAAACTGATTTTTTACGTTATTTTTACACCTTTGACAGGGAAGCTTTTTTTTCACTGTGCGACGATAATTACAACTCAGATTGCACTGGCCTTAACCCGCTCAGGGAGCCACCATACTCATGATAGAAAAACAGCAATTTATCGTTATTGGCCTTGGCGTTTTTGGAGCGACTATCGCACAAGAGCTGACACGTCTTGGTCATGAGGTGCTGGGGATCGATGCCGATGAACAGCGCGTTGACCGTCTTGCCGATAGTATTACCCATGCCGTCATTGCTGACGTCACGGACAAGAACGCCCTGATTGAGTTAAACGCCGCAAGCTACGATGCTGCCGTCGTCGCTATTGGCCGGAATGTTGAAGCGACCATGCTGGCTACCCTGCAGCTCCGAGAACTGGGGTTGGAGAAGGTCTGGGCCAAAGCACTTACCCCACAGCATCACCTGATTCTTGAACGACTCGGGGCAACTCGGATTATCGCACCCGAGTATGAGATGGGCATCCGGATTGCGCAGGAACTCAACTACCCCATGGTGCATGATTACCTTGGGCTGGGAGACGACTACTTTGTGGTCGAGTTGCACACCACAGAAGCCCTGATAGGCAAGACAATTGGTGACATTATCAATGATGTCCATGTTGAAGCCCTGGTGATAAAGCGTCTAAAAGAAGCGCACCACCACCCGGATAGCCAATGGGAAATACGCAACGGCGACCGAATAGTGTTGGGTGGCCAACTTGAGGCATTGCGCAAGATGGCTAACCGCCTATGAAGGTGCATTTCCTGGACCTGATACCTGATCGGCGAAAAAACCGCTCAGACAGTGGCCGAAAACAGGGCATGAACCCTCCTAGGCTTTTACTTGAAGCCTTTCTGATACTGATCTTTATCGGGGCTTGCCTGCTGAAGCTGCCGTTCGCCAGCGTGGAAGCAATCACCTGGATGGAGGCCGCCTTTACCGCCACTTCAGCCGTTACCGTCACCGGCTTGGTGGTGGTTGATACGGGCAGCCAGTTTAGCGTATTCGGACAGTTGGTGATTCTCTGTCTGATTCAACTTGGCGGGCTGGGTTTAATGACCTTTGCTGTTTTGACGGCCTTGGCGCTTGGCTTCAAACTACGCCTTAAGCACCAGCTGGCCGCCCAGGAAGCGTTCAATGAAATTTCCCTGCAAACCGCCAGGCGTGCGGGCGGGTTTATTGCTCTGTTTGCCCTGACCGCAGAAGCGTTCGGCATTATCATGCTGGCGATATTTTTCGTTCCCGAGCTGGGCTGGGAAAGAGGGCTTTATGAAGCTCTTTTCTACACCGTATCGGCCTTCAATAATGCTGGGTTTGCCTTATCCTCTGATAGTCTTTCTGCCTATGTTTCACATCCAGGTATCAGCCTGTCGGTCACTGCCTTGTTTATTACCGGTGGGCTGGGTTATATCGTGGTGATGGAGGTCTATAACCAGCGTCGTTGGTCACGATTTTCGGTATATGTAAAAGTCATACTGCTGGCCACCCTCTTACTGAACCTGACGGCGACCCTGGCCATTCTGCTGTTGGAATTTGATAACCCCGCCACCCTGGGCGGGTTAGACAGCTTGTGGGATAAACTTCTGGCCGCCTGGTTTCAAGGCGTAACGCCACGCACTGCTGGCTTTAATACACTCGATATTGGCGCTCTGACAGCTGGCACCAGTGTATTGATGCTGATGTTGATGTTTATTGGCGGTGCTCCCAACTCCACGGCGAGCGGCATCAAGATTTCCACCTTTGTGATCCTGCTGTCAGCCACTCGCTCCTTTTTACGTGGCAATAAAAATGTCAGTTTTTATCGGCGCTCTCTAAGCAGCGACACTGTACTGAAAGCCCTGGCTACTGCCACTATCGGTATGGCCGTCATCTTTATCGCTGTGTTGACCTTGAGCATCCTGGTCAAGGATGACTTCCTCAACATTGCCTTTGAAGCGGTGTCTGCCTTCGGCACGGTAGGCTTATCCCGCGGCACCACCGGTGAACTGGGGACAGCAGGCCAACTGGTCATCATGGCAGTAATGCTGATAGGCCGCCTTGGCCCTCTAACGCTCGGCTACACCTTGACAGTGAGACGCCGCTCCCATATTCGCTACGCCAACACCGAGTTTCCTGTCGGTTAACCCTTCTTCAGCGATATTCTACCCAGGCCCCCACACTGGGGGTTCTGGGACAACTTCGGGTGAATGTCCTGCGCCTTAACTTGGCCCTGGATGGCAAGGAGCGTTCAGATTGAATCAAGACAACCATAATCATGCCCGCCCCAACCCCGACGCACTGCTGAAAGCCCAGGCACGGGAAACCGGTGGCGGGCTGAAAATCTTCCTGGGTGCTGCCCCGGGTGTCGGTAAGACCTACCAGATGCTGCAAGCCGCCCACGAGTTGCGCAAGCAAGGTATTGATGTGGTGATTGGTGTGGCCGAAACCCATGGTCGTGAGGAAACCCGTGCGCTGTGTGAAGGCCTTGAACAGCTGCCCTACAAGCAGGTCAGCTATCGGGGGCATACCTTTGATGAATTTGACCTTGATGCCGCTCTACAGCGCCATCCTCAGGTGCTGCTGGTTGACGAACTTGCCCACCGCAACATTCCCGGCACTCGCCATCTGCGCCGCTTTCAGGATATCGAAGAGCTGCTGGATCAGGGAATCACCGTATGGACGGCGATCAATATCCAGCATCTGGAAAGCCTCTCGGATGTCGTTGCCAGCATCACCGGGATACGTATGCGCGAGACGGTTCCAGATTCCATACTCGAACGTGCCCGGGATATTGTGCTGGTTGATCTGACTCCCTCAGAGCTGTTGGAGCGCCTGAACCAGGGCAAGGTCTACGTGCCCGAGCAGGCTCGCGCGGCTATGGAAGGCTACTTTTCCCCCTCGAACCTGTCGGCACTGCGTGAACTGGCGGTGCAGTCTATCGCCGAGCGGCTGGATGCCGATGTTCGTGACACCATGCAATCCCGGGGAATCGAGGGGCCCTGGCATATCCGCTCGCGTATGCTGGTTGCGGTGGATGGCGCCAGCCAGGGAGAGGCACTGGTTCGCGCTGGCCGACGGATTGCCGATCGGCGCAAGGCGCCCTGGACCGTTGTCAGCGTCGATAATGGCCGGACCGACCCCGAACAGCGCCAACGCCTTGAAAAAGTCTTTGCACTGGCCGCAAGGCTGGGGGCAGAAGTGCGCACCTTAAGGGGCTATGATGTCGCAGACGAAATTCTGGCGTTCGCCAAGGAACATAATGTCACCACCTTAATACTGGGCCGCTCAGACAAGCCCTGGTGGCACTGGCGCCCTTCCACCACCCGTCGTCTGATGAAACAAGCCACAGCCTTTGAGGTGACCTTTATTCCGGTGCCTCGCCAGCAGCGCATGAAGCGCGTTAAAACCGACAATAGCCGCACCCACTGGAGTGACTATGCCTGGGCGCTGGCCAGCGTGGTGGCAGCCACAGCTGTCTCCATGGGGCTGCAGGATGTGTTGCCGCTGGGTAACCTGTCGCTTATCTTTCTGACCTCGGTGCTCTGGGTCGCGGCCAGAACCGGTATCCGCCCTGCGCTGGCCACGGCGGTGTTGAGCTTTCTGACCTATAACTTTTTCTTCACCGAGCCGCGCCTGACCTTCAGCATGACAGACAGCGATGAAATCCTGACGGTCATTTTCTTTCTGGTCATTGCTGTTATCGGGGGCAACCTGGCAGGCAGGCTCAGGGATCAGATTCAGATGCTACGCGCCTCCAACGACCTTGCCGATGCTCATCTCCAGTTTACCCGACGCCTGGCGGCGGCGCCTGACATCAACTCAGTGCAGAGAGAAGCCACTGATGCCCTGTTCGGCCAACTCAAGCGACCGCTGATGCTGGTTCAACGTAGCCCTGAGAATGGCGAGCTTGAGGTGGTCACCCAGGCGGGTTCAACGCCCTCACTTAGCGATGCGGTCTTTTCCGCAATTGACTGGACATTACGTAACGGCAAACCCAGCGGTGCTTTCTCGGATACGCTCAGCAGCCTGCCGTGGCGCTTTGAACCCGTGGAAGCCAATGACGAGGTGTA
>JBNJGW010000135.1:0-4226 GCA_051748005.1 Pseudomonadota bacterium | reverse complement strand
ACGCGCAATGCTGTCATTCAGTATCAGCAGGATAACGGCCTTCCCTATGGACAGCTGACCATGGGAACACTGCAGCACATGGGTGTTGAGCTGTAAGAAACGTATCTGAAAGACCCAAAAGCTGATAATGATCAGTTTGAAGCACCTGGCAGACGCCTTGTCTGTCAGGTGCTTTTTTATGTCGGACCCTCTACAGGTTGCTACAGTCAGCTTTATTTGCCTGTATCGGCTGGAGTAGCCAGCCAAAGGTGTTAGCGTATAAAGCTGGCAGCAATAAGGTTGAGGTCATGAGGATAGCCAGTGATAGAAGGCATTGGCGGTGGGTTCAGTTTGGCGGCGGTATTGCCATCGTGGCAGTGCTGTTGTTGGATCTGGTGGGGTGGATGCCATTGACGTTTCTGGAGCGTCTGGAATGGCAGAGCTATGATACCCGGGTGCGGGCTACCCTGAGTGAAGAAGCGGATCCGTCGCTTGCGATTATCGATATTGATGAGCGTAGCCTGTATGAAGTGGGTCAGTGGCCCTGGCCACGAACAGTGATCGCTGAGCTGGTTGAAACGCTTTTTGACAGCTATGACGCGGCACTGCTCGGGATGGATATTGTGTTTGCCGAGCCGGAAGTGCAGGCGCTTAACCAATACTGGAAAGAACTGGTAAGTAGCTACCCTGAACTTGAAGGGCGTTCCCCACCGGAAAACGGCGACGATGTGCTGGCTGAGACGTTGGCTAATTTTCCAGTGGTGCTGGGTTACTATTTCCAGGCCAACACCGCAGACAATGATCCGCCCTCGGTAGGTGCGTTACCGGACCCGGTTGAGGTGGCCGATAGCCCATTATTAGCACTGCTTGAACCTGAACGTTTTACTGGCAATCTGCCTGCGTTGCAACAAAACGCCATGGGCGGTGGTTTTTTTGATAACCCGAAGGTTGATGACGACGGTGTATTTCGCCGCGTGCCGCTGTTGCAACGCTGGGAGAATGCATATTACCCGAGCCTGCCGATGGCGATGCTGATGGTCATGATTGGCGGGCCGACCATTCAGCCCCAGGTGGCGGAAAGTGCCGGTACTAACCAGCTGGAGGCGTTGGATGTGGGCGGATTCGAGATCCCGGTAGACAACCAGGGTGTGGCGCTGGTGCCGTGGTACGGCGAACGCGGCCACTTTACGTATATTTCAGCAGCCGATGTCCTGAACAAGCGGGTAGATGCTGACGAACTAGCCGGAAAAACGCTGATTCTGGGCGCTTCTGCCCCTGGGTTGATGGATCTGCGTTCCACGCCGGTAGGCAGCGTCTTCCCAGGCGCAGAGGTTAACATGTCGCTGCTGGCGGGCATGCTGCATCAGAGCATCAAGGCTCAGCCGCCTTGGGTGGCAGGGTTTGAGCTAATAAGTCTTGTGCTGCTGGGAGTGCTGGTTGTACTGGTTTACCCGCATCTGAGCGCGCCGGTGCTGCTGTTGGCAAGTGCTGTACTGATGGCGCTTACATTGGGGGGGAACCTGTGGGCCTGGCAGCATGGCCTGGTGTTGCCGCTGGCATCACTGCTGGTACTGTTCATGATGCAGATGCTGTGGCATCTGGGGCTTAATTTTTTGCGTGAGTCGCACCAAAAGCGCTGGATCGCCGAGCGCTTTGGCCAATACATACCGCCGCAACTGGTTGATGATATGGTGGAAAGTGGCGAAAGCATTGATCTGGAGGGAGAGGAGCGCGAGCTAACCGTGCTGTTTTCAGACGTGCGGGAATTTACCGCGTTTTCTGAATCGATTCCCCCGAAAGAACTGACCCAGGTGATGAACCGCCTGCTGACGCCGCTGACCGGTGCTATTCATGCCCATAATGGCACCATCGACAAATATATGGGCGATGCGATCATGGCATTCTGGGGTGCGCCGCTTCACAGCAGCGAGCATGCAGATCAGGCCATTGAGGGCGCTTTTGCCATGCTGGCAGCGCTGGACGAAATTAATCAGGCATTCACCAAGGAAGGTAAGCCGCCACTGGCCATGGGTGTGGGTGTGAATACGGGCAAGATGAGCGTGGGGAATATGGGCTCCAGCTTTCGTATGGCCTACACCGTGATGGGTGACAACGTCAATTTGGGCGCGCGCCTTGAGGGGTTGACCAAGGCATATGGTGCGAGTGTGCTGGTCAGCGAGATAACCGCAAAGCAGGCGCCCCGGTGGTGCTACCGACGATTGGATAAAGTGCGCGTAAAAGGTCGCTCAGCGCCGCTTTGGGTGCTGGAACCACTTGGCAAGTGGTCGCAGCTGAGCGAGTCTATAAAGGTGTGGCAAGCGTCATTTGAACAGGCAGTGGATCTTTATCAGGCAGGTGCGTTTGCACAGGCTGAGACGGCGTTCAGCGCGTTAAGTGACCCTCAGGATCTACCCACACAGCTATATTTGCAGCGGATTACCTATTTTAAAGCACACCCGCCCCCGCCTGATTGGGACGGGGTGTGGACGCATACCGATAAGTAGATGCTGTTATGGGCTGATGTCGTCTCGCTCCAGTAATCCAGTACCACGGTAGTTGCCGAGTTCGTCACTTAGCGCTTCGATAAGGCTCATGATGGCTTCGGCGTTGTCACCGATATATTCACCTTGCAGTCTGGCCTCATCAAAGCAGTTGGAATAGCAGTTTTCATGGGAGAGCTCGATAGAATCGAGTGCAAATCTCTCAAACCCACTCTGGCTGTCACCAACTGCTTCACTGCCTACCAATTGTCCAAAATCGTCCAGTTGCAAGCTGACCTCTACGCGGCTTAAAAAGTCCTCACGGGTCAGGGTGATATTGCTTTCGTCGAGAATCGGAATCACGTTGCCGCCGGACACCGATACCAGGCCAGTGCCACCGGTCCAGCTGAACGTGACGCCTTCAGCGAGCTGGTCGTTTATGTCGGATAGTGCCTGTTCATTCAGGGTGGCACTCATGGTGTCAGCCAATTCATCCGAGACGCTAATAAATGGAATGCTTTCCCCCAGGGGCTGTTGTTCTTCTGGGGGGAAGGGGTTGGGAGTGCTTTCATCCCAATATCCCCAGACAACATCACCTTGGGCCATGCTTTGCTCGCCTTGCGCAGTGGGTGTGGTATTTTGCGCGTAAAAACCGTTGATAAGGTCGCTGCCAACGAGCGTTGTTAAGCTGTTTTCGGTAGTGGGTGGAAAATCAATCCAGACATCCGGGGCCGGGTCGCGGCCAAAGCCGAGGCTGCCATAGCCGCTTAGCGGCCCGTCTGCATCGCTTTCGATCTCGACGTAGAGGTTGCCGATAAGGCCGTCGAGAGTGCCGTCGTCCTCGCCGTCTGCGTTTTCGTTGCCGGTGAAGTATGAGGAAAAGTAACCGCTACTGACCGGTATGACATCACTGCCTTCATCACTGGGGAATGGGGTAAGGGAGCCACTCAGGCCGCTGCCGCCCTCAAAGGTGAGGCGTTGGCTGCCGTTGCCGTCGTCGAAAAAGAAATTATCCAACCGCGCCTGCGATTCCGCCAGGTAAACGTCGCCGCTGTCGTCAACCAGGTAAAAGCGTGCCTCGGCGTGTAGCTGAGGTGTAAAGGAATCGAAAGGTATTGAATAGTTGAGCGAAAAACGCGAATCCTCTTCTCGAACACTCAGATCACCACGTGAGGCAGACAGCTCGCCGGGCGTTACCAGTGAGAAATCCACCCGATTATAGGGATCGAACGGAGCGTCTGGATCCAGTTCAGCGAGACGCTCGATCAAGTCGCTAGCGTCTTCGGTGGAGAGTTCGTCAAGTGCCAAGGTTTGGTTAGCGCCAGCGTAATGTAGTTCGCCAACCTCGCCTAGCGGGGTGAGAAGTGTCTCGCCATCCTGGCTGAATGTGGCAACGTCATCTGTCGACCAGCGCCCCCAGTAAATAACGGTGGCGCTATTTTGAGTGCCATCGCGCTCACTTAGGGAAATGACACTGACGTTGGTTGGTGTACTGTCTGAACGGGTTTGCAGTCGTTCCTCTTCGCGTTCGGCGGCGGTGAGTTGATCTTCGACAAAGCGCACGGCGTCGGCGGGCAGGCGTGAGCTGCCATCCTGGCCGGTGGTCAAGGCAACACTGCCTTGATGTGTCAATCGCTCGACGCCGTCACCCATGCTGCCCTGGTTGAGCATGGTCTCAGTGTCTTCAAAACCTAGCTGCTCGGCTGCTACCGGCTCGGGCTCTGGTTCCGGTTCTGGTTCAGGCTCTGGTTCGGGTTCGGGTTCGGG
>JBNJGW010000134.1:0-4255 GCA_051748005.1 Pseudomonadota bacterium | reverse complement strand
CCGAGATCACTGCCATCACTGTCGTCCAGGTGTTCAACCGTCAATCGCAGGCGGTTTTCTCCTGCCAGATGCCAGCGAATCCAGTTCTGGTGCTGTGTTGAACCTTCATGGGTTTCGCCCAGCGCCAGCGAGACAGCATCCCGGCGGGACTCTCCTTCTACGGGTGGCTCAGCAGAAAATGCGGGGGCTTGTGGCGGTTCCTGTTCGCCGTCCTCTTGCGGGTCGGCAGCCTTCACCGATGCTTCGCTGACAGTGTCCATCGTCAAACGATATTCACCCTCCTGACCCGTTACTTCAATCTGGTATTCTCCTGCCGTCAGTGCCTGTGGTGAGGACTCTGCCACCGGCTGCTGAGCGGTCGCCTCAAGATCAATGGGCTGGAAGCCGTCTTCCTTTTCAGCCGAGCCTTCCGGGCTTTCTCCCGCATCATCTGACTGACCAAACGTCGCTACACCGGCTGAGGTTGCCTGCGTTCCCTGGTCGGCAGCTGGGCGCACCTGAACGCGGCTACTCCCCTCTCCCTCCAGTTCAAGGGTAAGGCGCCAGTGACTATCCGCCTCTTTGTCGTCCAGATACCAATTGAAATAGCTTTCACGGTCATTCCGCAGTTGCCCTACAAGACGTGCCCGCCCTTCCAGCTGCTGAGCGGTTTGTGGTGATGTATTGGTCTCGCGCTGAAGGTGCACCTGGCCAAAATCTGACGCTGCTATGGGATGACTGACCGCCAGGCACCCACCCCAGAAAAAAGCCACTAAAAGCGCCCACTTGGGAAGGCCGTTTACGAATACCTTGAAAAATATCGTCAACATAAAACATGCCCGGAAACCGTTTACCTTTGACGCTAGCACAGGCGAAGATCTCTGCCCCTCTTCATTTGAACAGGGGCGGATGTGGAGAAGATGTCAACCGCTGATACACTTTGCTAGAGTGACAGAAAACAATATCCGGCGGCAGTTCGCTAAGAGACTGCGCTATCTGGCTTCACTCGGGGGAGAAAGATTATGCAATTGCGCATTTTACTACCCAGCCTATCGATAGGCATCCTGGTTGCTCCATTGCTCTGGGCTGAGGACCACTCGGCTGAAGATCACTGGCCAGAACCGACTGAAAAAGCTTTATCTGCACCTTCCGGCCCTGTGATACTGACCATCAGAGGGGCAATCCAGCATGCCAATGCCAAAAACAGCGCACAATTTGACGCACAGATGCTGGCGACCCTTGAGACCCACACTCTGGAAACCACCACCTCGGTGACTGATGGCATCAATCAGTTTGAAGGCTTTCTGATGCGAGACCTGCTTGACTGGGTAGGCGCCGATGGTGAGCAAGTGATTGCCACCGCACTCAATGACTATATTGTCGAAATCCCTCTGGAAGATTTTTATCAATACGACGTGCTGGCCGCCACTCATATGGATGGCGAAGCGCTGACTCCCCGAGACAAGGGGCCACTATGGATTGTTTACCCGCGGGATGATCACAGCGAGCTTCAGGATATCCGCTATGATTACCGCTGGGTGTGGCAGCTCAGCGGCTTGCAGGTCGAGTAATGCCAGTGGCACCCAAGGCTCGCATCTACTGGTTGCCACTGGCAGCCATTGGGCTGTTTTTTATACTCCTGTTCTTTTCACTGCTGCGCCTGTCAGAGGTTGAAAAGGCTATGCGCAACAATGTGGATGAGAACATGTTATGGGTGATTACCCAGGCACAGGTGGCAGGACACCGTTTTCAGGAAGCCATACATCGTCACGCCATGGAGGACCCCGCCGCCCAACCACAACAACGTCTGGATATCCTTTTCAGCCGCTTGACCCTGATGGATGATGGCCCCCAGCGCCGCTATATTCGTGCTCTGGGGCTTGAGCCTCTGCTTGATGAAAGCCTGGAACACCTGGCCCAGCTGGATGCATTGCTGAATGAAGACCTGGAAACGACGGATACGCTTTACCCGGTGATTCAGCCCCTGCTTGCCAGGCTTAACCGTATGGCCAATGCCATCATGATGGCGGAGTGGGAGTCCACTGGTGAACGGCTGGATGCCTACCGCGATAGCCTGTTACAGATCATCTATTCCGCCATCGGCATTCTGGTAACCGGCATACTGCTGGCACTGTTGCTGCTCTGGGCGCTGAGCAAGCGCCGCCAGGCCCAGGAAGCACTGACTGAACATCTCGACCATCTGGAAGACGTTGTCAGCGCTCGCACCCGAGAGCTGGAAGATGAACGTCGGCGCCTGGCAGATTCCATCAATACCGCCCCAGATGGCTTTGCATCCTTTGCTGCCAATGGCCAACTACAGCTAGTGAATGCCCAACTGGATACACTGGTGCCTCGATCGCAGCAGATCTTTACTCCAGCACAGCCACTACAGGCGGTATTACATAAGCTGTGTAACGCCTGCGCCAGCCATTCAGGCAGCCTGGACACCGGCCAACCCAGTTCGCAGTGCGATATGGAGTTGAACAGTGGCGAGTGGCGCCAGGTCACTCTACGTCAGACACAGACAGGCGGGCATGTCATGCGGGTGTCAGATATCACCCCCTACAAAAAAGCCGCCATTGCTCTGGAGAACGCCCTGGAACGTGAACGCGGCGTCAGTGATTTCTACCGTAGCTTTGCCGCCATGGTATCTCACCAGTTCCGCACCTCGCTGGCCGTGATTGACTCCGGCCTGCAGCGTCTGATGCGCCGCCATAAGGGGTTTTCAGCCGCAGAACGGGAAGAGCGCTACCAGCGTCTGCGCGAGACCGTTATGCACATGACCAAACTGGTGGATGCTTCACTGTTAACGGCACGCCTCGATGCTGGTCAAGTAAGCAGTCACCATAAAAGCCATGACTTGATCAACCTGGTTCAAGGTATTTGCCACCTCCATCACGCCCAATATAGCGATGACCCGCCGTCCATCAATGTCAGGGTACTGCCAGCGGGATTACCCCGCCTGATGGCATGCTGTGATAAGGCGCTCACCGAGCAGGTTATCGACAACCTGCTGACCAATGCTAGCAAGTACGCCTTGCCTGACACGCCCATCGAGATTGAGCTTTACCGGGATGCGCAGTGGGCTTATTGCCGGATCAGCAACCAGGGAGGTGTGATTGAGGAAAGCGAGCAGTCAAAAATATTTGAGCGCTTCTACCGCGCTACCAACAGTCAGCAGCAACAGGGGCTCGGGCTTGGGCTGAACATTGCTCGCACTCTGGCACGCATTCAGCAAGGCGAACTGGAACTGATCAGCTCCAGCGCCAAAGCCACTGTCTTCCAGCTGCGCTTGCCCCGCGCAGAAACCGATTATTCAAGCGGGTCTGGCAAGGGTAAAGAACATGATGCAACGCAATGAGCCAGCGCCTCTGGTGCTGTGTGCTGAAGACCACCATGAATTACGCCATGACCTCTGCGATGAGCTGCGTGAAGCTGGCTACCGGGTGATCGAGGCCAGTGATGGCGAAGAGGCCCTGGCTCACCTCAAGGCGATGCCGGATATCATCCTGTGTGATATCACGATGCCTCGCCTGAACGGTTACACCCTGCTCGAGCGGGTACGCAGTGATTTCCCACAGCTGGCAGACACACCATTTATTTTCCTGACGGCTCTCTCACAGCGTTATGACGTTATCGAAGGCAAACGCCTGGGCGCTGATGATTACCTTGTCAAACCGATTGACTATGATTTGCTGCTCGTCACTCTGGAAGCGCGGTTACGCCAGGTAAACCGCATGCGTGCCAAAAGCACCGAGGAGCTCGACCATTTACGCCAGGGCATTCATCACCTGCGCACTGACAGCAGCCAGAACGCTTTTGAAGCGGCCAAAAGTGCCCTGGATATGATGGCGGTGGGCGTTGTACTGCTGAATGATAAAAGCCAGCCCCTGCTAACCAATCGTGCTGCTCTGCGTCTTAACCTGGGCCAGGCGCCCTTCCACCAGGTACCCAGCCTTGAACGCCTGAGTGACGCCTCCAGTCGCCAGCTGCATCTGGCGATCCGTGAAGGTATCCATGCCAATCATCAATACAAGGAACATACCCGTTGCCTGCGTCTGCCGCGCCTGGGAGAACATGGGATCAAGCAGGGAATAACACAGCATAGCGATCTGATGGTATTTATCAGCTCGCTGGCCAGCGGGGCTGGCAACGCTAACCTACCGGCGGTGGCCGTCATGCTGATCGACCCGGCCCAACGGGTGCAGTTACCCGAACCGCTGCTGGCCGAACTGTTTGGTTTCACCCCTACGGAAGCCAGCATTGCCATGCGCCT
>JBNJGW010000133.1:0-4358 GCA_051748005.1 Pseudomonadota bacterium | reverse complement strand
ACTGGTCAAGAACTGATATCGCCAGGGTGATGGCCGCGTGAATGATAGCTCAGCGCTACACATCACCCATGGCCTGGGCACGAATAGCATCTGCCGCATGGGTTCCGGATAGCAGCGCGCACTCACAGCTGCCTATTCGCGCGCCTGTACTGATGTAGTCACCACAGAAAGCCACTCGGGAGGTGGGACAAAGCGATAGTGCCCTTGGCAAAGGCTGCCCCTCAGGAAAGGCATTACCCCAACGGTGCAGCAATGGGCCCAACACGTACCGCGATTTTTCAATTGCCGGCATCCCCGGGATATCGCCTAGCGCGGTTAACATTTCATCGACAATGGCCTCTTCTCGAGCGCTATCCGATGAGGCATCACCCACCCTTGCCGCACTGGATGAAGCCCCATACACCCCGGCATTGCCCCGGGCGTAATCGATCGTGGAGTGCAAAACCACCGAGCAACTCTCCGGGCCACACGGCTGGATTGAAATCTTGGCCAGGACACTGTGGTGCTCGACCCGGCCATCATTGAAACCCAGACGCTGCCATTGCTCAGCCTCATTACCCGTGCAGTGCATCAAGACCGTGAGCACCGGCGCTGCCGTTTGCCCGGCGATGACCGCAAGGGCTTCGTTTAACTGCGCGTCTGCAAGCTGCGAAGCCACTGCGACAAGCGGCGGCTCACCCCCAAAGGTGTCCGACCAGCGTGGATGGGCGACACCACTACCGGCCACCACCAGCCAGTCGGCACGCCCGACCTCTTCGGCGTTTTTATCCCGGAGTATCCAGGGAGCCTCCTCGCCTTCTGATCGCGAGAGCCCCCTGATCATGGTTGAATACGCTGAATTGATGCGCGGCAGGCGTGCGTTGTGATCATCAAGCATCAGGGCCCCGGCAATGGCAGCCATCTCGCCATTGATACCGGTAATCAGCGCTTCACCGGCCAGCCTCTCGCGGCGCTGGCAAGCACCGGTGTTGCCATCGAGTACGCAGCGAACCCCCGTATAGGGCGTGATGGCATCACCCAGTGACGACAACAGCTCCAGCCCCTCAGGCGTCGTGATATCCGCATAGGGCGCTCCGTGGTTGATGCCCAACGCCGGGATCGCCCGTGTCTTTCGGGTTGAAGCCCGGCCACCGGGGCCGCGGCCGATCTCGTAGAGCGTTATGCGATCAAGCTGCTCAGGCATCGTCAGTGACAGCTGTCTTGCCGCGGCAGCGCCGGCGATGCCATTGCCGATGATGGCAACGCTGAGACCAGGCTTCGAAACAGAATCAGAAGAGGAAGAGACCATTGATATAGACACCTTGTATATCAGATATTTAAAGAATGCCTTTCGCGCTTAACCGGGCACAAGGATGACACAGATTTGACACTACCAAAAAAGGGCCTGCGCATTAACGTAAGCCTCTGAAAGGGACACTATACGTATGGGCGCCGCTCAACGCGAAGCCCCCTGGCCATCAACGTTTCCGGGAATGCCGCGCAATGACGCGACAAACGCTTTGATTTGAGGTCATAGGCGATAACCATCAGGGTAATGTTCTGGCAGCGCATGCGGGATACCCCCGGATATAAGGAGATGCAAATGGCGATAACCTGGAATGAAAGGCCCCAGCTTCCCAAGGCCGACGGTCGTATTGCAGCGATTGATCTGGCCCGCGGCATCGCCATCGGCTTGATGATCGTCAGTCACTCCGTCAGTGGCCTGGTCGGCATTCGTAACGTGCCGGAGTGGGGCATGGTGCCGATTCACCTGCTGACCAAATTTTCCTCATCGCTGTTCATTCTCGTGTTCGGGGTGGCCCTGGCGGTGGCCTTTCTTGCCCATGTACAGCGAGACGACTGGCCAAGGCGGCGGCTGAAACTCTGGCTGCGCGCGTTGGAAGTCTGGTTCTGGTACCAGGCACTGCTGATCGTGGAAATGCTGCCCTTCAACACGCCCAGTGAAATCGCCGACACCCTCTTCTATGGCGGCTTCGGTATCTGGGTGGAGATTCTCGGCTTTTACGCCATCGCCCTGCTCTGGGTGCCCTTGATCCTGCCGCTCTGGGCGCAGGCACCCCTATGGAGCCGGCTCGCTGTCATCGCCCTGCTCACCGCCCTGGCCGCCTGGCTGCAGGGGCTATCATTTGGCGGCAACGACACCCTCAAGGCGTTGCTGGTCGACCATCAGGACTACTACGCCTGGGGCCAACTGAGCCGCGCGCCGCTTATCCTGATGGGCTTGTTGCTCGGCGAGGCGGTGCTGCGCTGTTCAGGGGTACCAGCGCTGCAAAAACGCCTTTTCCTGATTCTGCTAGGCCTTGGCGCGCTGATGATCGGCAGCTTTTATGGCCTGGCGCTGAGCGGCGGCGATGTTCACGCTGCCATGTTGGCGGTGGCCAATAATGAGGGCAAACACCCGCCCGGGCTGGCCTTCATGCTGTTCAGCCTGGGGGGAGCGCTGGTGCTGTTCGCACTTGCCCTGGCCGGCGGCAAACAGGCAGCCAAGGCACTGATGCCCATCACTCTGGTAGGTTCAGATGCCCTGAAGGCCTTTATCTTTCATATCGTGGTGATTTTTCTGATGCTGCGCTTTGTGTGGCAAGGCGAAGGCGCCTACCGCTACCCGGAGGCCCTGGGAATAGGCGGTTTACTGATTCTGGGGGCCGCCGCGTGGATCTGGCTGACCCGTACCATGGCCGCGTACCGTTGATCAGCACAGCGGATCGCCGGCGTCTAAAACAACCGGTAATGAAAGGAGGCATACATCTTACAGCCAGCCAGTCAAGACAGAATAAAACGCCCGTTGCGCTTTTTGAGGTTAGCCGGGCGAGCGGGCCTGGCCGCGTGGGTCGCTTTCTCCACATTCTTTGCTCCGGGCGCCGCGTCTGGCTATGAGGCGCATTGGTATCATGAAATTGATAAACGCAGCGCCTGGCAGCCTGATCTGGATGCCCGCCTCAAAGAGGTAGAGGCGCGCTTTGCCGGTGATATCGGCGTTTATGTGCAAGACCTGGCCAGCGGCGAGGCCTATGCCTGGCGGGCCGACCGGCCCTGGTATCTTGCTTCGCTGATCAAGGTACCCGTGGCCGCCGAGGTACTGGGCGCAGGCGTGCCGCCCCAGGAGCGCCTGACCCTGGCGGAAAGCGACTATGTAGATGGCGCCGGGCCAACCAACTGGCACGACCCCGGCACCCCTCTCTCGGTGAGCTATCTGCTTGAACA
Organism: Pseudomonadota bacterium; assembly: GCA_051748005.1. Lineage (GTDB taxonomy): Bacteria > Pseudomonadota > Gammaproteobacteria > Pseudomonadales > Halomonadaceae > Vreelandella. The sequence continues at coordinate 1,154 of JBNJGW010000133.1, read as the reverse complement.
CATGATCAGCGTCAGCGATAACACTGCCACCGATATACTGATTAATCGCGTCGGGCTGGATAACGTCAATCAACGCGCCCGGGCCATGGTAGCTGCCAGTGGCGGCGACCCCGAGGCGCTAGGGCCCATTACCCGGCTGGTGGAGGTGCGCCAGGGAGTGTATGGCCAGCTGCATCCCGATGCCCGCTCTTTAGGCGGTATGGACTTTATCGCCCTGCGCCAATCACCGGTGAGCCAACGCCCCCAGGCGCTGGCAAAACGGCTGGATGTGTCACCCCAGCGCCTCCACCAGCCCGATTATCATCATGCATTTGACGCCTACCATGACACCGGCGAAAACACCGGCACATTGAAAGCTTTTGGCGATGTACTGGCGACCCTTTACCACGGCGCGATGCCCGACCTTCAGGGCGCCCCTCACGCTAAGCTGCTTGCCCTGATGGCCAGCACCACCTCCGGAGAGAAACGCCTCAAACAGGGGCTGGGTCAGCAGGTACACTTTGCCCACAAGACCGGCACCCAGGACAGGCGCAGCTGTGATGCAGGGCTGGCAGAGCACGACGCCAAGCCTGGTAGCGCCTGGGCCGTGGTGGCCTGCACTCAGGGGCCGGATGCCGTCAGTCAACATGAGAAGGCGCTGGCGGAAGTGGGACAGGCCCTGCGACGCAGCGGCGCCCTGGGTAATCCCTGGTAAGCCAGCGGTTTTCGGGGGAGTTAGCGAAAGCTTTGGTATGTCATGCTCAGAAAGCCTTACCGGGTGTGGCACAGCTGACAATTTTGCAGTCAGTGTCGCCAGTATTGCGAAAGCGGTGAGGAATATTGGTCTTGAAGTAGTATGACTCCCCCGGCCCTAGCTGTTTTACGGAAGAACCCACCGTCAGTTCAATTTCCCCTTCCAGCACAACACCGGCTTCTTCTCCGTAATGAGCAATCATTTCCTGGCCAGTGTCTGTCCCCGGTGGATAGTGCTCAGTCGCCCAGAGGAAGCCCCTGAACCACGATAGCGCAGAAGCCCCCATCAACGAGCCGACAGCAAGTGCCAGAATCGCTGGCAATAAAAAAAGCGCTGTTTCCAGCGCTCAAGGATCAAAAACAGAAGCTTGGTTAAGCAAATTAGAAATGGTAATTAAATCAGATTTCCTTGCTGCATCTAC
>JBNJGW010000132.1:0-4507 GCA_051748005.1 Pseudomonadota bacterium | reverse complement strand
TTCACAGACGCATTTCAATGCCGCGTTCTGCCATATAGCGCTTGGCTTCAGGAATGGTGTATTCGCCAAAGTGGAAGATGCTGGCGGCCAGTACCGCATCCGCGCCGCCCTTGATAACGCCATCGACCAGATGATCCAGGTTGCCTACGCCGCCTGAGGCAATCACCGGAACGCTGACCGCTTCGGCAATGGCATGGGTCACGCCCAGGTCAAAGCCGCTCTTGGTGCCGTCGCGATCCATGCTGGTCAGCAGCAGCTCGCCTGCGCCGTACTCCACCATCTTTTTGGCCCATTCAACGGCATCCAGGCCGGTAGGGCGGCGCCCGCCATGGGTAAAGATCTCCCAGCGCGGCGTTTCGCCTTCCTTGGAAACCTGCTTGGCGTCAATCGCGACCACGATGCACTGGCTGCCAAAGCGTTCAGCGGCTTCACGCACAAATTCCGGGTTGGTCACGGCGGCGGTGTTGATGGATACCTTGTCGGCCCCGGCATTGAGCATGGTGCGAATGTCGTCGCAGCTACGAATGCCGCCGCCAACGGTCAGCGGAATAAACACCTCGCCGGCAATCCGCTCGACCATCTCGACCGTGGTGTCGCGGTCCTCGTGGCTGGCGGTGATATCCAGGAAGGTGATTTCATCGGCACCCTGCTGGTTGTAGCGCTGGGCAATCTCTACCGGGTCACCGGCATCGCGGATGCCAATAAAATTGACACCCTTGACCACGCGCCCGCCATCGACGTCCAGGCAGGGGATAATACGCTTGGCAAGACTCATGCCTGGCCTCCTGTCAGCTGATCGCTCAATTGCTGGGCTTCGCTGACATCCAGGCTGCCTTCATAGATGGCGCGGCCGGTAATGGCCCCCAGAATGCCGCTGTCGGCCACATCGCAGAGTGCCTTGATGTCATCCAGGTTAGTTACGCCGCCGGAGGCAATTACCGGCAGGCCGCCGTCACGGGCAAGGGCGGCGGTGGCTTCAACGTTGACCCCCTGCATCATGCCGTCCCGGGCGATATCGGTATAGACAATCGATGAGACACCGTCATCGGCAAAACGCTTGGCAAGCTCGGTGGCTTTCAGCGTTGAGACTTCAGCCCAGCCGTCAGTGGCGACATAGCCATCCTTGGCATCCAGGCCAACAATCACATGACCGGGGAAGGCGCGGCACATCTCACCCACAAAATCGGGTTCCTTGACCGCCTTGGTACCAATGATGACGTAGGAAACCCCAGCGGCCAGGTAGTGTTCGATGGTCTCTGCACTGCGGATGCCACCGCCAATCTGAATGGGCAGGTCCGGGTAGGCGCGGGCGATGGCCGTCACTGCCTCGCCGTTGACCGGCTTGCCTTCAAAGGCACCGTTAAGGTCGACCAGGTGCAGCCGGCGCGCGCCGGCTTTTACCCAGCGGGCTGCCATGGCAACCGGATCATCACCGTAGGAGGTGGCGTCGTCCATGCGGCCTTGCTTGAGGCGTACACACTGGCCATCTTTCAGGTCGATAGCGGGAATAACTAACATGATAGTGTCCTTGTCAGCGCCGTCAGGAGGCGTTCAGGGTGTCCAGGTAACAAAATTTTCCAGCAGGCGCAGGCCTGCACGGGAGCTTTTTTCCGGGTGGAACTGCACCGCAAAGGTCGACTCACGGCCAATCGCCACGTGAGCCGTTGCCCTGCCGTATTGAGTGGTGCCGAATACCTCGGTGTCGTTGCTGGCGTCTACATAGAAGCTGTGGACGAAATAGAAGTGCTCCTGATTGTCGATACCTGCCCACAGCGGGTGCTCATGATGTTGCTCAACCAGGTTCCAGCCCATATGGGGTACTTTCAGGCGCTGATCATGGTCATCGCGCATATCGGCAGGAAAGCGGCGCACATTACCCTTGAAAACGCCCAGGCAACCAATGCCGCCGTTCTCTTCGCTGTGCTCCAGCAGCATCTGCTGGCCAACGCAGATACCCAGTAGCGGCTTGGCCTGGCGCGTCAGGATATCTTCCACCAGCCCGCGCAGCTCGGTGCGTTCAAGCTCACCCACACAATCACGGATGGCACCTTGCCCTGGCAGTACCAGGCGGGTGGCGCCGAGAATACGCCGAGGATCACGAGTGATCACGACGTTTTCATGGGTAACGTGCTCCAGCGCCTTGGCCACGGAGTGCAGGTTGCCCATCCCGTAATCGATGACGGCAATTGTCATAAAACGCTCCTTATAAACACCCTTTGGTGGACGGCATCTGACCCGCCATACGCGGATCCTCGGACACGGCCATACGCAGGGCGCGGCCAAAGGCCTTGAAAATGGTTTCTGCCTGATGGTGGGCGTTAAACCCTTTGAGATTATCGATGTGCAGGGTCACGCGGGCGTGATTGACAAACCCCTGGAAGAACTCTGAGAACAGCTGAGTGTCCAATCGGCCAATCGTATCCCGGGTGAAATCCGCATCCATATAAAGCCCGGGACGACCGGAGAAATCGACCACTACCCGTGAAAGGGCTTCATCCAGCGGTACATAGGCATGGCCGTAACGGTAAATGCCACGCTTGTCGCCAATCGCCTCGTGGAATGCCTGGCCCAGGGTAATGCCGAGATCTTCCATCGTATGGTGATCATCAATGTGCAGGTCGCCCTTGGCATTGATCTCCATGTCGATCATACCGTGACGGGCGACCTGATCCAGCATATGGTCAAGAAACGGGATGCCGGTTTCACAGTTCAGTTGTCCCTCGCCATCCAGATTGATAGTGACCTTGATCTGGGTTTCCTTGGTGTCACGGCTGACCGTGGCAGTACGCGCTGACATAACTTCTCCTGCGCTTGAGCGCATGTTGGGTGCTAGCGGCCGTTCCCTGTAACCTTCTATATAAACCGGCAACCAGCGGATAAATCGGGTAGAGCCAAAGGCAAAACCGCTATTATAGTGAATCGGCCTGCCCATCCGCTACAATGCGTGTGATAACCAGCGCTCACGATTGCCACAATAAAAGCAGCAAGATTGCCCAGGCCAAGAGGAACTCCAGCATGCCGGTGACACTACAGATCGTTGATCAAGCCAGATGGGACGCCGATTCTCAGACCCGTTTGGACCTGATACGCATCTATCATGACGCACCGCAGGAAAGGATGCCTGCCGAAACGGTTGAATCCTTTATTGACCAGCACCTCAGTGCACAACACTGCTTTGGCTGTGCGCACTTCAACGACCGCCTGCTGGGAGCAGTGGCCATGGTAAAAGGGCCAGACGGCGCCTGGTGGCTTTCGGATCTGTGCGTTCGCAAGACGACGCGTCGGCGCGGAGTCGGATCACGACTGATGGCGCTGTTGGCTGAGTGGTCAATGGGTCAGAATAGCATTTTACGCATTGAAACAACTACATTACCGATGGCTGACCGCATGCTGGTTTCCAAACTGGGTTATCGGCAGGTGGATGCCTCGGCCAAGGCGTCCGGAGTGCCTGCCGGCAGCGATTATGTCGAGCTGTCCCTGGCCTCATCCCGTCAATAGTAACAACGGCTTGGGCTGGTTTTTTAACATCACGACCTTTCAGTACCGGGGCGATAATGGTCGCTCTTGATCAAACCCAGAAGGATAAAGGGTAATGAAACAGCTACTTCGTATCTTGCTTGCTGCAGTAGGAATTCTGGCCGTGGTGGCCGTGGCCGCTGTGGTTTATGTCACTACGTTTCTTGACCCGGAAGATTTCAAACCGCGGCTTACCGCCGTGGTGGAAGAACAGACCGGCCTGAATCTGGCGCTGGAGGGGCCATTGACCTGGTCGTTCTATCCGCGCATTGGTATGCGGGTCGAGAAAGCGCGTGCCTGGCTGCCCGAGCAGGATGAAGACAACGACCCTTTTGCAGCGGTTTCCAGCGCCGAAGTCAGTGTGGCGTTTGGCCCGCTGTTGCGGGGTGATATCGCCGTGGATGGTTTGACCATCAACGGTTTGCGGCTGAAACTTGAGCGTGATGAAGAAGGTGAAGGCAACTGGGATTCTCTGCTTGAGCGTCTATCCGAAGGCAGCGGTAAAGCCGAAACCGTGCTGGCGCCGGCCAGTGCCGGGCCGCATGCAGATGCCGGTAATCTCGCCGTGGTGCTCAATATTGCCAGCGTTGAAGTCAAAGAGGGTGATATTCATTATCGCGATGCCCAGGCGGGTCAATCCTGGCATGTTCATAAGCTGAACGTCTCTGGCACTAACGTCAACCCGGTATCTTCCTTCCCTATGAAGGCCATGTTTACCGTTGACCGTCACGACAGCCTGGATGCAGAGGCGTTGGAGCGCACGCCCAATGCGCAAAGTGAGGTCAACCTGGATACGCGTATCAAGCTGGCATTGGCAGAGCAGCAATTCAGCCTGGAAAACGTCAACCTCACTACCCGCAACCGCTTTGTGCCTGAAGGGGAAAGCCAGCAGCTGAACCTGTCTGCGCCCTTGATTGAAACCTGGCTGGCAGAGAAACGTCTGGCCGTTGAGCAAGGCGTGTTGGAAGCGACGCTGCGCAATGCCGAAAAT
>JBNJGW010000131.1:0-4512 GCA_051748005.1 Pseudomonadota bacterium | reverse complement strand
ACACCACGCCTGCTGAATGCCACGCGTTTGGCACTGGGCACCGCCTGGCTATTTTTGATCGCTGCTGAAGCGATAGCCGCCCAGGAAGGACTGGGCTACCGAATTTTCCTTGTCCGCCGCTACCTGTCCATGGATATCATTCTGCCCTACGTGGCATGGATAACCCTGCTGGCGTTTCTGCTTGATCAACTGCTGGCATGGACATCACGCCTGGCCTTTCCCTGGTACCACGCAGGCGAAGGAGATAACGCATGAGCCTGCTCGCTGCCAAACGGCTTGAGAAACACTACGGCCATCATGTCGTGCTTGAAAATCTTAACTTTAGCGTAGAGCCCGGTGAGTTTGTCACCCTGGTAGGCGCTTCCGGGTGCGGTAAAACCACCTTTCTCAAAATGCTGCTGGGCACGGAAGCCACATCCAGGGGGAGCCTCACGCTGGATGACAAACCAATTCCCAATGAGCCAGGGCCAGACCGCGGCGTTGTCTTTCAGAAATACTCAGTTTTTCCTCATCTGACGGTGCTGGGTAACGTCATGATTGCCGATGAACTGCACAGTTCCAGGTTTTTGGGCAAAAGCTTTGGTGCTGCCAGACGCCGGGCAATTAACACCGCCCGGGCCCGCATCGACGAAGTGGGCCTGAGCCATGCGCTGAACAAATACCCCCACGAGCTTTCCGGTGGCATGCAGCAGCGTCTGGCCATCGCGCAGGCGCTGATGATGCGGCCACGTATCCTGTTGCTGGATGAGCCCTTCGGCGCCCTCGACCCGGGCATCCGCCAGGACATGCACGGGCTTATCAACCGCCTGTGGAAAGAGCAGGAACTGACCATTTTCATGATTACCCACGACCTCAAGGAAGCCTTTGAGCTAGGCACCCGGCTGTGGGTCTTTGACAAGACGCGCCACGACCCCCAGGCCCCGGAGGCGTATGGGGCCACCATCACCTACGACCTGCCTATCTCGCGAGACCGCGCTTCCACCGCGCTCAAGGAAGTGCTGCAGAAAGGCGGCCTGCAAACCCATACGGAGGAGACGCTGCTGTGAAAAACGACGCTCACTATACGACCCATCTACCCGGCGGGCATCACTGGTCACTGCGCCTGCGCCGCGGCACCACCCTCACCCTGACCGCGCAACAGGCGGATACTAACGTAGGCGTGTTGTGCTACAACCCGGAAAACCTGCTGGAACGGCTGAACCTGCCCGACACCCTGAAGTGCCAGCACACCTTCAAGCTCACCCAGGGGCACTGCCTCTACTCGGATATGGGGCGCATTTTTGCCTCCATCACCGACGACAACCTGGGCTGGCATGACAGCGTGGGCGGCAACCTCCTGCCTCAACACCTGGTCAGCAAGGGCTGGCAACCGGTGAGCTACCAGCAGGCCCATAACGACTGGACCCGCACCGGCTTCGATGCCTTTCTGGTAGAGCTTGCCAAATACGGCCTGGGCCGCCGGGACATGGCAGCCAACCTGAATCTGTTTTCCCGGGTGGAAAGCGACGATGCCGGCATGCTGCGCTATGTCAGCGGCCATTGCCAGCCCGGCAGCCAGATCACCCTGCGTATGGAGATGGACACCCTGGTACTGCTGCACACCTGCCCCCACCCGCTGGACCCCAGCGTTGACTACCCGCGCCGCGGCGTGGACATCGCCCTGGGCACCGCCGAACCGCCGACTGACGATGATCCCTGCTATCTGTCGCGCCCCGAAAACGCGCGTGGCTTTGCCAATAACCGTCTCTACCATCTGGGCCTGTAAGGGGAAATGTCCAATGATTATTGAAAGCACACGTCACCCCGAGAACGCCTTGAGCCGCACCACGGTCAATGCGGGCGATCACTATATTGGTATCGTCAAGCGTGGCCAGACCCTGCGCATCCTCGATCTGGAAGGCAATCAGGCTGCCGACACCCTGTTTTTCAGCGCTGACGATACCAGCGAGCGCTACAGTGCCATGGACACCGTGCGTGAACAGGGCGCTGTCTACCTCACCGCGGGTTCCCGTCTGATATCCAGTGAAGGGCGCGGCATGCTGACCATTACCGCTGACACCTGCGGTCGCCACGATACTCTGGGGGGTGCCTGCTCCAGTGAAAGCAATACCGTTCGCTACGATCTGGAAAAACGTCACATGCACTCCTGCCGTGACAACTGGATGCAGGCCATTGCCGACTATCCGGAATACGGCCTGACCAAGCGCGATATCACGCACAACATCAATTTTTTCATGAATGTGCCCGTCACGGCAGAGGGCGGCCTGACCTTCGAGGATGGCATCTCGGCGCCCGGCAAGTACGTTGAAATGAAAGCCGAAATGGATGTGATTGTGCTGGTCTCCAACTGCCCACAGCTCAACAACCCGTGCAACGGCTATGATCCCACGCCCATTGAGCTGTTGATCTGGCAGTAAGCAACACGCCCGGGGACGACCCCACAAGGCCAAACAACCTGCGGGACGACCCGCCCTCGTTTGCAGGCAATCTCACATGTTCAGCAAAGTACTTATTGCCAATCGCGGTGCTATTGCCGCACGCATTCTGCGCACATTAAAGGCACTGAATATCGGCAGCGTAGTGGTTTACGCGGATGCCGATCGCGACGCACCCTATGTCCACCAGGCCGATGAAGCCTATTCACTTGGCCCGGGAACCGCGAGCGATACCTATCTCAATATCGACAAGCTGATCGCCGTTGCCGGGCAAAGCGGTGCCCAGGCAGTGCACCCCGGCTACGGTTTTCTGTCCGAGAACACCCGCTTTATCACTGCCTGCGATACCGCCGGGCTCATCTTTCTGGGCCCCACGGCAGCACAGATCGAACAGTTTGGCCTCAAGCACCAGGCGCGCGCGATTGCCAGACAGGCAGGTGTTCCCCTGGTGCCAGGCTCCGAACTGCTCTCGGGTATTGACGAGGCTCTGGCCAGCGCCGAGCAGATCGGCTACCCCGTCATGCTTAAATCCACCGCTGGCGGCGGCGGTATCGGCATGCAGATATGCCAGAGCGCGGCTGAACTTGAACGGGCCTTTGATTCGGTCAAAGGCCTGGGTGAGCGCAACTTTGGTGATGGCGGCGTCTTCCTTGAAGCCTATATCGCCAGCGCCCGCCACCTGGAAGTACAGTTATTCGGGGATGGTGAAGGCAGCGTTGTCGCACTGGGCGAACGCGACTGCTCCACCCAGCGCCGCCACCAGAAGGTGATTGAAGAGTGCCCCGCGCCGAACCTCCCGGACCGGATACGCAGCGAGCTACTGGCGACGGCCGTTTCCCTGGGCAAGGCCGTCAATTATCGCAGTGCCGGTACCGTTGAGTTTATCTACGACACCCAGCGCCAGGCCTTCTATTTCCTGGAGGTCAACACCCGCCTGCAGGTTGAGCATGGTGTGACGGAGCAAGTGTATGGCATTGATATCGTGGAATGGATGCTACGCCTGGGGGCCGCTCAGCTTCCCCCGCTGAACGCGCTGGCTGACCACCTTGTCCCCCAGGGTCACGCGGTACAGGCGCGCCTTTACGCCGAAGACCCCGCACATGATTTTCGACCCAGTGCCGGCCTGCTGACCGAGGTCGCCTTTCCTCAAGCGGAGGGCCTGCGCATCGATCATGCCCTGGAAGCCGGGCTGGACATATCCGCCCTCTTTGATCCCATGCTCGCCAAGGTGATCGTGCATGGCCCAGACCGTGAAGCGGCGATTGATCAGCTGGCTGCCACCCTGGATCACACCAGCGTTTACGGCATTACCACCAACCGCACCTGGCTTGCCCATGTGCTGCGCGCCGAGCGCTTCAGGCACGCCGACCTGGATACCCACTGGCTGACAACTCTTGACTGGGCACCGCCAGCCATCGAGGTGATCGCGCCTGGCACCCTGACCACCCTGCAGGACTTTCCCGGCCGCCAGGGCCACTGGGATGTGGGGGTTCCCCCCTCAGGCCCCTTCGATGACTGGTCGTTTCGCCTGGGCAACCGATTGCTGGATAACCCGGCTGACGCGGCCGGGCTTGAAATCACCCTCACCGGCCCAACGCTACGCTTTCATCGCGCCAGCCAGATCGTGCTCACAGGCGCCCCGATACCTGCCAGCCTGGACGGTCAGGCGGTCGGCTTCTGGCAGGTGCTGGATATCGCCGCCGGTGCAACCCTGACACTCGGCAAGGCCACGGCAGGCACCCGCGCCTACCTGCTGGTACGGGGCGGGGTTGAATGCCCTCGATACCTGGGGTCGCGCAGCACCTTCACCCTTGGCCAGTTTGGCGGCCACGGCGGGCGCGCCTTGCGCAGCGGCGACATGCTTGACCTGCCACCGCTTGCCCCCGCCCCGGCGGCAGCGCTGGAAGAGGCGCTGATTCCGGCCTTCGCCACCCAGGAAAGCGGCAAGACATGGCAAATCGCCGTGCTCTACGGCCCGCACGGGGCACCGGATTTTTTCACCGACAAGGATATTGAGCGCTTCTTTGATCATGAGTGGGAAGTGCACTACAACTCCAGCCGCACCGGCGTCCGGCTG
>JBNJGW010000130.1:0-4517 GCA_051748005.1 Pseudomonadota bacterium | reverse complement strand
AGCTGTATTTTGGTGCAATGCAAAACCAGTGCCCGCTAACTGCGCACCATCAAAAAGCAGGTCGGTAGTTGCCTTGCTTGAAAGTTATCTCTTGCTGGGATTTTTCGTGTTGATTAAATAGCTGAATTAAAAGGAAGTTAACCTATTTTAGCCATTATGGCGCGCTCCTTGCTCAGTCTGTAGGACTTTGCCGGCATCCGTGTACTGGGTGCATCATTTCAAGGCCCTGTTTTCAGGGCGAGGAGCTTTGCATGTCTTCACAGGCCGTTTCGAACTCTCATCAGCCTCACTCTCACGCTGTTTCTGGCACTTCCCGCTATTCAGGCGTCAAGCGTAAGCTTTCCATGACGCTGCTGGCGGCTGCAATTGCCGCAACGGGCACCCAGGCGCTAGCCCAGGATGATGACCCGATCAAGGTGGGTATCCTGCACTCGTTGTCTGGCACCATGGCGATCAGTGAAACGGTACTCAAGGATACCGTTGAAATGCTCATCGAGCAGCAGAACGAAGCAGGTGGCCTGCTGGGGCGTGAACTTGAGGCCGTCGTGGTGGATCCGGCGTCTGATTGGCCGCTGTTTGCTGAGAAAGCCCGCGAGCTTCTCGAGCAGGAAGAGGTTGATGTCATCTTCGGCAACTGGACATCGGTATCACGTAAATCGGTATTGCCGGTAGTTGAAGAGCTCAACGGCCTGCTGTTCTACCCGGTGCAGTACGAAGGCGAAGAGTCTTCTGAAAACGTCTTCTATACCGGCGCCGCTCCCAACCAGCAGGCGATCCCGGCGGTCAACTACCTGCATAACGAGGTGGGCGTAGAGCGCTGGGTGCTGGCCGGCACCGACTACGTTTATCCGCGCACCACTAACCGCATCCTCGAAGCCTACCTGCAGGAAGAGTTTGGCGTGTCAGACGAGGACATCATGGTCAACTACACGCCTTTCGGGCATTCCGATTGGCAGAACATCGTCTCCGAGATTGGCCGTTTCGGTAGCGAAGGCAAGAAAACCGCGGTGGTCTCCACCGTTAACGGCGATGCCAACGTGCCGTTCTACCGCGAGCTGAGTAACCAGGGTATCGACGCGGTGGATATTCCGGTAGTGGCCTTCTCCGTGGGCGAGCAGGAGCTGACCGGGATCGATGCCGAGCCGCTGGTCGGTCACCTGGCGGCCTGGAACTACTTCATGAGTGTCGATACCGATGCCAACTATGACTTCATCGACGCCTGGCTCGAGCACACCGGCGAAGATGATGCGGTAACCAACGACCCCATGGAGGCGCACTACATTGGCTTCAACATGTGGGTCGAAGCGGTCGAGAAAGCCGGCACCACTGATGTTGATGCGGTCAAGGATGCCATTATTGGTGTGAGCGTGCCCAACCTCTCCGGTGGTTATGCGGCGATGATGCCCAACCATCACATCACCAAACCAGTCATGATCGGCGAGATTCAGGACAACGGTCAGTTTGCGGTGGTCTGGGAAACACCGTCTACCGTGGCCGGCGATGCATGGTCGGACTACCTGCCGGGCTCGCGGGACCTGATCAGTGACTGGCGCAAGCCGATGGAATGCGGCAACTACAATGTGGCGGAAAACCGCTGCATGGGTAGCGAAGCCGAAGAGCAGGCCGAATAAACGCTTGCTGAGGACTGATAGGCCGGGGGTGGCGCAGACCGTCCCCTCGGTTCATTTCCACACCTGACTCATTCCCCTGTGCGCTGTCCGATAAGGGCCAGCGTGCAGGACACGCCACTCAAAGGACTCACCCATGAGGATTCCTTGCTACGTCGTTACGACAAGGATCGTCACCTGCCTGCTGATTAGCCTGCTAAGCTGGCTGCCGATGACGGGAGCCGCTCAGGAACCGGACGGTCAAGCATTACTCGAAGCATTGGATACGCGCTCATTCGACGATAAAGCCGCCGCGATTAATGCCATTATCGAAAGTGAACAGCCACGCGCAGATGTGTGGCTGCAGGCGATGCTGGACAGTGACCTGCAGCGCCTTAAGGATGATGGGCGCTTTGTGATCGCCCTGGAAACGGCGGGATTGGACGTCACCATTGAAGATGCGCTGACCGGTGAGGCGATGGGCGAGGTGAGCCGACGCAACCTCGACCGCCTGACGATCAACAACGCATTGCGCAGCCAGTTGCGATCGGCAATTTCGCTGGTCGAGCTTTATAACGGCGATCAGGATGCCCGTCTTGACGCCGCTGAAGGGTTGATTGGCGATGTTGAGGACGCCCAGGTCGCGCCGCTCACCAACCGCCTCGACGAAGAACCTTCAGCGGCTGTGCGCGAACGCTTGAACCAGGCGCTTGCGGTTTACCGCCTCAACCAGGGCGATGTAGACGCGATCGAGGTGCTGGCGGGCAGCCTGAACAGCCAGGTGCGCGTTGCGCTGAACCGTGCTACTCAATCGGATGACCCTCTGGTAGCCGATGCGGCCAGCGCTGCGATTGCCGACATCCAGCAGAACCTGAAAATCAATCGTGGCCTGGAAACCCTATACTTCGGGCTGTCGTTAGGCTCGGTGCTGGTGCTGGCGGCCATCGGCCTGGCGATTACCTTCGGGGTGATGGGGGTGATCAATATGGCCCACGGCGAGCTGATCATGCTGGGGGCCTACACCACCTGGATGATGCAGCAACTGCTGCCGGGTCAGCCCGGCATGGCGCTTATCCTGTCGATCCCTGCCGGTTTCATGGTGTCTGCCCTGGCGGGTATCGCCATTGAGCGCGGGGTGATCCAGTTCCTCAAGGGTCGCCCGCTGGAAACCCTCCTGGCTACCTTTGGTATCAGCCTGATTCTTCAACAGCTGGTGCGCACCGTCATATCCCCGCAGAACCGTACCGTGATCACCCCGGAATGGATGAGCGGCTCCCTGGTGGTCAACGATGCGCTTTCGCTGACCCTTAACCGTCTTTATGTACTGGGCTTTGCCCTGGTGGTGTTTGCCGCCCTGATGCTGATCATGCGCCGCACCCGCCTGGGCCTTGAAGTGCGCGCCGTGACCCAGAACCGTGCCATGGCACGTTCCATGGGCATTCGCGCCACCCGCGTCGATATCATGACCTTCGCGCTGGGTTCGGGCGTGGCCGGGCTTGCTGGCGTGGCGCTTTCCCAGCTGACCAACGTCGGCCCCAATCTGGGCCAGAACTACATCATCGATTCCTTCATGGTGGTGGTGTTTGGCGGGGTCGGTAACCTGTGGGGCACCCTGGTGGCGGGTATGTCGCTGGGCGTGATTAACCAGGTCATCGAGCCTTGGGCGGGCGCGGTACTGGCCAAGATTATCGTGCTGGTATTCATCATCCTGTTTATTCAAAAGCGACCCAAGGGGCTCTTTCCCCAGAAGGGCCGCGCGGCGGAGGGCTAGGCAATGCAAGCGATGGATTCTGCACAGCGGTTCTGGCTGACCCGCCCGTTTTTTGAGCGCGCCACTCAGCTGTTTCTGGGGGTATTGCTGGCGGCCCTGACGCTGGTCACCGTGCTGCACGTCATGGTGCCCGAGGGGCACCCGCTTTACGTCAGCGCCTTTACCGTCAACCTGCTGGGCAAGTACTTGAGCTATGCGCTGCTGGCGGTGTCGGTGGATCTGGTATGGGGCTATCTGGGGATTCTCAGCCTCGGCCATGGAGCGTTCTTTGCCATCGGCGGCTATGCCATGGGCATGTACCTGATGCGCCAGATTGGCGATCGCGGCACCTATGGCGACCCCATCCTGCCGGATTTCATGGTGTTCCTCAGCTGGGACAGCCTGCCCTGGTACTGGCTGGGTTTTGACATGGCCTGGTTCGCGTTTCTGATGGTGCTGCTGGCGCCTGGCCTGTTGGCGCTGGTGTTCGGCTTTCTGGCTTTTCGTTCCCGGGTCACCGGGGTTTACCTGTCGATTATTACCCAGGCGCTGACCTTTGCGCTGATGCTGGCCTTCTTCCGCAACGAGATGGGGTTTGGCGGCAACAACGGCCTGACCGATTTCCGCGAGCTGCTGGGCTTTGACCTGCGCAGCGATGCCACCCGGCTGGGGCTGTTTATCGCCACCGGTATTGCCCTGGCGCTGGGTTATATCCTGTGCCGGGCGATTGTCACCAGCAAGCTGGGGCGGGTCAGTGTGGCCACCCGGGATGCCGAGGCACGCACGCGCTTTCTAGGCTATCGGGTCGAACGCTTCCAGCTGTTTGTGTTTGTGGTCTCCGCCATGCTGGCGGGCCTGGCCGGCGCACTCTATGTGCCGCAAGTGGGCATCATCAACCCCAGCGAGTTCTCGCCGATTTTCTCGATCGAGATTGTTCTCTGGGTCGCCCTGGGCGGGCGGGCCACTCTGTATGGCGCCGTGATCGGGGCGCTGCTGGTCAACTATGCCAAAACCGTCTTCACCGGCATTATGCCGGATGCCTGGCTGTTTGCGCTGGGGGCCATGTTTGTGCTGGTCACCGTCTTCCTGCCCAAAGGCGTGGCAGGGCTATTCCGCTATCTCAAGCGTAAGCAAGGTGACGACCACCCACCCAAGGAGGC
>JBNJGW010000129.1:1202-4618 GCA_051748005.1 Pseudomonadota bacterium | reverse complement strand
CCGTTTAGGACAACGGCCGCCGGTGAATAAACCTGCAATAGAAGATGATCGGCAGCAGATTGCAGGTCATCGCTGCCCTTGCGGGAAACTGTGGGTGCCGACACGGGCTGTTCCTTGGATAGTGTGGATAGGGGCGGAAACGACTTTAACAGGAATCGTGCGTCGCTGATGGAATCATGCTGCAGCCTTCGGTATAGCCGCAGCCTCTGCTTTAAGGGCTCGAACAGGTGGTTCAGCCTGCCCACGGTTTCTGAACTGCCCAAAAACAGCAGGCCGTTTTCCCGCAGGCTGTAGTGGAACAGCGGTAGAAGCCGGCGTTGTAGCATGGGGTCAAAGTATATCAGCAGGTTGCGGCAGGCCAGCAGGTCAATTTTGGTGAAGGGTGGGTCCAGAATGACGTTGTGCTGGGCGAACAGAACCTTGTCGCGAATGGTCTGCTTAATTCGGTAGTGGTCCTGATTTTTTGTGAAGAAGCGGGCAAGGCGCTGCTCTGATACCTGGCTTTCAATACTCGCGGAATACTGACCCGCCCGGGCCACGGTAATGGCTTCCTGGCTCAGGTCCGACGCGAAAATCTGAAAGTTGACCGTCTTGCCGGGCTGCAATCGTTCCAGGGTTTCGGTGAAGACCATGGCCAGTGAATAGGCCTCTTCTCCGGTTGAGCAGCCTACCACCCAGGCCCTCAGGGGCCTACCGGGCTCCAGATACTTGATCAAGGGCTCAAGTGCGTTATCGCAAAGGTAATCCCAGGCCTCGGCATCGCGGAAAAAAGAAGTCACCCCAATCAATATTTCTTTAAACAGTAATTGCACTTCCTGGTCGTTGTTTTTCAGGTATCGCGCGTAGTCTTGCAGGGTGGCAACGCCATGAATCGCCATACGGCGCTCGATTCTGCGAAACAGGGTGCTGGGTTTGTACAGGGAAAAATTGTGTCCGGTTTTTTTCAGTAGTATTTCGATGATGGAATGGATCGGTTCCACCAGTTTCGGCGGTGGCCCCGGCTGGTCTGGCGCGGTGACGCGTTTGTTGTAGGCCAGTATTCGATCGGGCAACTCATTGACCGGGGCAATGATATCCGCGCAACCAGTAGCGATGGCGCTTCGCGGCATGGCGTCGAACTCGGCTGAGCCGGGCTCCTGCACAACCGCCAGCCCACCTACCGCACGGATGGCCTGCAGCCCCAGAGTGCCATCCGAGCCCATGCCGGACAGCACGACGGCAATCGCTTTTTCATTAAGGGCGCTGGCCAGGGATGAGAACAGCACATTGATGGGCAGGCGCATGCCCCGGGGCTCTGTGGGCTGTTTGAGCTTCAGCCGGCCATTCACCACCGTCAGCTCGGCGTTGGCTGGAATAACATAGATGCAGTTGGGCAAAATTATCCCATCCTGCTCGGCCTCCTGCACAGGCATGGTGGTCACCCGCTGCAACAATCTTGGCAACAGGGGCTTTTGTGTCGGATCCATGTGCTGAACCACGATAAAGGCCAGACCGGTATCCGTTGGTGTATGGCGGAAGAATTCTTCAAGAGCCGCAAGGCCACCCGCGGAGGCACCGATTCCGACAATACGCATCAGGATTGGGCGGGGGCAGTGTCTGGAGCCGTGTCGTCCGAAATTACCATCATGACCTTATCTCCGGCGGGGCTGACACAGGCCCTGATCGATAACGGAAAATCCGGGCGGCCGGCCAGCCCCACTGTGCAGGTTGCGACTGAACCAGATGCTCCCAGCGTCTCTAACAGGCTTGCCAGCCCGGCACGGCTCTGTGGGGCCAGGTACTGCGCCAGAGGCTGTGGCTCAGAAGGTTCCGGGGAACATCCCAGCAGAGCATCTGCCGCGGCGTTGCTCTCAATCAGCCGGCCATCACGGGATACCACCAGATACGCCGCTGGCGCGAATTGATACAGCATATGGTAGTGGGCCAGTTCTTCGGTGAGATCGGTTTCACTGGTTTGCAGCTGTTCAAGCAGAAGGTCAAGTTCTACCTGATGAGTTTGCAGTTCGTGCAGCAGTTTCAGGGCGTCGGCGGCAAAGTCGGGGTCGCTGGCCCGCCGGTATAGTAATGACAGTGCTTCAACCCCCAGGGCTCCCCCTCCGATGTTAGTAACCGTGGCTTTACCGTCATCAATCAATGTTTCGGCATTCAGACGAAGCTGGGAGCGGTTTTGCGCCCAGGAGGGACCTTCGGTGGTTGTCATTGTCGCTTCCTTTTGGATCAGCGTGTCGCTGTTAACGCTTCCATACTACTCTCGCAAGCCGGCCTTAAAAAGCGGCTATCAGGTGATTGAAAAAAGTTGTTGTCTTTGTGCGTTAGCGTACTGAGCAGCTGGTCGGTAGCTGTTAACTTGCATCAAATAAGGAGAGTCTGCGGTCCGCTCTGGATCGTGTGTGCCGGGACCCTTGAGGGTGCCTGGTAGCTCCGGATTATAGGGAGCCAAGTTATGAAAATTTTTCCTTCAAGCAATGTAAAACCTCGATTTCCTCTATTTTTCACTCTTGCCCTGGTGGCCATGCTGGCTGCGTGCGCCGCAGCGCCCTTACCACCGACCGAATCGCTGAACGCGGCCAGAGATGCCATTGCCAGAGCCGAACAGGCAGATGCCCGCCAGTACGCCGGTGCTGAGCTGGAAGAAGCCAAAGTACGACTAGTCATGGCCGAGAAGGCGGTGGCTCAGGCGTCCATGACTGAGGCGGAACAGCTGGCAGAGCAGTCCCGTGTGGCCGCCAGGCTTGCGATAGCAAGAACAGAGGCCGCCAAGGCGGCGGAAATCAATCGTGAAATGGGGCGTGGCGCCGATGCCCTTGATGTAGAAATGGGTCGCCAGGGAGAGCAGAAATGAACATATTATTGCGACAAAAAAGACCACTAGGTGGCAAAACTGTTCCTGTCATTCTGCTGTGTTCGTTGTTGACCGCCTGTGCCATGGCGCCTGAAACCCCGCCTGCTGCTCTGGATGTGCGTCAGAAGTTAACAGAACTTCAACGCGACCCGGCGATGGCCAGTAACGCCCGCATAGAGCTGCGTGATGCAGAAGCCGCTGTTGAGCTGGCCGAGCAGCCCTTGCATGACGATAAAGCAGCGTTGGCCGAACACCGGATTTATATGGCCGACCGCATGGTGGAAATTGCCAGGGCGACGGCTACAACACGCCAGATGGAAGCTGACCGGGATCTCATGAGCGAAGAGCGTGATGCTGCCCGCCTGGCAGCCCGCACTCTGGAGGCAGACCGCGCCCGCGCCGATGCAGAGGCCTCTCGCAAATCCGAGATGGCCGCTGCCGCCATATCTGCTGAAGCCGCCGAAGAGATGCAAAAGCAGATCGACGAGCTTGAAGCAGAAGCGACGGAACGCGGCCTGGTACTGACGCTCAGCGACGTGTTGTTTGAGACTGGCAGCGCAGACTTACAGGGCGG
>JBNJGW010000129.1:0-1102 GCA_051748005.1 Pseudomonadota bacterium | reverse complement strand
GCAACGCAAAAGGTGACGTCATCGGTGCGCTGATTAAATTCCATGATGCCCGCTATTCTGCGGAAACAACCGCCAGAATGGCCTATTTGGCGCAGCACGACTCCTTGACTGGATTGCTCAACCGCTATGCATTTGAAGAGCGTTTCAATCAGGCAGCGGCGTTGGCACGGCGGCATGAAAAGAAAATGGTGATGCTGTTCATTGACCTCAATAACTTCAAGGAAGTCAACGACACGCTGGGCCATGCCGTTGGCGACGAAATTTTACGGGCGCTGGGCCTGAGGCTGCAGAACTGTGTGCGCACCACGGACCACGTGTGTCGCCACGGCGGCGATGAGTTTGTGGTGCTGCTAAGCGATCTGGCAGAGCATGAACAGGCTTTTGCGGTGGTTGATAAAGTGCGTGATTCCGCCACGGAACTGCTGCGCCAGCACGGCCATTGGGCATCGCTTACCCTCAGTGTGGGGCTCAGCGTGTTTCCAAACGACGGTGAAACTCTGGAAGCGTTACTGCCCCATGCGGATGCCGCCATGTATCGGGTAAAGGCCGAAACAAAGCGGGAGCAGCCCAGGCTTAAGCCTTAATGCGTGATACCTTTGGCTTCCAGGCGCAGATTCTCCCGCCTCACCACGCTGTAGCATTCGCAGGAGAGGGTTTCGAGCTTCGGGCGATCAAGCACCTTTATCCGTCCACGGCGATAGTTTATAACCCCCATCCTCTGTAGCTTGCCAGCGGCTTCGGTCACCCCTTCGCGGCGGACGCCCAGCATATTGGCAATCAGTTCCTGGGTCATATGCAGTTCATTGTTGTCCAGCCGGTCCAGAGACAACAGCAGCCAGCGGCATAACTGTTGGTCGATGGAGTGATGCCGGTTGCAAACCGCCGTTTGCGACATCTGGGTGATCAGGGCCTGGGTGAAACGCAGGGTAATGATGCGTATTTCAGAATGCTGGTTGAACTCGCGCTTCAGATCAGCCGCGGGCATTCGATAGGCGTGACCGTGACTCTGAACAATAAACCGGTTGGGTGTGCTTTCGCCGCCCATGATCACAGCGACGCCAGCGATGCCCTCCTTGCCAACCACGGAAATTTCGGCAGAAGC
>JBNJGW010000128.1:1241-4664 GCA_051748005.1 Pseudomonadota bacterium | reverse complement strand
GACGATACCCTGC
This sequence comes from Pseudomonadota bacterium, assembly GCA_051748005.1. Classification (GTDB taxonomy): domain Bacteria; phylum Pseudomonadota; class Gammaproteobacteria; order Pseudomonadales; family Halomonadaceae; genus Vreelandella. The sequence continues at coordinate 4,651 of JBNJGW010000128.1, read as the reverse complement.
ATGTGCTGAAAAAAGTCGGTGCGGCGACTCTGCTGGTGACCCATGACCCGGAAGAAGCGATGTTCATGGCTGATCGCATTGCTCTGATGCGTGATGGCCAGATCATTCAGACCGGTACACCCAGGGAGCTTTATTGCGCGCCCAATGATCCCTTTGTGGTGACCTTCTTTGGTGAGGTCAACGAGCTTGAAGGAGTGGTCAAGGATGGCAAGGTGCAAACACCGGTAGGCGAGGTGGAAGCAGGGGGCATCCCTGACGGCAGCCCGGCCAAGGTGATGATCCGCCCGGAGGCGCTGCGCATTGAGGAGCGCGACCTGCCCGCTGAAGCGCATGATCACAGCCACGTTATCATGGCAAAGTTACTGGGCCGCACCAGCCTGATACACCTGTGCGCGCATAACAACAGCGGAGACGAAGCGCATCTGCATGCGCGAGTTTCAGGACTTTTCCTGCCCGGGGAAGGCCAGCCGGTGGATATTCACCTCGACCTCTCCCAGGTATTTGTCTTTCCGCTGTAACGGTGCTTGGTGAATCGTGAGTGGCGAATAGATCGTGAGCAGTGAATAGTTTAGCGGCTTAGTGCCCGCTTCCAGGGCGGGCACGGCGCATGGCCATGCTAAGCAGGATAACCGGAATAATCCCCACCACGACAATCGCCAGAGAGGCCGTTGAGGCCTCTGCCAGACGTTCATCCGCCGCCAGATTATGTGCCCGCACCGCCAAGGTGTCGAAGTTGAACGGGCGCAATATGATGGTGGCGGGCAATTCCTTCATGACATCCACAAACACCAGAATACCGGCAGCCAGCAGGCTGCTGCGCATCAGTGGAGTATGAATGCGCCGTAGGGTGCCGCCGGCTGTCTGGCCAAGCGTGCGTGAGGCGGCGTCCATGCTGGGCGTGACCTTGCCCAGGCTGGCTTCCACGGCGTTGAAAGACACTGCCAGAAAGCGCACCACATAGGCGTAGATCAGGATAAAGGCTGAGCCGCTGAAGATCAGCCCGATAATCACGCCGTAAGTATCCCGAGTCCACAGGTTGATAGTGTTATCCAGCCAGGCAAAGGGAATCAGAATGCCCACGGCCACCACCGAGCCAGGGATGGCATAGCCCATGGCGGCTATCCGTGAGCTGAAGCGGGCAAAGGGTGTGTTGTGAATACGTACTCCATAGCTGAGCAGCATGGCCAGGCCGACTGCCAGCACGGCGGCAAGCGCGGCCAGCGCCAGGCTGTTAAAGGCGAAACCGAAAAAGCGCGTGCCGAACAGGCTGTCGCCTTCAGTGATGGCCATTTCGAGCAGAATGCCGCTAGGCAGCAGAAAGCCAATCAAGACGGGTAGGAGGCAAAAAATCACCGCTGCTGCCGATCGCCAGCCATACAGTACATACTCGGGCAATTGCTGGTAGCGATTGGTGGTATGAAAGTAGCGCCGCTTGCCGCGGGACCAACGTTCAAGCAGCACCAAAGCAACCACAAAAGCCAGCAGGCAAGCCGCCAGTTGAGCTGCTGCAACGGGTTCCCCCAGCCCGAACCAGGTACGATAGATGCCGGTGGTAAAGGTATCCACGCCAAAGAACTGCACGGCGCCAAACTCGTTAAGAGTTTCCATCAGTACCAGGGAAACCCCGCCCACCAGCGCTGGGCGGGAAAGCGGCACTGCCACGCTGGCAAACAGATGCCAGGGGCCGCGTCCCAGCGTTCTGCCAACGTCCAGAACACATACCGACTGCTCCAGAAATGAAGCCCGTGCCAGCAGGTAGACGTAAGGGTAAAGTACCAGAGTGATCAGCGTAGCCGCGCCGCCCAGTGAGCGGATGTTGGGGAAGTAATAGTCACCGTGGGCCCAGCCAAACGTTTCGCGCAACAGGCTTTGCAGAGGGCCGGCAAACTGCAGAAAGTCGGTATAGGCGTAGGCGATCACGTAAGTCGGCACCGCAAGAGGCAGTAGCAGTGCCCACTCGAAGATGCGTTTACCCGGAAAGCGGCACATGACCACCAGCCAGGCGGTGCCCGTCCCGATCAGTAAAGTACCAATGCCAACAAACAGCACCAGCCAGAAGGTATTAGTCAGGTAACGGGGCAGCACCGTGCTGGCCAGATGCTGCCAGATGCCGTCAGTGGGCATGAAAATATGCGCAAAAATGACGATAACGGGTAGCGCCACCACTAGAGCAATGCCAAAAAGAATCAATGACCAGACATTGAACCGGCTAACCAGTCGCTTGAGTAGCGAGTCGAATCCACGATCGGCAGTCTGAGACAACTGTTTTCTCCTTAAAGATATGAAGGTGTGAAACGGGTTGGCATATGCCTGTCCATATCGCGAACTTAGCGAACACAGTGACGCAAGGCGTGGATTCTGGTGGGCGTCAAAAAAGTCCGGAGCGATTGATGACAGCGTGAGGAGCTGCGGGCACCCGTAACGGCGATGCGAACCAGTATCAAATGCTAATCATACCATCTAGCACCTGACTTAACGATGTGAAATCCATGCGACATGCCGCCACCTGGAAGCCAACAGCTTATATAATCTGGGAAGTAAAAAGCCCCCTGCTGGGCAAGGGGCTAAGAACAATACTTACAGATAGCGCCTGCTTCTTATCTGCTGTAAACCAGATTGGGCAGCCAGGTCGCCAGCGGCTCAAAGAAGAATACCAGCATCAGGCCGAGTAGCTGGAGTAATACGAAGGGCGCCACCCCCTTGTAGATGTCCATTGTCTGAATTGAAGGGGGACAGACCCCTTTGATATAGAAGAGCGCAAACCCGACCGGCGGGGTGATAAACGAGGTCTGCAGGCAAATCGCGAACAGAATCGCAAACCAGACCGGCTCAACGCCCAGGCTGAACACCACAGGTGCTACCAGCGGCAGAATGATCAGGGTGATTTCGACCCAGTCCAGGAAGAAGCCGAGCAGGAAAACCACCAGCAGGATGGTCAGCACGATACCGGCGGTACCAAACGGCAAACCGGTGACGGCATCACGGATAACGTCATCACCACCGAGCCCGCGCAGCACCGCTGCGAAAACGGTAGCGCCAATGAAGATGCCGAAAATGAACGCTGTGGTGCGGGTCGTCTGATAAAGCGCGCTGGACATGACGTTAAAGTTAAGACGGCGGCTGGTGAAGGCCAGCAAAGTGGCGCCAAGTGCGCCAACGGCAGAGGCCTCCGTCGTGGTCGCAAAGCCGGTAAAAATCGACCCCAAAACTGCAACGATCAATGCCATGGGGGGCAGCACGGCAATCAGGACTTCCAGCAGTGCGCGCCCGTTGAGGGGCTCACGGTCCTTGGGCGCCGGGGCCAGATCCTTCTTGATGTAAGCAGCGATAATGATAAAGGCGATATACATGACGCCGAGCATTACCCCAGGGATCAGCGCGCCCATAAACAAACGCCCGACAGACGCTTC
>JBNJGW010000128.1:0-1141 GCA_051748005.1 Pseudomonadota bacterium | reverse complement strand
AAATACTCGACCATGACGTGGCCGATAATAGCGAACAGAAAGCCGATACCGGCAAGAGACCAGGCAACCGGAAAACCCAGCAGCAATAGCCCCATGAAACTGGCAAACATGCCAATAACGAGAAGTTCTTCAATACCCATATTAATCCCCGGTATCAGGCGTTAGCGGAAGTCGGTCGGGTGCGTTGGCCGCACTTCCCGAGGAAACTTGAAGAGATAGGTGGTGCATCTTAGTAGACGCGACACCATGGCAACGGCAATCAGTAGCATGCCGATGGGCAGGGTGCTTTTAAGGATGAACCGATAGGGCAAGCCACTGGGTGCTTGAGAACTTTCGCCCTGCTCGAACGACCGGTAGGCATATTCAATCAGTTGGTCGATCATGAAATACAGCAATGGCAGCATCAAAAGCGCGATGCCAAGCAGCTCGATCCATGCCATCAGGCGCAGTGAAAAACGCTCACGCAGAACATCCACGCGCACGTGATCATCGGTCACAATGGCATAGGCCAGTGTCATGATCATGGTGGCACCAAAGAAGTGCCAAGAAAGCTCCTCCAGCGCAATAGAGCCGCGCCCAAGGATAAAGCGGCTGAAGACGTTAGTCAGGACAACCGCAATAGTGACAACCCACAGCCAGGAAAGCAGTTTGCCGGAAAAAGCAATCATGGAATCCAGCCGAAAACTTAACGCATTGGTGGGAAGCGTCTTTGACGGATCCTGGGAAGGCGTAGACATAGTATCAGTCTCATGTGTCTTGGCATGAACAAGGCCGGAGCATCATGACGATGCCCCGGCCAGTCGTATCACAGGCAATTAGTCCAGCTGCTGGATGTTCTCAGGCAGGTAGTATTCTTTCGGCAGGTAGCCTTTGGTGCGCCACTCGCCGTGAATACGCATCCAGTCCTGCTGGCTGTCGAGCACGCGACGGAACATCTCGTCCTCATCCGCGATTTCCTGCTGGACTTCATGGGTAATAGTGCGCAGTTCCTGCAGAACTTCTTCCGGCAGAACCTGAGCGTTAACACCTTCTTCTACGAAGCCCTGCAAGGCCAGCGGGTTTTCCCACTCGCTTTCAGACAGACCGAACAGGGTTGCTGAGCGGCAGCCCATCTCGATCTGGGCGCGGGTGGCATCTTCCA
>JBNJGW010000127.1:0-4871 GCA_051748005.1 Pseudomonadota bacterium | reverse complement strand
CGGAAAAGCCGTGACCATAGTGAGCCTAGCAAGCCGCCAAGATGCACCAGCGGGCCGTATTGGCCCACTGAAGCGCCACTTCCCAATGAGAGCAGGCTGGCAATACCCGATAAAAGCCCTGGCCGGGTAGCAGGCAATCCCTGGCGGGTCTGTACGGTGGCAATGATATCCGGCGGGCCATGAAAGCGTTTGCCATCAATAAAGTGTCGGATAATGCCCACGGCCAGCCCACCTAGTGCGGGCACCATCACGGTGGCTATCAATAACAGCCATTCGCTGCTTGCCATCATGCGGCTGCGCGGTGAGATCAAGAGGCTATCGTTCATCCACACGATGCCGGCCACAAAGAGGTTGGCAATAACCGCAGCAGACAAGCCAATCAGGATACCCAGGCCGGCGACATAGCTGGTTCGCAGCAGGGTGTTCAGCGTTGCCTTCATCCGCATTCCCGGACGCTTTTTTGAGTGGTTATTTTTGTTTGCATCACTATAAGTGTAGTCAGAATATCCTTGTGCCTGAATACTTGAATAACAACATACGTTAATACATGGGCTAGCAAGGAGCGGATGATGAAAACTCTTGGCCTTTTGGGTGGCATGAGCTGGGAATCTACCCAGACCTATTATCAACTGCTTAATCAGCAGGTTGCGCAGCGTCTGGGCGGCTTGCATTCGGCAAAGGTAATTCTCGATAGTCTAGATTTTGCCGACGTTGAAGTCTTGCAGCGGGAAGGGCAGTGGGATGCTCTGGCGGATTTACTGGTCAAGCATGCACTTCGGGTCGAAGCCGCTGGTGCTGAGGGGCTGATAATTGGCACCAACACCATGCACCGTGTTGCACCACAGGTAGAAGCCGCGCTGTCCATTCCGCTGTTACATATTGCCGATGCCACGGCACAGGCGTTGCTGGAGGATGGCGTTCAAATCGTTGGGCTTTTAGGCACCCGATTTACCATGGAACAGGCATTTTACCGCGAGCGCCTGGAAGCCCAGGGGATTACCGTGCTGGTGCCGAATGATGCTCAGCGTGAGGAGGTTCACCGGATTATTTACCAGGAACTATGCCGGGGTGTGCTGGATAAGAACTCCCGCGCGGCGTATCTGGACGTAGTGGAAGATCTGCATCGACGCGGTGTTGGAGGAGTCATTCTGGGCTGTACGGAGATCGGTTTATTGATCAATCAGCATGACACCACTGTTGCGCTGTATGACACCACCTTCCTGCATGCAAAAAGCGGCGTTGAATGGGCGCTTGCATGATAAATCAGGGGCTTAAGACCAAAGAATGACGTTTACGTAAAGGCGCTGTGAGTGATTTTCGCTTGTCGACAGATCAGCCGGTTTTCGAGTTTTATATAGCGATTTTGGCGTTATTTAGACACTTTTAGCTTTTTTCTCACTGTGATTGTCGACACTCGCTGGTGGGGTGTTCGTGCTGCAATGCACGAAAGGTCGAATGTTCTCTTGGCTTTCAGCCACGTAAAACAGCTCCAATCAATAATAACAATAGCCATGAGGATTCGATAATGAACAACCAGACACCGTGAGGAAACGTCGTGCTGCTTAAACGTAAATACGGGGAAGAACATCCCTACTGGCCGCTTGGCCCTTTCAAGCTTCGCCTGCCCTTTATCCATTTCCGCTGGGAAATTCCCGAGACCATCCAGGCGCTGGTCATGTTTGTCATCGGTCTGGGCATGATACCGCTGCTGGAGCAGTATCTTGGGCTTCCTTATGAGGTGGCACTTGCCTACGTGGTCGTGTGCGGCATCGGCTTTATCCTGCCGCCGCTTTTGGGGGTTCCTTTTGTGGCGGGGTGGATTACCCCGGCAATTCCCGTGGTTTTGTTGTTTATTGGCCAGTTTGAACCAGGGCCTGAAGCTATTCGTGCCATGGTGGCCCTGCAACTGATGGTTACCCTGATTTTCCTGTTTATGGCGGTGACCCGGCTGGGAACAAAGCTGGTTAACAGCGTACCGGATTCAATCAAGGCGGGCATTCTGCTTGGCGCGGGTATTGCTGCTATCAGCGGTGAGATCAGTGAAGGCGGGCGTCTGTATGAAACGCCTGTTTCCCTGGGTATCGGTGGCCTGATAACACTTTATGTGCTGTTTTCTCTATCGTTTCGTGACCTGACTGAAAAATTCCGCTGGGCGCGTAACATCGCTGCCTATGGCATGGTGCCGGGCATGCTGGTGACTATGGCGATTGGTTGGGGCGTAGGTGAATATCCAATGCCAAGCGTTGAGTGGGGTGTTGCGATACCTGATTTTGGCGGCATCTGGGCGTATCTGCCCTTCAGTATTGGTCTGCCCGGTATGGAGCTTTTAGTGGCGGCGATTCCGACGGCTATCATTGCCTATATCATTGCCTTTGGTGACATCATCGTCGGCCAGAGTCTGATCAAGCGCGTTGATCACCTGCGTCCGGATGAAAAAATCGAAGTGAATGTTGATCGAGTTCACCTGATTACCGGTCTGCGTAACCTGATGCATTCCTTGTTTGCCCCTTACCCGGGTCTTGCAGGGCCACTGTTTACCGGTGCCATGGCCACCATTGCCGAGCGCTACCGTTACGGGCGTGGTGCCATGGATACCATCTACTCAGGGGCTTCGGTTTTCTGGATTGTCGGCTTTCTGGCGCTGTTCCTGCTGCCGCTGGTCACCCTTTTCCGTCCGGTATTGCCGATTGCGCTGTCAATTACCCTGTTGATTACCGGTTACCTGTGTATTGCCGTGGCCGTTGAGCAGATCAAGAACGCTACCGCCATGGGCGTTGCCGGTATCATGGGTGTGGTGTTGGCAACCCATGGCGCCGCCTGGGGGCTGGGCGTTGGTGTGGTGTTGTATCTGATGATCGAGCACCGTTCACGTCGCCACGCTGAGGATGAAGCCGATGAACCGATCCATGTTGAAGATGATATGGCGGTAGAAGAAGCAGAGGAAAAACCGGCTAACTAAGCTGTTATGTCAGCATGATGACTAGCTAAACAAAAAACCGGCAGGCTCAATAAAGCCCGCCGGTTTTTTTGATTTGTATTGCCAGTGACTTGTTCTATGACACAGTAGAACTAACTTTTACAGGCGCTCAAAAATGGTCGCAATTCCCTGGCCGCCGCCAATACACATGGTAACCAGCGCATAGCGTCCACCGGTACGCTCAAGCTCATAGAGTGCCTTGGTGGCAATAAAGGCCCCGGAACAACCCACCGGGTGCCCCAATGCAATGGCGCCGCCATTCGGGTTGGTTTTCTGCATGTCCAGCCCCAGGCCCTTGGCGACGGCCAGTGCCTGAGCGGCAAAGGCTTCGTTGGATTCAATCACATCCATATCGTCAAGCGACAAGCCAGCCTTTTCCAGCGCCAGACGCGAGGCGGGGATGGGCCCTTCACCCATGATCTCATTCGGCACACCAGCCACCGCGTAAGACACTATGCGGGCAATCGGCTTGTGTCCGGCACTTTCGGCCGCTTCTGCAGAGGCCAGCACCATAAAGGCGGCGCCATCGTTAATGCCTGAGGCATTACCGGCAGTGACGGTGCCGTCTTTCTTGAAGGCCGGGCGCATTTTCCCCAGGCTTTCCATACTGGTGCCCGGTTTTACATGCTCATCGGTATCGACGACGACAGTGCCCTTGCGGGTCTCAAAGGTGATCGGGACGATCTGTGACTTGAAGCGTCCTTCCTCAATGGCGCGGGTTGCGCGGGCGTGGGACTCCACTGCAAAGGCGTCCTGTTCCTCGCGGCTGATATCCCACTTTTCGGCCAGATTCTCAGCGGTTATGCCCATGTGCCCAACTCCGAAAGGGTCATTCAGAGTAGCCACCATCATGTCGACCATGCTGGTATCGCCCATCCGTGCGCCCGAGCGCATGGCGGGAGAGAGGTAACCGCCCCGCGACATTACTTCAACGCCGCCCCCGACGCCATAGTCGCAATCACCCAGCATGATGTTCTGGGCAGTGGTCACGATGGCCTGCAAACCAGAGCTGCACAGACGGTTAACCGCCATGGCGACGGAATCCATCGGCAGCCCGGCCTGAATGGAGGCAACGCGTGCAACATAGGCAAAACGGGAATCGGTAGGAATGCAGTTGCCCACAGTGACATAGTTGATCAAGGCGGCATCCACCTGGGAGCGGTTGACCGCCTCTTTCATGACCTGGCCCGCCAGCTCATGGGGTTCTATGGAGCTTAATCCGCCACCAAAGGCGCCAATGGCAGAACGTACGGCACTTAATACAACGACTTCTCGACTCATTACGGGTGTTCCTATTGTTGTCAGTTATTTTCCACTGCTGAGAAACTTACAAATACGTAACAAACTCAACTATGAGGGTAGCACATGGCCGCGTTTTCACATGGTCAAAATGGTCTTGGATGCGTGGTTCCGGGTTTTAGCGGGCCAGTTGGCTCATCGCCGCTTCCAGACCCTCCAACGTCATCGGGTACATGCGGTCGTCAATCAGCTCGCGAATCAGTTGGGTGGAGTAGGTCATTTCCCAGGCCCGTGGTGGCATGGGGTTGAGCCACGCCAGGCGTGGAAACGTTGCCGTCAGGCGCTTTAACCAGATGCCACCGGCTTCCTCGTTGAAGTGTTCGACGCTGCCACCCGGGTGAGTGATTTCATAGGGCGACATCGCAGCATCGCCGACCACCACGACCTGATAGTCATCCCCGTAGGTATGCAAAACGTCCATGGTCGGAAGTCGTTCACTGCCACGACGGCGATTGTTTTTCCAGACGCCTTCATACAGGCAGTTATGAAAGTAATAGTGCTCAAGATGTTTGAACTCCGAGCGCGCAGCGGAAAACAACTCCTCGCAGACGCGGATATGGTCATCCATGGAACCGCCGACATCAAGAAACAGCAG
>JBNJGW010000126.1:0-4940 GCA_051748005.1 Pseudomonadota bacterium | reverse complement strand
CCGCGCTCAAGGCTTGGGCCAGCAATCTCTTTGCCTTCCATCACCATGGTGCCGTCTGAAAACTGGTCGAGCCCGGCCAGCGCATTCATGATGGTTGATTTTCCGCAACCTGAATGGCCGATGATGCAGACGAACTCGCCTTTATGTAGCTGAAAGCTGATATTTTCGAAGACGGTCAGCGGCTCGCCTCCCTTCTGTGTGGCAGGAAAGCGCTTGGTCGCTTGCTGTACCTCAACAAAGGCATGATTCATCGTCGACTCCTGTTATCCGGCATCGGTTTATTCAACGTAAGTGAAAAAGCGGGAGACATAGGCGAGCGACATATCCAGCAACATACCAACGACCCCGATCATCAGAATGGAAAAGATCACACTGGTAAGGTCGAGGTTATTCCACTCATTCCACACGTAGTAGCCAATACCCGTACCGCCTACCAGCATTTCAGCCGCCACGATCACCAGCCAGGCAATCCCGATGGAAATACGCATGCCGGTAAGAATGGTGGGCGCCGCCGCGGGCAGAATGACCTTGAAGGCAGTTTTCAAGGGCGATAGCTCATGGGTGCGCGCTACATTGACCCAGTCATCGCGTACACCGGCCACCCCAAAGGCCGTGTTGAGCAACATTGGCCAGATTGAGCAGATAAAGATGACAAAGATGGCCGATGCCTCAGAGTCCTTGATAATGAACAGCGCCAACGGCATCCAGGCCAGCGGTGAGATAGGCCGTAACACCTGAATAAAGGGGTTCAGCGCCTTGTAGGCCAGCGGTGACATGCCAATCAGAAAGCCGATCGGAATCGCGATGGCGGCAGCCATGATGTAGCCCGCCAGCACACGATAGAGCGAATACGCCAGCTGAATGCCGATACCTTTATCGTTGGGGCCAGCGTCATAGAAGGGGTTGGATAACTCCTCCCAGGCACGGGTGAGAATTTCAGACGGTGGCGGCACCTTGGCTGATTCATTGGCGCCCGCCATCAGCTGCTCATACTCGCTGAGCTCTCCACCCCCGCCTAATATTGCCGTCTGGTTAAGTCCTTCCCATAGGCCAAGCCCGACGACCAGCAGCAGAACCGCCAGCATCAGGGCGCGCATATTGAGACTGATATTCCACTCGGTTGTTGTGCGATCCATGGTTAACTCCTGCCGATATCAAAACTGGCGAGGTAAGCTTCAGGCTGGGTGTAATCGAAGGTCTTACCCATGATCTGATAGTTACGCGCGGTTTCCTCGGGCGCCTCATAGCCAAGCTCACGCATGACATCCTGGGCGTCAGTGGCCAGGTACACGTCACGGGCAATCTGTTGGTAATCAATCTCGCCTTCCACATAGCCCCAACGCTTCATCTGGGTCAGAATCCAGATCGCCATGGAGTGCCAGGGGAAGGGATCGAAATCGATGCGGTCAGGCACGTTCTGAACGTTACCCAGGCCATCAGCAAAGCGCCCGGTCAGTACCTGCTCAATCACCGTGACCGGCTGGTTCAGGTAATTGGTCGGCGCAATGGCGGTGGCAATTTCCGAACGGTTATCCGGGTTGGACGAATACTGGGTGGCGTCGATGATCGCACGCAGCAGGGCCCCATAGGTGTTGGGATTCTCCCGTGCGAAGCTGGCACTGGTGGCAAAGGCGCAGCAGGGATGACCGTCCCAGATTTCCTTGGTCAGCAGATGAATAAAGCCAATACGCTCGAAGACCGCCCGCTGGTTGAAGGGGTCGGGCGACAGGAAGCCATCGATATTACCGGCGCGCAGGTTAGCGACCATTTCGGGCGGTGGAATAACCCGGATCTGGATATCCTGGTCCGGATCCAGACCATGCTCGGCCACGTAGTAACGCAGCAGGAAGTTATGCATGGAATATTCAAACGGCACACCAAAGGTGAAGCCCTTCCACTGCTGCGGATCACGCTTATCAAGATGATCATTGTGCAACACGATGGCCTGACCGTTGATATTCTCCACCGCAGGCATGATGAAGGGCTCCGGGCTGGAACCTGCTCCCATAGTCATGGCCAATGGCATGGGGGTCAGCATATGCGCCGCGTCATACTCACGGTTCAGCGATTTATCGCGAGCCACTGCCCAGCCGGCCGTCTTGATGACCGACACATCCAGGCCATAACGTTCATAAAAGCCCATCGGATGCGCCATAATGATCGGTGTTGCACAGGTAATGGGCACGAAACCAACGTTAAGGCTGGTTTTCTCAAGCGGCCCCAGGTTTTCTTTAACAGCTGCCTTGATCGCATCCATGGGCAGCAAGCTGGCAAGTGCTGCGGCCACCGTGCCACCGCCCACCAGCTTCATGAACTGACGGCGATGCATGTCACTGTGGCCAAACATGCCGCGCACCAGGGCGCTTTCAACCGCACGATCCAGCATGTCCTCCGAGGAGGTTGACGCCTGCTGGGAAGCCGCGGGCTGCTCAGGATGGCCAATAGAGGCCGATGAAGGCGTGGATTGGCAACGCTGGCAATCACACTGATGGCCATGGATCAACGACTGGCGATGATCAAAGGGGTCACTCAGGCTGCTGAGACCTTCTTGGCTGCCATGCTGGGAGGCGGGCTTATGACGATCGTTATCAGGCGTTTTCATGGTATGAACCTCTCAAAGTGCCAATGATTCGAACATTAATGGCGAGATGGATATAAAGCGTATCGGGATGAGCCGAGCATCAATCCGGTTATTAATATGTAGTAACACCAGCGAGAAGCGTGCCAACTTCGCATTAATTTAAAAATATAATTTATATTCAAAAACTTAGCGCAAAAAAAGAGACTAGAGAACCACCCACATTGATTAACGATAATTCGTTAATCATCATATTTCGTCAGCTTTGTTAACGAAAAATCGTAATCAACGCTGCTGCCGGGTAAGCTGGTCACAGCTCCCGAAAGACAAGAGGTACATAGTGAGTACAGACACTGGGAATAGCCTCGCCACCTGGATGTTTGACCATGCGCCTTTGGCAACCATGATCATCGACCCGCTGGATGACCGTCTGATCGCCGCCAACCCGGCAGCCTGCCGAATGCTGTCGATTGACCATTCGCCTCCCTTCCCGACGCCTTTCAGTCATCGGCTCAGCGCCTCACTGCCCCTATGGGTCAGCTTTACAGATGAAGTGTTAAGTCGCGGCACAGGATGGTCTGATGATCTGGTGATCCTCGACACCAAGCGCCAGCCCCACCACGTTGAGGTATACGCCAGCAGCACTCAGCATTCCTCCTGGCTGCTGTTGACCCTGATTGACCGTAACCAGGCAGAACACCGGCGCGCCAAGGCAGACCTTGGCCGCCAGCACCGTCTCGGGAAGGTAGGCTGGCAGCGTGTCGAACAGGTCTTTGAACGCATCGAAAAACAGAATCAGCTGATTCTGAGTGCTGCCGGTGAAGGTATCTACGGCCTGGATGCTGATGGTAAAACCACTTTTGCCAACCCGGCCGCTGAGCGCATTCTGGGCTGGAGCGCTCAGGATATGGTCGGCCATGACGCCCATCTGATGTTTCATCATTCCCATGCTGATGGCAGGCATTTTCCGGTGCAGCAATGCCCCATTCACGCCTCCTTCAGTGATGGCCAGGTGCATCGCGTTGATAATGAAGTGTTCTGGCACAAGAATGGAGAAGGCATTCCGGTGGAATATACCAGCACACCGATTTTCGAGATGGGCAGGCTGGTCGGGGCGGTGGTGTTGTTCCGTGATATCAGCGAGCGTTTACGCGCCGAACAGCAGCTGCGCGACGCCCTGATAGAGGTGGAATCGCTCAAACAGCGTCTGGAACTTGAAAACCAGTACCTGCAGGAGGAAATCAAGGCGGAACTGGATCATCAGAATATCATTGGCGACAGCCCGGCCCTGAAAAAGCTGCTGCAACAGATTGAAATGGTGGCGCCCACAGATGCCAACGTCCTGATAACCGGCGAATCCGGCACCGGCAAGGAGCTGATTGCGCGGGCCATTCATGCCGCCAGCCAACGCAGCGAACGCCCCTTGATCCGCGTCAACTGTGCAGCCATTCCCCGCGACCTGTTTGAAAGCGAATTCTTTGGCCACGTCAAAGGCGCCTTTACCGGCGCGGTTCGCGACCGTTCAGGGCGCTTCGAACTGGCCGACGGCGGCACCCTGTTTCTCGATGAAATCGGTGAGATCCCCCTGGAACTGCAAAGCAAGCTGTTACGGGTTCTGCAGGACCAACAAATTGAACGGGTTGGCGAAAACCGCACCATAGAGGTGGATGTGCGCGTAATTGCCGCTACTAACCGCGATCTGCGCAGCATGATTGAGGCAGGGCAATTTCGTGAAGACCTGTATTTTCGCCTTCACGTCTTTCCCCTGGCATCGACCCCGCTGCGCCAGCGTACAGAAGATGTGCCCCTGCTGGCTGAATACTTTTTGCAACGGGCCTGCCAGAAGTTCAACAAGCCCGGTGTGCGTATCGCCCCTGAGCAGATGCGTGTTCTGCAGCGCTACCCGTGGCCGGGCAATATTCGCGAACTGGAAAACGTGATCGAACGCCAGGTGATTGTCACCCAGAGCCGTCATGTCACCTTTGATGAGCTATTGGAAAATGACACCCAGGTGAGTGGGAGTGCTGATGCCAGGAGCGAAGCAATAGCAGAGGTAAGCGGCTTGCTGAATGGAACAGGCACACAGTTTATGACCGAGAGCATGCTGCAGCAGTGCCAGAAAGAAAGTGCTCTGCTGGCCCTGAAGCACAGCTGTGGCAAGGTCTCCGGCCCTGAAGGCGCGGCAGCCAAACTCGGCCTGCGCCCCACCACCCTGGCATCGCGCCTGCGTAAATGGGGGGTAGACCCAGGGGATTACCGCTGATTATTCAATCCGCGAGACCGCCTGATGGTCAGGGTCAAGGTGCCAGGGCAGGCCCACCCGGGAATTGCGCTCCAGTTCGGCAATAACCTGGGCGCCCAG
>JBNJGW010000125.1:0-4966 GCA_051748005.1 Pseudomonadota bacterium | reverse complement strand
TCATGCGTCACCAGCTCAAGCCCAATTCGTTCAAGCTCTGGCGCCAGCGGGTCAGCGGGCGCAACACCAAGCACAAGGCACTGCGCTCGCCAGACGTCAACCGCGCCTACTGCCCCACCCAGTACAAGCGTTGAGGATTGTTCAGCTTGCCTCCAGCAATCCCGCCGCCCATTCACGCACATCGCGGTAGCTTAGCTGCTCAAACACGCCAAAACCGTTAATGCTACGGGCTTTGAGCGGGGTAAACACTGGCATGCTCAGGCCGCATAGAAAGTGGGCCAGCCGCTGGGCGTTGGGTGGCTGGCCCAACTGGGTAGTGTGGCGTTCAATAAAAGTGGCCGCGTAGCGGTTAACATCAGCCTCGCTTAAACCGGGCAAAGGCGGCGCTTCGGGCAGCCGAGCGGGGTGGCCGGCACATACCGAACAATGGCCGCAGCGGCCCTCGGCGGTATCTGGTGGCGCATCAAAGGTGGTGTCGCCAAAGTGCTCCGCCAGGCGCCGCGTCAGGCAGGTATCAGCTTCAAACAGCGCCAGCATGGCATTAAGCCGTTCGATTTCGGCGCGCTCGCGCATCAGGCAGTCGTCGTACAGCTGGCGGGCAAGCGTCTCAATGGAAAAACCGGGCTGGCGGATGTCATAGACATCGGTCATTCGCTTGCCTTCCAGGGTCAGCCAGCCTTTTTCCTGGAAGTATTCAAGGGCGGTAATCACCCGGGCGCGGGAGGCGTCAATCTGGCCTGCCTGCCCGGCCTGGTGCAGGCGATCAAAATCCACGGTTCCCCAGGTGCGGGCAATCGGAATGTTATCAACCAGCAGGCGCACAAAGGCAGCTCGCTCACCTTCAAAGCGGTTGATCAGCGCTTCGGGTGCCACATGGTAGCGCAGCCGGTATTCCGCCAGAAACGCAAAACGCGGGGCAATGATGGCGTGCATTTCCAGACGCACCAGCAGGGTTTTCAGCGGCAGCAGGCGGATATTGGTATCCCGCGAAAGCGTGTTCAGCAGCACTTCCCATTGGCGATCCGGCGTTTGCGCCGCTGACTGTATCTCTTCCAGCAGGCGACAAATACCGCCGAACTCCGGGGTATCGCCGTATACAAAGTTCTCCAGCACACGCAAGCCATCACGCCCGGCGAGGGTCAGGCAGATCGCTGGCTGGCCATCGCGCCCAGCCCGACCAATTTCCTGGCTGTAGTTTTCGATCGATTTGGGCAGATCAAAATGTACCACATTGCGAATGTTGCCTTTATCAATACCCATACCAAAGGCAATAGTGGCCACAATGCAGGGCGATTCCCCCTGCATGAACTGCTGCTGAATAGCCTCTCGGCGAGCGGAATCCAGCCCCGCATGGTAGGCCTGGGCTGCAATGCCCTGGGCACTGAGCGCGCGGGCCAGCTGCTCGGCCGTTTGTTGCAGGGTCACGTAAATAATGGTGGGCGCTTGATTACCTGGCTGCATCTGCGGCGCCAGCCACTCAATCAACTGCTGCTGGCGGTTTTCCATGGCTGGCGTCACCCACAGCGTCAGGTTGGGCCGGTAAAAACCGGTGGTGGTGACGTGCTCCTCGGCAATGGCAAATTTTTCGCGCATATCGGCAATGACTGCAGGCGTTGCCGTGGCGGTGAGCAGCAATACCTGGGGAATCGCAAACTCCTGTTGATAAACCGCCAGCTTGAGGTAATCCGGACGAAAGTTATGCCCCCATTCAGATAAGCAGTGGGCTTCATCCACCACCATCAGGGAAATACGCACCTGGCGCAAAAAGTGGCGAAAACGCTCGTTTTTCAGCCGTTCTACCGAGATCATCAGAATTTTCAGCTCGCCACGCCGGGCGCGCTCCATCACATCACGCGCCGTGTCGCGATCCTGAGTGGAATCAATACTGGCCGCCGCAATGCCCAGGCGTTGAAGGAAGGCGAGCTGATCCTGCATCAGCGCCAACAGTGGCGACACCACCAGGGTCAGATGCGGCAGGTGCAGCGCAGGCAACTGATAACACAGCGACTTACCCGCACCGGTGGCAAAAATGGCCGCCGCCGAATGCCCGTTCAGAATATTCTCGACCACCGCCTGCTGGCCGCCGCGAAAGCCATCAAACCCGAATACATTTTTCAGCGTCTGCTGCGGTGTCGTCATCGTCATGTCGCCCCCCTTCCCTGTGGGTATTGGTGCAGGCTTAAAATGGCTTCTCAAGAGCAAAACGCGGCTGGGGTTGACCGTCCCTGGTCACGCTTTCGGTAAACATATCAAGCGGACGTACCCAGAGGCCGTAATCGCCGTAGAGCGCCCGATAAACCACCAGCGGCTCTTCACTTTCGCTATGCTGCGCCGTTCCCAGCACTTCGTAAAGTGCGCCTTTATAGTGGCGGTAGATCCCTGGAGCTGGAAGTGTCATGGTCATTTCCTCTCGTGTGAAGTGGCTTTACGGGCCAACCGCGCCAACACGCGTGAAGCGGCGACAAAGCCAAAGGTGCCTGTCAAAAAGGTAGCGGCACCAAAGCCCGAGGCGCAATCCAGCCGGGTGGCTTCTGCGTTAGACGGTTTCTGCGCGCAGACTTCGCCATCCGCGCCCGGATACATCAGCTGCTCATCCGAGTAGACACACTCCACCGCAAAGCGCCGCTTGGGGTTGCGCGAAAAACCATGGTCGCGACGCAGCCGAGAACGCACCTTGGCCAGCAGAGGGTCCTGCTCGGTGCGTGTTAGATCCGCCACCTGAATCCGCGTCGGGTCGCTTTGCCCTCCGGCCGCCCCGGTAACGGTAATCGCTATCTTGCGCCGCTTGCACCAGGCAATCAGCGCCGCCTTGGCCACGACGCTGTCAATTGCATCCACCACATGGTCGGCGCTATCGGGAATGCGTTCAGCCAGATTCGTCGGCGTGACAAAGGCACTGTCAGCGATCACCTCCATCTCCGGGGCAATCAGCCGGCAGCGCTCGGCCAGCACCTCTACCTTGGGGCGGCCAATGGTGCCATCCAGTGCATGTAGTTGGCGGTTCACATTGGAGACACACACATCATCCAGGTCAATCAGGGTCAAGCGACCAATACCGGAACGCGCCAATGCCTCAGCGGCCCAGCTACCCACCCCACCAACGCCTACCACCACCACATGCGCCGTGCGAAAGGCCTCTGCTGCACGGCGGCCATACAAGCGCCGGATGCCGCCAAAACGCAACTCATAATCCTGATCAGCCAGCTCACGCACAGGGCTTTCTTGCACCGCCATGAAAACTCCACAAAGATAATCAACCAGCGATATTCACACTGGAGAAATGGATGAACGGCCTTCACTGCAGGGCGGCGTCCGCACGCTATCCAGCGGCAGGTGCCCTGCCCAGCCGAGGTGTTCAAACAGTGCCGTCATGGTGTCATCCAAGGCACAGCTGAGTTGAACGCGCTTGGCCTGTTGCGGGTGATCAAACGCCAGCCAGGTGGCTGCCAGCAGCAAGCGTGGGGCCGCAAAGCGCTCGGCAAAAAAACGGTTATGGATACTCTTGCCATGTTTGGCATCACCGATGATCGGGTAGCCACGCCGGGAAAGATGACGGCGTATCTGGTGGCGTCGCCCGGTCAGCGGCCGTGCTTCAACCAGCGAATAGCGGGCCACCGGATAACGATCCACCTGCACCGGCAGTTCTACGCTGTCCAGACGACGGATATCGGTCATGGCGGGCATTGCCGGCATCTGTGCCTTGGGGCGGGTGCCGTCTTCCTCGCGCAGCGGGTAATCCAGCCGCTCCTGCTCGGGGGCCAAGCCGCGCACCACTGCCAGGTAGCGCTTTTCCACCTGACGTTCCGAAAAGGAGGCGCTTAGACGTGCCGCCACCTCGGACGAGAACCCAAACACCATCACTCCTGAGGTCGGGCGATCCAGCCGATGCACCGGATACACTCGCCTGTTCAGCTGATTACGCAATCGCTGGAGCAGAAACTCACGCTCTCCCCGGGCCAGTTGCGAACGGTGAACCAGAAGCCCAGCCGGTTTATGAACCGCCACCAGATCATCATCCTGATAAAGTATTGTCAGTGGCAACATCCTAGTCTCCGCCAGCGTTCAGCTGATCATCGTGAATCCTGATAGGGGTCAGGCAACCATTGTCGCGGCTTGCGGGAAGAATGTCATCCAGCTATCAGATAAAGCATAACGGGCAGCCTCTTGGCTGCCCGTTATGCTTGTGAATACTTGCTGTGTGGATCACTCTTCGTCGGAAGCCAGCTGCATGTGCTTTTGCAGGTAGTTCTGGATACCGATTTTTTCAATCAGACCAAGCTGGGTTTCGATATGGTCAATGTGGCCTTCTTCATCGGCGAGAAGATCGCGCAGCAGATCGCGGGTGACGTAATCCTTGACGCTTTCGCAGTAGGTAATGGCTTCGATGTAATCCTTGCGGCCGTCATGTTCAATCTTAAGATCGCACTCCAGCATCTCCTGAACATTTTCGCCGATATGCAGTTTGCCCAGATCCTGCAGATTGGGAATGCCTTCCAGGAAGAGGATACGTTCGATCAGCTTATCGGCGTGCTGCATTTCTTCGATGGACTCGTCGTACTCCCACTTGGCAAGCTCCTTGAGCCCCCAGTCCTTGTACATCTTGGCGTGCAGGAAATACTGGTTGATAGCAACAAGCTCATTGCCCAGAGCGATATTTAGGTGTTGAATAACCTTCGGATCACCTTTCATGACGTCACCTTTATTGATCTTAGTTTGCCTGAAGACAGAACGACTTAATAAAGAGTATAGATCATAAAAAAGCATACTCCCAAGGCCTTGAGCGGCACAACCTGATAATTAAAAAACAAAAAAATCAACCTGTTAGCATCAGACTGCGTAAGCAAGCCCCGCGTTGGCTTCATAGCGAGCATCCTGCACCGCTTCGCGGGTCACAGACTTGGCAAAACAGGCGCACTTGCCGCATTGGGTGGCGCAACCCGTGGCTTCACGTACTTCGCGCCAGCTG
>JBNJGW010000124.1:0-5066 GCA_051748005.1 Pseudomonadota bacterium | reverse complement strand
GTGCCCATGGCCGCTAACGTGGTGGTGGTTGCCATGGAACTGGGCATTCAACCCCAGAAAGGCGCCCTGGCAGTACTGGTGACTACCCTGATGGCGCCTTTGTTGATTCCTGTCTATCTGGGGATGATGTTTAAGCTCAGCGGACTGGGTTGACCGCTATCTTTCAAACCCCTCCACGCCTGCTTTTTCAAGCGCAGCCGCCATCCGCTGGATTTCCGGGTGGGTAAAAAACGCATCCAGTGCTCTGCTGCGCACAGGCCCAACGTTGGGCAGCGCCTGCCATTGTGCTGCGCTCAGCGCGGCCAGGCTTGCCCAGTCGCCTTGTGTTTGATCACTGCCCGGTGGGGCGCCAAGCGCCTGTAGCCAGTTGGCAAATGGCTGCTTTCTTGCCGCATCAAACTCGGCCAGAAGCCGGTTTGCCGTAGCGGCGCCAATACCCGGAGCCGCTATCAGTGCCGGTTTATCCAGCTGAAGCCAGCCGATCAGATCAGTCACCACATCAGCCTTTATCAGCTTCTTCCAGGTGCCTTCACCGATCCCCTGCATTTCAAGCGCCTCCCCAAGCCATACCAGGCGGGCCAGCAGCTGATCCTCACAGCCTGGTAACGCCTCGTTAAGCGTCAGGCAACTCAATGCATGGTAATCCTGCTCATCCGGCACCCATAGGGGCTGGCGCTTGGGTGACGTCCAGACCACGCCCGCCAACTGAGGAATCGTCAGCCCACCCAGCGTTACCGCTACCTTGTCACCAGCACGGATATCCAGCGCTTGCCACTGCGCCAGCGAACCCAGGGACACACGGCTGATTCGGCGACCTTCCAATATGACTGGTTGGAGATGCACCAGCGGCGTGATACGCCCCGTCCGGCCAACCCGAAAAGCTATCCCACGCACGGTCGCCAGCGCCTGTTGCGCGGGATATTTCCAGGCCAGCGCCCATGCAGGAGGTGCATCGTCTAACGACAGTACTTCAGTAGAGAGCAGAGCTTGTTTGAGTACCACACCGTCGGTTGCAAACGGCAGAGGCTGATCAAACCAGCGCTCACGCCACTGCTCAGCCTGAGCATAATCTGATACGGGATGGGAATATTCTGCGCTATCAAACCATAGCTCTGCGAGCCGGGTCAGCTGTTCCTCAATGGCCTGAGGGCCGTTCGGCCATGCCCAGACAAACAGCCCAATGCGTGCCAACGTCTTTGCATCGGGCGCCTCCTGCGCCATCGCTCCGGCGACCTTACCGCGCAGCTGACGGTGCCCGTCCCGGGACTGTATATAATCGCTGCCCGCTCGCCAGTAGAGCTCGCCCTGCATCACTGCCGTGAGTGACTCTGGAAGCCGGTTGGGAACCGCCGGTAACTGGCGGGCACGTGGCGTCCAGTCCTGCCCGTGCTGGCCATCGCCACGGCTGATCGCCTTTACCAAACGCCCATCAAGATACTCAAGGGTGATTGCAACGCCATCCACCTTGGGCTGTATCCAGAGATTGTCACGGCGCTGCATCCAACGCTGAACGCCTTCGCTATCACGCTTTTCCAAGCCGCGTTGGGTATAGGGGTGGGCGAGCAGTTCATGAGGTTTAACAACCTCTTGTGCAGGGCGGTATGGTTGGGATTTCCCCGCACAACGACGCCAGTGCTCCAAAGTGGCAACCGCCTGATCGTAAATATCATCGCTAACCAGCGATTTTCCTTGCTGGTAATAAGCGTCATCCCATTGGCTGATCTGCCGGCTTAATGACTGAATATCAGCGTCAAGCGCTTCAGCCGCTTTGATTGGGCAATCAGCCCCCTGTACAACGGAACTCCATAGCACCAGCCAAGCGGGCAACAGATGCTTAATAAACCAATGATGGCGACACATCCTTGTGCTCTCCTTTGTTTGGCGCCTATACCTGCGTCTTTTAAGTTAAGCGTAGACAAAAAAAGCCCCGTGGATAAATTCCGCGGGGCGTTAAGCTGTTAAGAAATGCAACGTCTCAGAGGGTGTTACAAGCCCGCCGACTGACGCAGGACATCTGCCCTGTCGGTTTTTTCCCACGGGAAGGCGGTAAAGGTTTCAACCTGCTCTTCGCCATTGCTATCTACCCAGCGATAGCTATGTTCAAACGGCTCACGACCAAAGTGACCATAGGCGGCTGTCAGCTGGTACATCGGATGCAGCAGATCAAGCATTTTGGTGATCGCGAAGGGGCGTAGATCAAAATGCTCGCGTACCAGCTTGACGATTTCATCGTCGGCAATATTTCCGGTGCCGAATGTATCGACGGATACCGAGGTTGGCTCGGCTACCCCTATAGCATAGGAGATCTGGATCTCACACTTGTCAGCAAGACCAGCAGCGACCACATTCTTAGCCACATAACGGCCTGCATAGGCAGCACTGCGGTCAACTTTGGACGGATCCTTGCCGGAAAAGGCACCGCCACCGTGGCGCGCCATACCGCCGTAGGTATCAACAATGATCTTGCGCCCGGTCAAACCACAATCACCCACGGGGCCACCAATCACAAACTTGCCAGTGGGGTTTATATGGAACTGAGTGCTATCATCCAGCCATTCAGCAGGAATGACCTGCTCAATAATTTCCCGCTTGACCATGGTACGCAGCGCGTCCTGATCAATCTCTGGATCATGCTGTGTGGAAAGCACTACGGCATCGACACCGCAAGGCTTGCCATTGGCGTCATAACGGAAGGTTACCTGGCTTTTGGCATCCGGGCGCAGCCAGGGCAACAGGCCCTGTTGACGCAGCTCTGCCTGACGCTCCACCAGACGGTGGGAGTAGTGAATGGGCGCTGGCATCAGCGAGGCGGTTTCATTAGTGGCATAGCCAAACATAAGGCCTTGGTCGCCTGCCCCCTGGTCTTCCGGCTTGGTGCGGTCAACGCCCTGGGCAATATCGACGCTCTGCTTGCCAATCAAATTGACAACACCGCAGGTAGCGCCATCAAAGCCAACATCTGATGAAGTATAACCGATATCGGTAATCACCTGGCGCACCAGGGCTTCCAGGTCGACCCAGGCAGCCGTGGTAATCTCACCGGCAATAATCGCAACGCCCGTCTTGACCATGGTTTCACAGGCAACCCGGGCCTGCTTGTCACGGGCGATGATGGCATCCAGCACGGCATCAGAAATCTGATCGGCAATCTTGTCGGGATGCCCTTCGGAAACGGATTCGGAGGTAAACAGGGAATATTCGCTCATCGCGCTCTTGACCCTCTGTGTGACGGCTGTCGCTCGTAGCATCAGCAGGAAATCATGGCAGGAGGCCCTGCCTACATAATCGAAAGTGGCAAGGCCACCTCGGGGGGCAAAGTCTACACGCTGTTGGCAGCGCTTCCCAGCGTCTTGCGCGGATATCCATACTATCAACTTGCAACCCTTGTTTAGCTCCATAAATGCAGCATTATTTGCCGCCGCTGGCGAAGTCAGCGACAATAAGCGCTTTATTATTGTTTTCAGGCGAGGAGCACCCCATGCCGTCCCGTTTCGAGTTGGCCAATGCCATTCGCGCCCTTTCCATGGATGCTGTTCAGAAGGCCAAGTCCGGCCACCCTGGCGCTCCCATGGGCATGGCAGATATTGCCGAGGTGCTATGGAATGACTACCTCAAGCATAACCCCGAAGATCCCAAATGGGCGGACCGTGACCGTTTTGTTCTCTCCAACGGCCATGGTTCGATGCTGCTTTATTCACTACTGCATTTAAGCGGTTACGATCTTGGCCTGGAGCAGCTGCGTAACTTCCGTCAGCTGCACTCGCAGACCGCAGGTCACCCTGAATTCGGTTATGCACCGGGCATCGAAACCACCACTGGCCCCCTGGGTCAGGGCTTTGCCAATGCCGTGGGCATGGCACTTGCCGAGAAAACCCTGGGCGCCCAGTTCAACCGCCCTGGCCACACCATTGTCGACCATCGCACCTGGTGCTTTATGGGTGACGGCTGCTTGATGGAAGGCATCTCCCATGAAGTGGCATCACTGGCCGGCACCCAGCAACTGGGCAAGCTGACAGCCTTCTATGATGACAACGGCATTTCAATTGATGGCGAGGTTGACGGCTGGTTTACTGACGATACTGCCAAACGTTTTGAAGCCTACGGCTGGCACGTGGTGCCCAGTATTGATGGCCACAAGCCAGAAGAGATCAAGGCGGCCATCGAACTGGCCAAGCAGCAGGATGACAAGCCCAGCCTGATTATCTGTAAAACCATTATTGGCTTTGGTGCCCCCAACAAGCAGGGCAAGGAAGAATCCCATGGCGCGCCGCTGGGTGATGATGAAGTGGCGGCTGCCAGAGAACAGCTTGGTTGGCCGCATGCGCCTTTCCATATTCCCGAGCCTGTCTACACCGCCTGGGATGCCCGCGAAGCCGGCAAGCAGCGCCAGCAGGCCTGGGAAGAACAGATGCGCCGTTATGCAGAGGCGTTTCCGGATGAGGCCCTGGAATTCAAGCGCCGCCTGAAAGGCCGTCTGCCGCCTCAGCTTTCCAGCGAAGCCCTTATCCAGCAAAGCCAGGAGAAGGGCGAGAATATCGCCTCACGTAAGGCATCCTTGGGTGCCCTGAATGTTCTGGGGCCGCAAATGCCCGAGCTGCTTGGCGGTAGCGCTGACCTGGCGCCCTCCAACCTGACGTTCTGGAACGGCGCCAAGGCCATCACGCCGGATGATGCCAGCGGTAACTACCTGCACTACGGGGTACGTGAGTTCGGCATGGGCGCTATCATGAACGGCATTGCCCTGCACGGCGGCTTTGTGCCCTATGGCGCTACTTTCCTGATCTTCATGGAATATATGCGCAATGCCGTACGCATGGCCGCGCTGATGGGCCAACGTGCTATCTATGTGTTCACCCATGACTCCATCGGCTTGGGTGAAGACGGCCCGACCCATCAGCCAGTTGAGCAGCTGACCAGCCTGCGCACCACGCCCAATCTGAACACCTGGCGCCCCTGTGATGCTACCGAAACTGCGGCTGCCTGGGATGCGGCGCTGAAGCGTCATTCAGGCCCGACGGCGCTGGTGCTGTCTCGCCAGAACCTGCCTAACCAGGCGCGCACCAAGG
>JBNJGW010000123.1:0-5087 GCA_051748005.1 Pseudomonadota bacterium | reverse complement strand
TCATTGACGAATGCACCGGCTGCGAGCTGTGTGTGGCTCCGTGCCCGGTAGACTGCATCGATCTGCTTCCGCACCCACAGTGGCAAGCAGCTGAAAGCCCAGCCGCGCAGAATAACTACCTGGCTCGCCGCGCCGCCAAAGGGCGCGCAAGGTTTACGGCCCGTAACCAGCGCCTGGCCCGGGAGCAGCGCGAGAAACGCCGTGAGCGTCAAAAGCGCGCAATTCAACAGCGTTCACGTACATCGCGCAGCGCAGGCGCGGCCGCACAGCGACAGCGGCAAATGGCAGTAAAAGCCGCTGAACAGGCCCTAAAGCGGGTGCAACAACAGCTGGAAAGTGCCCGGCGGCGTGAGGATGCCAAAGCCGAAGCCACCGCACAGGCACAGCTTCCTGATGCCGAGCGAATGCTGGATGAAGCAAGACGCGCGCTAGAACAGGCGAACACAGCCGAATAGCCTGACAACGCTTTTACGAATCACGGTCTGGGGTGAAAACACCCTTGCCCCCGCTTCTGCCAAGGACAGTCATGAACGCTGACAAACGCTACCAGATATTTGCCCGTTTGCGGGCGGAGAACCCCCACCCTACCACCGAGCTTGACTGGTCATCGCCGTTTGAACTGCTGGCAGCGGTTCTGCTTTCGGCACAGGCGACTGATGTCGGGGTCAATAAAGCCACAGCGCGGCTATTTCCGGTAGCCAATACGCCACAGGCGATCATTGATCTGGGCATTGATGGTCTGAAAGACCATATCAAGACCATTGGCCTTTACAACACCAAGGCTGAAAACCTGATGAAGACCTGTCACCTGCTGGTCAATCAGCATGGTAGCGAGGTTCCCAAGACGCGCAAAGCTCTTGAGGCTCTGCCTGGCGTTGGGCGTAAAACCGCCAACGTAATTCTCAATACCGCCTTTGGCCAACCAACCATGGCGGTTGATACGCATATTTTCCGGGTATCCAACCGCACAGGCATCGCCAAGGGCAAGGATGTGGTTGAGGTCGAAAAAAAGCTGATTCGTCATGTGCCCCGGGAATTCAAGCAGGATGCCCATCACTGGCTGATCCTGCACGGCCGCTATACCTGTGTGGCCCGCAAACCGCGCTGCGGCAGCTGCATCATTGAAGACCTGTGTGAGTTCAAGGAAAAAACCGAGCTAGACGCCTAGCAGTGCCTGATAAGGAGCCTGCCACTGCGGCCATTCCCAACGCTCAGTAGCAAGCAACGGCGGACGTGTTGCCGGGTTCGTCAGCCAGGTCTGCAACCTGAGCTGCAAGCCTTCCACACTGCCGTCATAGCGATACTCAGGCGGGTAGAACTCCGGAAAGCACAGCCGATCCGGCACCAGGGGCAATACACCGCGCTGAGCGGCTTCCATAATGGCCAGCCCCTGGAATTCATGCCAGGTGGTCGACACGACAATCCCCCCCTCACTCAACAGCGCTTTATAGTCACTTTCCGGCTGAGCCCCCCAGGCAATAATATGCGTGTCGAGACGCTCTCGTGCCTGCTCAAACACCTCGGGTGACTGGCGGAACTGCTGCCCCATAACGGCCAGTTCAAAAGGTATGCCCTGATCACTGAGGGCATATAGCGCAGTAAAGAAATCCTGCGGGTTCTTATCGTATTCCCAACGGTGGTTCCAGATAACGCGATTTGGTCTGTCGACATCAAGCACATTGCAGGATAACGATATAAAAGATGCCGCTAAAACAGCCTCAGGCAGAATCGGCACGGGCAGAATATGCGCGTTGTTTCTCAGCATTTCCAGGCGCGCAGCAGCAGGCAGATTTTCAGGCATCTTTTTTAAAAAGGCGCGCGCGCCGTCGATAAAGGAATCCCGATTATAGGCGCTGTTAAATATCACCTCATCCGCTGCCAACGCTGAATAAAGGTTAACCATTTTGGCTTCTACCGAGGACATCTGCTGGGAAGATTCCGGGTAGGCAAACTGGTTTTCATGGAAGTACACCACCTTTCTGGCACTGCCCAGGCCAGGGTAAAGGCCGATCAGTGTGGCAAGATCCACCATCGACGTCGCCAGCAACAGATCATAGGGCTGATTGAGCCTTGCATGCTCTTTGAGCGCCCAGGTCAGCGGGTTACCGCGCACTCGCCAGCTGAAATGGCGCGGCGGCAAGGTAAGGGTCGTCCAATCGGCATCGGTATGCGCCATCACCTGTTCAGCCCAGAATTGATGGCTTACTGCCGCATAGGCAGACAGCAATAACGCACGCATGGGGGCTCTCCAGGGTAATCAGTACAGCAGTTAGCGATGAGATAGCAGCAGCTACTTTAGCAGCATTCGGCCAAGGTCGTCTTTGCCTTATCTGAGGCTACCCATACACTTGAAGCAAAAGGCGATAAACTCAGCCTGGAGCGCCAACATCAATAACAACGCCACTCAGTATCTCGGGAGAGTCACATGGCCAATATCCTGGTAGTCGATGACGAGCCCAACATTGTTCTGTCGCTGGAATTTCTGATGGAACAGGCAGGTTACTCGGTCACGACCGCAGAGGACGGCGAGCAAGCCCTCGCGTGCGTGGAAAGCACCACACCGGATCTTATCCTGCTGGATATCAGCCTGCCGGGTATCAGCGGCTTTGACGTCCTCGAGCAACTGCGCGCTCAGGCGGCAACCGAGCGCTTGCCCATCATCATGCTGACCGCTCATGGCCGTGAGGTCGAGCGCGAAAAAGGCATGGCCATGGGCGCCGATGACTACATTACCAAACCCTTTTCCACCCAGGCACTGGTTGAGAAAGTGCGCCAGTTGATGGGTGAGGGGGCTTCATGAATCGGCGCGGGTTGCCCAAGCGCCAGCGCCTGATCGGCCTGTGGCTATTACTTAGCGGTATCAGTTTTCTGGGTGGCGCCATTTTTGCGGCCCTGCTGGATGCCCAGCTGGCCCCCCAGGGCTGGCAGCGCTGGGTGCTGTGGCTGGGCAGTTTTTCCGGTGGCGCCACCATCTTTCTGGTTGGCCTGTTGCTGGAGAGGATGCTGTTTACACCCTTGCGTCACCTGCAGGTTCAGCTGGCCAGGCTGGTGGCCAACCCGGATGCTCGCGATGAGCATCCGCCGGAAGGCTGGCTGAAAGGCCTTGGACCGGATCTGCGCCGGGTACACGAAAGCTGGCAGGCTGATCGCAGCCGCCTGGCCACTGCCCACACTGAAGGCGCGCGCAGTGCAGCACGTATCCGCCAGGAGCTGGAAACCCTGCTGCAGGTGCTTGAAACGCCTTTACTGCTGTGTGATCAGCATCGCCGCGTCATGCTGTTCAATCAGGCGGCTGAAGATTTTTTCCACGATCAGGACGGCCTGGGGCTGGGTAAACGGCTGGAAGCCCTGGTCCCCAGCCCCAGCCTGCAACAGGCCCTGTCTCAGCTGCCTCAGGATGGCTCGCCCCGTGAACTGCTGGCCCCATGCGATCAACGCTGGCTAAAGATTTTGCTACGCCGGGTACCTGGCAGTGAAGGGGAGACCCTGCTGACCTTCACCGATGCGACCGCCTCCTGGTCAAATGAGATGGGCGTGCGGGCCGACCTGGCCGCCATGCTGACGCCACTGCGCCAGCACACTGCCAGCCTGATCAGTGCTGCCGACGCATTGATCCAGCTGCGCCAACAGGGCGGCCGCAGTGCCGAACTGTGCGAGCGTCTCGAAGGGGTAATCCAGTCTGAAGGCAAGACCCTGGGTGACAATGTGGCGCGTATCGGCCAATTGCTGGATGATATGCAGCACCAGGGGGAGCGCCTGTCACCCATGTGGTCGAACGATTTCTGGCAGGCCCTGGATGAACGGCTTGACCCTCAACATCGGCTGATCACGCCGGTTGGCATGCCCGCCTGGTTCAAGGGAGATGCCCCAGCGCTGATTGCCCTGATGGCCTCTCTGATCCAGCATCTCAGCGGCTATCTGCCCGAAAGCGGTTTTGAAGGTGAGGTCTGCCTTGGCAATAAACGGGTCTATCTGGACTTTATCTGGAAAGGTGCTCCCCTTCCGGAGCGTGAACTGGCCGAGTGGCATCGCCAGCGTCTGGAAGTCCTGCCTCTATCCCCCACCGTCGCCGATGTGCTGCGCCAACATGCCAGTGATACCTGGAGCCTGGCCGATGAAGGCAGCGGTTATGCACGTATCCGTTTACCTCTGCCTGCCACCGAGCGGGTGGGTGCACCCCGTGAAGCAATGCCACCTCGGCCGGAATTCCACGATTTCGGCATTGCCGACCTGCCGCATCCGGATGAAGCACTGGCCAATCGGGCTCTGCGCAGCCTGGAGGTCGTCGCCTTTGATACTGAAACCACCGGCCTTGAGCTGCGTCGCGGGGACACCGTCATCAGTGTCGGCGCCTGCCGGGTAGTGAACGCCCGCCTGCTGGCCAGCGAGACCTTTGATTGCAAGGTGGACCCTAAACGACCTATCCCTGCGGCCAGCACGGCTATCCACGGCCTGACCGATGCCGACGTGGCAGGCGCCCCGCCGCTGGATATCATCCTCAACCGCTTCCGCCAGTACGTGGGTGATGCGGTACTGCTGGCCCATAATGCCTCCTTTGATATGCTGGCGATCAGCCATCACGGCGTCGATTTTGACCTGCCGGTACTCGATACGCTGCTGATTTCCCGTGCACTGGATGAAGCCATCGACGGCCATGATCTCGACAGTCTCGCTGAGCGCTATCATCTGGCCTTTCCTCCCGGCACCCGGCATACCGCGCTAGGGGATGCCCGAGTCACCGCAGAGCTATGGCTGGCACTGTTGCCGCGCCTGGAGGCGCGCGGTATCGACACTCTGGAAAAACTGCTTGCCCTGCAGGCCAATGCCTTCGATAAAACTGATGGAAGTGCCTGATGAAATCCTTCGCCCAAGGTTCCAGACTTAATGAGCGCCTTATGGCACTGACGCTGCTGATGGTAGTGCTGTTCAGCCCACCGCTGTTGATAGCGGTGGATCGCCTACCTGGCTGGGCCAGCCTTACCCTATACCTTTTCATTGCCTGGGCCGGTGTGATTGGCCTGACCGCCTGGCTGATGGAAGGCAGCAAAGAGCACTGACGCCATGCGCACTGACCTTGTCATCCTGGG
>JBNJGW010000122.1:0-5134 GCA_051748005.1 Pseudomonadota bacterium | reverse complement strand
GTCAAACGGGCAGCCCCTTGAGTTTCAGGACATCATCATGCAAGCACTTGACATCATTTTGATCGAGGATGAAGACGGCGATGCCGGCCTGATCCGCTACAGCCTCAAATTCAGCGGTGGCGAGCACCAGATTAGCTGGCTAAAAAGCCTGGAGGCGTTGAACCAGCATCTTGCGACGCTTGATGCACCAGCGGATGTCATCCTGCTTGACCTTAATCTGCCAGACTCCACCGGACTTGAAACCGTCTCCCGCTGCAAGTCAATGGCGCGCGGCACACCGATCGTGGTGCTGACCGGTCACGATGACATGAATTTTTCCCTGAAAGCCCTGGAAGCTGGCGCTCAGGACTACCTGATCAAGAACCAGCTGAAAGCTGAAAACCTGCTTCGCGCCATACGCTACGCTATGGAGCGCCATCAGCTGGAACGGCGGCTGCAGCAATCAGAAGAGTTGATGATGGCCGCCATAGAGGGCGGCAATTTGGGCGTCTGGGAATGGAACCTTCAGGACGACAGCTATTACAACAGTGAGCGCCTGCTTGAAAATATCGGGTTTGATACAGGCGACCCTGAACTCCCCACCTCTGCTTCCCAGTGGATGGAGCGGATTCACCCGGATGACCAGAACGCATTTCATAAAGCCCTCAATGAGCACCTGAAGAACCAGACCCAACGCTATCAGAGCGAGTTCCGTTTACAGCATAAAAAGGGCCATTGGGTCTGGCAGTTTGCCTCCGGCCATGTGGTCAGCTGGGATAGCCACGGCAAGCCGGAACGTATGGTAGGCATACAACAGGATATTTCCGAACGCAAAGCCATGGAAGAACAGTTGCGTGACCTGGCCATGCATGATCCCTTGACCGGCTTGCTCAACCGACGCAGCTTCATGAATGCCATGGATCTTGAGTATGGCCGGGTCAAACGCCGGGAAGACTATTCAGCGAGTATCCTGATGCTGGATATCGACCACTTCAAAAAGGTCAACGATACCTATGGCCATGCAATCGGTGACGAGCTTCTCAAGGCCTTTGCCACGACCATTGCCGATGATCTGCGCAAAAATGACGTCTTTGGCCGATTGGGGGGCGAAGAATTCGCCATCCTGTTGCCCGATACGCTGACAGAAGGGGCTCTCAAAGTAGCTGAAAAAGTTCGCACCAGCGTCGAGGCCATGCGGGTTGATGCCGACGACCAGGCCCTTGGCATCACCACCAGCGTCGGTGTGGATAGATTACGCGCTGATGATCAGCGTCCGGATGGAGCTCTTGCTCGCGCGGATGCTGCGCTTTACAAGGCAAAACAGAATGGTCGCAACCGGGTATGTCAGCAGGCAGATGCCATGAATGACAACACCGTGATCTCTGAGTAAGCCGGATTTAACCGAGAATATTTATGTGCCCACCGACTCACCCACCGCCTCTTTTAGCCCGGCTTACTCTGCTGGTTCTGCTCATACTCCCCACTTTTACCCAAGCGATGCCGACCACCACCCTGGGTGTATTTGCCTACCGCGATCCCGCAACTGTGGAAGCGCGCTTTGCGCCTGTAGTCGAAGCCATGCAGTGGGCCTTGCCCGGTCAAAACGTGCGCATGGAGATTCTCTCGCTTGAGGCCTTTGATATCGCCATTGCCGAAGGACGCGTTGATTTCATTCTGACCAACCCGCGCCACTTTCTGGCGGTGCGCCAGGAACATGCGGTCAGCGGCGCGCTGGCGACCCTCAAGCATATTCAGGGTGGGCGCTATGTCAGTTCACTGGCAGGCGTTATTCTGGCACCTGAAAACTCATCGCTTAAAGAGCTGGAAGATCTAGAGGGGGCGGACATTGGGGTACCCGGCAAGCGCTTTCTGGGCGGTTTTCTGACTCAGGCCTATGAAATCGAGCAGCAAGGCTTTGACTCAAAAAACTTTGCCGACTACCGCGAACTGGGTGGCCACGATGCGGTTATCAGCGCCCTGCTTAGTGGCGATGTTGAGGCAGGGTTTGTGCGCAGTGGCATTGTCGAAGACTGGCTTGCCCAAGGGCGCCTGCAGCCGGGGCAACTATCAGTGATTAAAGCACACCCGACAGCCCCATACTTCCCGCTGGTTCACTCCACCCGCCTTTACCCGGAATGGGCCCTGGCGGCCATGCCTCATGTACCCATGGAAGACATTCGCCGGGTCAGTAATGCCCTGCTTCAACTCAACGGCGTACTGGCAAAAGAGGAACAGTCTGTTGCCTTTGACCCGCCCCAGGATTATCTGCCAGTGGAACTGGCCGCCCGCGCTCTGGGCGTTGCCCCCTTTGCACCTGCAGACCTGACCCTCTGGCAGCAATTAAAACAGCGCTACGGCAAGGGTCTCTGGCTGATGATAGGGCTGGCAGCCGGCATCGTGCTGGCGGTGCTGTTACTTTTGACACTGTATCTGCGCACAGCGCGTCTTTTCCAGCGTTTCAATGCGCTTTTCTATTATTCGCCCAGCGCCAAGTTACTGCTGCATGTCAATGACGACGGCGACCCCTTCGTGTCGGATAGCAACCTGGCGGCCAACGAACTTTTTCGGGCTGACAGCAAACGGGACTTGGCTGGCAAGAGCATTCTCAACCTGTCACCTACCCATCAGGCTGATGGCAACCTATCCACCCACCTTGCTACAGAGTTGCTCAAACGTGCCAATAATCACCCTCAATCTTTTTATTGGCAAATAATTGATTTAGAAGGAGAAAAAATAAAGACTGAAGCCAAGCTGATCAAATTCAATCAGGGTGCCTTGGTTGATAGGCTCGACCACGCGCCCACTTATCTGGTCGCCCTGCACAACATCACTCAGCAGGAAAAAGAACACGCCGAGCTTGAAGCCGAACGCAACGCCCTTAAAAACATCCTTTGGGGCACCGCTGCCGGCACCTGGGAGTGGAACGTCCAGACTGGCGAAACACGTTTTAATGAGCGTTGGGCAGAGATGGTGGGCTATCAGCTGGAAGAGATTTCACCGACCTCTATCGACACCTGGATGGCGTTCTGTCATCCGGATGACCTGCCCCATTCAGAAGCTATGCTCCATGAACACTTTGCCGGCAAACGCGATGCCTATGACGTGGAAGTCCGCATGCGTCATCGCGACGGCGCCTGGATCTGGGTGCAGGACAGAGGCCGTGTGGTTTCCTGGGACGAGGAGGGTAAGCCCCTGTGGATGGCCGGCACCCATAGCGACATTACAGCGCGCAAGGAGGCTGAAGCCCAGGCTCAGGCGGCCATGGAGCAAACCCGCCAACATGCCGCCCTGCTGCCTGGTATGCTTTACCAGTTCTGGCAGCACCCGGATGGACGATGCGCCTTCCCTTATGCCAGCCAAGGCATTGAAGAGATTTATGGGTTCACACCTGAAGCGGTACGCGAAGACGCTCGTCAGGTTTTTGCAGTCATCGACTCAGCAGATATTCAAAGAATTGCCGACTCCATCCAGCGTTCGGCGGAGCAGCTGACGACCTGGAGGACACATTATCGCATCAATCACCCATGTGGCCATCAACTCTGGGTGGAAGGCATTGCCACCCCGGAACGCCTCGAAGACGGCAGCACCCTGTGGCACGGTTACATCAGGGATATCACGGACGAACATGCCACTCAGCAGGAGCTTGAGCAATACCGTGCGTCGCTGGAACGCTCCAATAAGGAGCTAGAGCATTTTGCCTATGCCGCCTCCCACGACCTTCGCCAGCCGCTGCGCATGGTCACCAGCTATGCCCAGCTGTTGGAACGCCAGCTGGGTGATGATCTCGACGATGACACCAGCACCATGCTGTACTACATGCGCGATGGCGCCCAGCGTATGGACAGCATGCTGCTTTCACTACTGGATTACTCCCGGGTAGGCCGCAAGGGTCAGCCCATGCAGGTGATGGCGCTCAAGGAGGCCATTGATGAAGCAATGCATTTTCTGACGCCTGCCATACAGGAAGCTGGTGCCCATTTCGACATTGACGATGAGTGGCCACAGGTCTACGCCAGCCCCGATGAAATGACCCGACTTTTCCAGAACCTGCTCAGCAATGCATTGAAATACCGTGCGCCTGACCAGGATCTGAGCATTGGTTTGCACGTCGCGTCCGACGCCGCTACCAACAAATGGAAGATGACCGTCAGCGATAACGGCATTGGTATTGCTCCGGAACAGAAAGACCGCCTGTTCAAGGTGTTTCAACGCCTGCATACCCGCGAGCAATACGAAGGTACCGGGGTTGGCCTGGCCATCTGCCGCAAGATCGTGGAACGCCACGGCGGTGATATCTGGGTGGAATCCGAGGGTGACAGTCAAGGCAGCCGGTTTATGTTTACCTTGCCGCAACAGCTTCCAAACCAGGATGATTGGTAATGCGCGTTTACAGACGATTCTATCAGTCGCTGACGTTCATACTGACCATGTTGGTGGCCAGTACCAGTTGGGCCACGCCCGACTTCGAGACCTTCTTCACCCAGCATTCCACCCCCATGTGGATGATTGATGTCGAGACCGGCATTATCGAGCGTGCCAACCCGGCGGCTAAAGCCTTCTACGGATTTGAGCAGCTTGAAGGCATGCATATCAATAAGATCAACATGTTGAACTCTGCACAGATTAATAGTGAGATTCGCCGCGCCGCCGAGGCCAAACGTAATCATCTGTATTTCCGTCACCGTTTGGCGGATGACAGCGTCAAGGTCATGGGGATCTACACCGATTCCTTTGAGGTTAATGGGCGAGAAGTACTGATTTCATCGCTGTATGACACCAGCGACTTCGAGGCTTCCGCCGAGCGCCATTACATTCAGCGCGTGGAAGAACAGGTCGACCTGCAAACCGCAGAGCTTCAGGCGTCCCGCCAGCGTACTTTCTGGATGGCAGTGATTGGCACCATCGTCCAACTGGGTGTGATCGCTATCCTTATGACGCTGCTGCTGCGCTTGCGGCATGCGCAAAAGGAAAACCAGCGTCTTATCAAGGAGCTGTCCTTTCGCAACCGGGAACTGGAAAGGTTAAGCCAGGTGATGGCCCACCACTTCCAGGAGCCCAGCCGTCGCCTGGTCAGCTTTGCCCAGCAGCTGTCCCAGCAGCTCTCTGAGCAACAATCTTCTCAACAACAATCTTCTCAACAACAATCTCAACAACA
>JBNJGW010000121.1:0-5166 GCA_051748005.1 Pseudomonadota bacterium | reverse complement strand
GGCGCCACGGCGTTTATCACCATGGCTTTTCGCCATGCCCCCGCCGCGATTGCCGCTCCCTTTGATTACACCGCCATGCTGTGGGCGGTGCTGCTGGGCTGGTGGTTCTGGGGTGAATTACCGGATATCTGGGTACTGGTGGGTAGCGTGCTGATTATTAGCAGCGGCCTGGCGATTGCTTACCACGACCGCCGTACCAGCCTTAAGCGTCGGCCCACTGCCTAGCCAGATGATAGGCGCTCTCACGAGGAGAAGCTTGCCCGCAGATGGCTGAAATCACCGCGACCCCGGCAGCACCACTACGTTTGGCGTCACGCATATGGGCGGCCTTCAACCCACCAATGGCAACGCCCGGTAAGCGACTGGCCGAGGTTAAGGCTGCCAGGCCCTCAAAGCCGATGGGCGGCTCGTGATCGCCCTTGCTGGGAGTGGCAAATACCGGGCCAAAACCAAAATAATCCAGCAGATGAACGGGCGCCCTGGAAAGCTGCATCAAGGTGTTGACGGAAAGGCCAATAATCGCTTCCTTACCCAGCGCCTGACGGGCCTGTTCGATGGTGGCATCGCTTTGCCCGACATGCAGCCCATCGGCCTGGCTGGCAATTGCCACCTCAAGGCGGTCATTGATGATCAGGGGAACGCCGGTTCCTGCCAGCAGGCTTTTCAGCCGTTTGGCCTGCCCGATCATGGCCGCATCGCCGGCCTGTTTATCGCGCAGTTGTACAATGCTGACGCCGCCTGCAACGGCGTCCTCGACGGTGCGTTCCAGGCTTTGTTCAGCACATAAGCCTGCATCCGTTACCAGATACAGCGAAAGGTCAAGCGGCATTCATCGGCTCCATTTTCAAACAGGTATCCAGATCCTGGGGGGTAAGCTGGTAAAGGGCATCCAGAAAGGCCGGGGTGAAGCTTCCCGGCCCGCTGGCCATCTGGCCTGCCCGCTCGCCTGCCAGGGCAAAGCACCCGAAGGCGGCGGCCGTTGCCATCAATGGCGATGCTGGGTCAGCGCCCACAAACGCCGCTACCGCAGCACTTAGCCCGCATCCAAGGGTGGTGACTTTGGGCATCAGGGCATGGCCGCCATACAGACGTAATGACTGATGGCCGTCGGTGATGATGTCGGTATCACCGCTGACGCCCACAATGCAGCCCTGTTGCCTGGCCAGCTGGCGGGCCGCCGTGTGAGCATCTTCTGACTTGACCGTGCTATCGGCGCCGCGCCCCGGGTTGGCAATACCGTTGAGGCTGAGAATTTCAGAGGCATTGGCGCGTATCACAGCGGGTTTGAACGCCAGCAGGTCAGCGCAAAGCTGTTGGCGGTAGGCGGTGGCGCCAACGGCAACGGGGTCCAGTACCCAGGGGATGTCAGCCGCCTGAGCCGTGCGGGCAGCTATCTGAATACTGTTTGCCCAAGGAGCGGAAATGGTGCCTATGTTCACTGAAAGCGCAGAAGAAAGCTGTACAAACTCAGCCACTTCCTGCTCAGCGTGAAGCATGGCCGGGGAGGCCCCAAGGGCCAGCAGGATATTGGCGCTACTGTTCATCGCCACATAGTTGGTGATGCAGTGTGTCAAAGGGGTGTGCTGATGAAGGCAGGCCAGATGCTGGCCTAAACGCGCTGTTGTCATAGCTTCCTCCCGGGCGGGAGGCAGTGGAAGCATTCGCCCCCACGACTCCCTACGCCGGTATTATCCGGATCAGGTAGTGAGGGTGCGTCTCAGCTTGATGGTGTCTCATCTTGGTAATCAGGCCAAGGTGACCGTTCAAGCGCCCCTGTCGTTTCTTCAAGGCCAAAGTCTAACCGAACATCAGAATCTTGGCGAACCCTTCATTTAAATGCGATGCGTGTTCCATAGGTCAGCATTTCATCTGGCGACATGGCACGCCCTGGCACTCCGATCATTTCATCGCCGCACTGGTCAGCAAAGGTCAGAACGCCGTGGTGCAGGCCGAGCTGGCCAAGCTTGTCGCGGATCTCGCCGGTGCCCAGAAAAGAAACGACACGGCCGTCGTTGTCACTCAGCTCTGAAACCCCATTGGCATGGTGGAAGCGTACGGTATAGATACCGTCCATGGATTCCACCTCAACAATCGGTGAGAACCCGTTATGTAGCGCATGTGCCAACTGGCGATAACTGAGGCGGTCGCCTATCTGATAATCGATACTAGTCATGATGAACTCCTGAAAACTGATCAGTGCTGGATATCTTGTACATCCTTTGACTAATTAGTGTAGAGCAATCGTCAATCTTTGCCAGCCATCCTGGCGATAAATTCATTAACGAACGGCATCCAGAGCATGTTGTTGCAGTTGAATCAAAGGGATAACATCCAATGCTTTTTCATGGGTGGCGGAAAGAATGACCGGTGGTGCCAGACCAACCACGGCGGCTTCCTTCCAGCGGCTGGCACACAGACACCAACGGTCTCCCGGTTTGAGGCCAGCAAAGCCGAATTCCGGATGAGGGGTCACCAGGTCATTGCCCTGGGCGCGAGAGAAAGCCAGAAATTCCTCGGTTACCATGGCGCACACGGCATGCACCCCATGATCATTAGGGCCGACACGACAAAAACCATCGCGGTAAAACCCGGTTACCGGGTCATGGCAGCAAGGGGTCAGCGGCTCACCCAATACATTACGGTCACGTGACATCTAATCGACTCCTTAAATGGGGCTGGCTTGCCCGTTGCGTGTTTCAGTGTTGTGGCTGCATACTGCAAGACAACGTCTATGAAAATATATTTTATATTTTACATGAGCAAATTCATGTACAAGCCGACAAGGATATTCTGACATGGCTTTCAACGGTGAGCATCATCCTGGCGTGGCGCCAACGCCCGAAGAAACTCAAGGTTTTCGTCTTAACCACACAATGTTGCGCATCAAGGACCCTGAACGTGCCCTGGCATTCTATTCTCAGGTGTTTGGCATGCAGGTCATGCGTCGGCTGGATTTTGAAGAGATGCAGTTCTCGCTCTACTTCCTGGCCAACCTGGAAGACGGCGACACCGTGCCTGAAGATGTATCAGCCCGTACAGCCTGGACCTTCAGCCAGAAAGGCCTGCTGGAGCTGACCCACAACTGGGGCACCGAAGACCAGCCGGACTTTGCCTACCATGATGGCAATGCCGAGCCGCAGGGCTTTGGGCATATCTGCTTTTGCGTGCCTAACCTTGAGGCTGCCCAGGCCTGGTTTGATGAACACGACGTGACCTTCATCAAGCGCGCCGACCAGGGCAAGATGCAGGACGTGATTTTCGTCAAGGATGCGGATGGATACTGGATCGAAGTGATACAGGCAGACCGCATGGCCAACAAGGGCGACTGAGCATGGCACATCTGCTGTTCAGGTTGCGCCATGTAACCGATGAAGAAGCCATGGAAGTTCGCCAGCTGCTCGAAGAACACGGCTTTGATACCTATGAAACCCAGGCGGGTTTCTTCCGCCTGGGGGTGGACGCCATCTGGCTGCGCGATAGCCGCCAGAAACAAGCCGCAGAAGCCGCGCTCAAGGACTACCAGGCAGGCCGCCTGGAAAAGGCCCGCCGCGAACACGCAGAGGCGTTGGCCAGAGGCGAGATCTCCAGCTTCTGGCAACGCCTGCTACAGCATCCCGTCCAGTTCACGCTGGTGATCCTGGGGGTGGCGCTGATCGTGTTGCTGACCCTGGTGCCGTTTATTGGTCTGGCGCGCTAACCACCGCCAGGTGGCCGCGTTTAAGGTACATCTGCACACCCTCGCTGCCCGCCTTGAGCTGTGGGGCTGCACCACAGGGAAAACGGCACCAGCTGCCCGCGACGTATTCACTGTTGTCACTGATCAACGAGCCTTGCAGAACAAACAGCTCCAGGCCACCGCCCAGCCGTGGGTAAGTCACCTGCGTATCCGCTTCCCAGCGCTCAAGGCTGACCCGTTCACCGCCATAGGTATGCAGCATCTTATAGGTGATGCCTGCGCGGCGGTCAGGCTGCCAGGGCAGGCGGTGTGCCGGCACGGCCAGCTGGAGGATATCGTCAGGGTCGAACTGATGCAGTTTGACCAGTATCAGGGCGCCTTCATCGCCAATCTGCGGCGTGTGCCCCGTACCTACTGGGTTACGTAGGTAACTGCCTGCCGGGTAGCGGCCATGCTCATCAGCAAAAACGCCTTCAAGCACCAGTATTTCTTCGCCGCCGCCGTGGGTATGGCGGCTGAACTGGGTGTTAGGCGCGTAGCGAACCAGGCTGGTGGCGCGGGCCACCTCGTCACCAATGCGGTCCAGCATCATACGTTCCACACCCGCACTTGGGGACGTAACCCATTGATAGCGCTCCGGTGTGACACAGGCAAAATCATTAAAATCGGCGTTTACACGCATGGCTTGAGCTCTTGCAATCGGGGAATGGCAGGGTTCGGGAAACAAGTT
This sequence comes from Pseudomonadota bacterium, assembly GCA_051748005.1. Taxonomy (GTDB): domain Bacteria; phylum Pseudomonadota; class Gammaproteobacteria; order Pseudomonadales; family Halomonadaceae; genus Vreelandella. The sequence continues at coordinate 760 of JBNJGW010000121.1, read as the reverse complement.
TCGGCGTCTCTTGCGTGAAATGCAATCCAAAAAAAATACCGCCCGAGGGCGGTATCCAATCGTTTACATTGTTATTTCTGTCTCACAGTCAATGATCATGCTGGTCGTCATGGTCGTCATGGTCGTCATGGTCGTCATGGTCGTCATGGTCGTCATGGTCGCTGGCGTGATGATCATCATGACCCGGCTGCGCCAGTGCTGCGTTCAGCACCTCGGCGTTATGGCGCATCATTCCCAGGTAAGTACTCGCTTCACCTTCGCTGGCCAGCGCATCCGCATACAGGGTGCCGGCTATGGGCAGTCCGGTTTCCTCGGCCAGCTGGGTAATGATCGACTGATTGGTCATGTTCTCGTGGAACAGCGCCTGCACATCCTGATCCTCAATCACATCCACCAATGCAGCAATGCTGGCAGCGCTGGGGTCCGCCTCGGTAGAAAGCCCGACCGGTGAGAGAAAGCGCAACCCATAGGCGTTGGCAAAATACCCAAACGAATCATGTCCGGTAATAATCGTGGTCGATGCCGGAATCTCGCTGAGCAGGTCGCGCATCTCGCTATCCACAGCGGCCATTTCTTCCAGGTAGCGCTCGGCATTGGCACGGTAAGTGTCAGCATTCTCGCTGTCGGCTTCAATCAGTCCATCACGGATGTTGGCCACATAGACCTGAGCCTGCTGCATATCCTGCCAGGCGTGAGGGTCTTCATTGCCATGGGCATGGCCTTCATGATCATCGTGCTCATCATGGCCTTCATGATCATC
>JBNJGW010000120.1:0-5178 GCA_051748005.1 Pseudomonadota bacterium | reverse complement strand
GCCACACCGCCGATCAGCATCAGGTGGGCAAAGAAATTGGCCCAGGGGCGGTTCTCAACCATGGTGGCGCTCCTGCGGGATAAGAGAGTCAGAAGTGGGTGTTGGCAGCATCAGTAATTCACCCTGCGTTCAATAAAGCGGAACTGGACAACCGTCAGCGCGACCACGATGGCCATCAGAATCACCGACTGCGCGGCGGATGAGCCCAGGTTCAGGCCGACAAAACCGTCGGAATAGACCTTGTAGACCAGGGTGTTGGTCGCCTGGGAGGGCCCGCCTTCGGTGGTGGCATGGATGATCCCGAAGGTATCGAACATGGCGTACACCACGTTAACCACCATCAAAAAGAAGGTCGTAGGGGTCAGCAGCGGAAAGACAATGGTCCAGAAGCGTTTGATTGGGCTGGCGCCATCAATGGCCGCCGCTTCAATCAGGGATTGCGGGATAGACTGTAAACCGGCCAGGAAAAACAGGAAGTTATAGGAAATCTGCTTCCAGGCGGCAGCAAACACCACCAGCATCATGGCATCCGCCCCTGAGGTGCGGTGGTTCCAGTCATAGCCGACCACATTCAGCACATAGGGAATCACCCCAATCGAGGGGTGAAAGATAAACCACCACAAGACCCCGGCAATCGCCGGTGCAATCGCATAGGGCCAGACCAGGAGGGTGGTATAGGTGCTGCGCGAGCGGATCATGCGGTTAACCGTGCTGGCCAGCAACAGGGCCACCGACATGGAAAGCAGGGTGGTGCCGATGGCAAACACCGCCGTCACCGACAGTGAGTTGAGGTAGGCGCCATCACGGAACAGACGGGCAAAGTTTTCCAGACCCACAAAAGTGCTGCGCAGCCCGAAGGCATCTTCACGCAGCAGCGATTGATACATGGCCTGGCCGGCTGGCCAGATAAAGAAAATCAGGGTAATGATGACCTGAGGCGCCAGCAGGGCATAGGGCAGCCAGTGGCCGGGAAACGTCATGCGTTTGGTTTGCATGGGCGACTCTTTTTTATTACGGCGCGTTTTATGACGGGGTCGGCACGCGTACATTGCGCCTGATCGTCAGCGGGGTGGATGAAAACAGCAAAACCACCGCCCGGCCAGCGGCCAGGCGGTGGTTCCGTTAGCGGGTCTTACTGGTTGGCGGCTTCGAAGTCGCGCAGCAGATCGTTACCCCGCTCTACCGCTTCAGTGGCGGCTTCCTGGCCGGTCTTGTCGCCGCTCATCACCGCTTCCATCTCTTCGGAGATAATGTCGCGGATCTGTACGAAGTTACCAAAACGCAGCCCTTTGGAGTTTTCCGTTGGCTCGTTCAGGGTCATCTGCTTGAGCGAAATATCGGCGCCCGGGTTTTCGGCGTAATAGCCCTGCTCTTCACTCAGATCCCAGGCGGCCTGGGTGATTGGCAGGTAGCCGGTCTGCTGGTGCCATTCGGCCTGGACTTCCGGCTGGGAGAGGTAGTCGAAGAAAGCGGCAACGCCAGCGTATTCTTCATCTGTATGGCCCTGCAGGGTCCATAGGGTCGCACCGCCGATGATCGAATTCTGCGGGGCACCTTCTATGTCGTCGTAGTAGGGCTGCATGCCGAAGCCGACTTCAAACTCGGCGTTGGCGGCCACATCCGCACGGGAAGCGGAAGAGCCGAAGAAGATGGCGCAGTCTTCAGAGTAGAACATCGGCTCGGCATCCGGGCCGGAGCCCGGGCCACCCCACTGGAAAGCCCCGGCATCTTCCCAGGCTTTGAGGTTATCCCAGTGGCGGGCAACGTGCTCGTTGTCGAAGACAAACTCGGTATCAATACCGCCAAAGCCGTTTTCCTGGGTGCCCAGCGGCAGGTCATGCCAGGCGGAGAAATTTTCCAGCATCACCCAGCTTGGCCAGGAAGTGGTAAAGCCACAGGTAGCCGCACCGGATTCCATCAGCTGAATACTTGCGTCTTCCATTTCCTGCCAGGTGGTGGGTGGCTGCTCAGGGTCGAGGCCAGCGGCTTCGAACATGTCCTTGTTGTAGTACATGATCGGCGTGGAAGAGTTGAACGGGAAGGACAGCATGTTGCCGTCAGTATCCGTGTAATAGCCGACAACCGCAGGCAGGAAGGCGCTCTGGTCAAAGCCGCGGCCGTGATCTTCCATCAGCTGGTAGGTCGGGTAGATGGCTCCGTCAGCGTTCATCATGGTGCCGGTGCCGACTTCGAACACCTGCAGGATGTGCGGCTGTTCGCCAGCGCGGAAGGCGGCAATGGCCCCTGTCATGGTTTCGGTGTAATTGCCGCGGTAGCTGGGTACCACGCGGTAATCATCCTGGGACGCATTGAATTCCTCGGTCATGCCTTCGAGGATTTCACCTAGTTGGCCCCCCATGGCGTGCCACCAGTTGACTTCAGTGGCGGCCTGGGCGGAAAAACTCAAACTGGCACTCATGACGCCCAGGGCGAGGGCGTGAAACTTGAAGCGTGACATGACGTCTCCTTTATACCGCGTGCTATTTTTTTGGTTTAAGTTGTCTAGCAACACTAATTATTGTAGATGACACTTTCATGAATACCAGATGAACAGTGCATGACGCCAGTGTTGTGTTAAATATCATCTCAACGTTGGCGCCTATCGTCTGGCCGTGTAGTCTCATGGGCAGTGGCATGATGCCTGGCGTACAAAAGAAGGTGAGTGATGCAAGAGGCAATAGATCTGCTTGAACGCCTGGTGGCGTTCGACACCACATCCAGTGAGTCCAACCTGGCACTGATCGAGTTTGTGGAAGATTACCTGGCAGGCTACGGGGTGGAAAGCGAACGGGTCATGAGCCCGTGCGGCCAGAAAGCCAACCTGATTGCGCGCATCGGGCCGGCTGCCCCCGGGGGCGTTATGCTCTCAGGCCATACCGATGTGGTGCCGGTGGCCGGGCAGCCCTGGTCCAGCGACCCCTTCACCCTGCGAGATGGCGGTGACGGGCGCCTTTATGGGCGTGGCACCTGCGACATGAAAGGCTTTATTGCCTGCGCGTTGGCCATGGTGCCGGTGTGGTCTCGGGCAGCGCTTGAGCAGCCGATCTATTTCGGCTTTTCCTATGACGAGGAAATTGGTTGTGTCGGTGCGCCGGATCTGATTCGCCGCTTTCATACCCACTACTCCACCACCGCCCATGTCATCGTGGGTGAACCCACCAGCATGCAGCCTGTGGTGGCCCAGAAAGGCGCCACCAATCTGCGCACCACGGTGACAGGCCGCGAAGCTCACAGTAGCCAGGTCAATCAGGGAACATCCGCGATTCATGTAGCGGCCAGGCTGGTCACCTTTATTGAAGATACCATGGCGGCACTGGTCGATGAGGGGCGCGTTGATGAGGCCTTCAATGTGCCGCATACCAGCCTCCATGTGGGTAAGATCAAGGGCGGCACGGCCATCAATATCATGGCCCGGGAGTGTCAGTTCGAGTGGGAAATTCGCCATTTGCCAACCGACACTTTTGACGAGATCTTTGCCCGCTTCGAGGCCTATTGCCAGACGTTGACGTCAGAACTGCGTGCCATGGGCAAGCAGCTTTCCATCGACACCCAGGCCCTGAACACCACGGTGCCAGGTCTGGCCGATCACGATAATGACCGGGTGCTGCGCCTGGCCAGCGCGCATTTGCCCGAGGCGTGCTGCCAGCATGCAGTGGCCTACGCCACCGAAGCAGGCCAGTTCCAGCAGGTGGGGTTGCAGGCCATCATCCTCGGCCCTGGCAGTATTGCTCAGGCCCATCAACCGGATGAATATATTGATAAAAATGAGCTGGAGGCCTGCATGGCCTTTATGCGCCGCATGGGCAGTGCGTTGGCAACACCCTACCGGGATGGGTGAGAAATAATTGATAGCCAAAAAAAACCCCACACGCATTTAGCGGGTGGGGCCTTGCACCATGTAGCTTTCAGCTTTAAAGACGCGGCGTTTAATGACAACATTCGATACAGGCGGGTTAGAAGCCTTGTACGGAAGGTTGCTCATCGTAAAGTTCCGCCTTTGCATGGCGCATGATATCTTCACACGCTTGCTGGTGGGCCAGCTGAGTTAACAGCTGCTGAGTCACTTCAAACCCTTTACCCAGACAAGTATCCACTTCATCCTGGCTGACCGCCGGGGTTACGTTGTACGCTACTTTCAGCGTACGGCCACCGCTATCCAGCCAGTCAGCCATGCCCCGCAGTCGCCATGCCACTTTCTCTTTCCAGTTTGCCGATTCTTCCGCGCCTTCGTTTACGCTAAACGTGCACTGCCATTCCGGTTTAAAGACCTTCATAGGAGAACCTCCATTGCTTGTTGGAAAGATGATCGATCGTGATGCTTACTCCGTGTGATATTCTTGCGCATCCACTATACCGAATTATCGGTGAATACCGAAACAAAACATCTGTTACCCAGGCAAAGGGTTAAAGAACGCTAGCCATGACACCTTCCACACCGCTCAACTGCCCTTGCGGTAGCGCTCGCCCACTGGCTGACTGCTGCCAGCCCTATCACCAGGGCACCTCGCATCCGGCAACACCAGAAGCCTTGATGCGCTCACGTTATAGCGCTTTTGTGCTGGGGCTGACGGATTATCTGTTGCACAGCTGGCATGCCAGCACCCGGCCAGCCCATCTGGAGCCTGATGCACAGACTGACTGGAAAGCCTTGTCTATCCTTGAGGCTCCAGCGCCTGCCAGCCATCAGGGCAGGGTGCATTTTCAGGCTTTCTTTCGTGAGCAGAACCGCTGGCAGGTACTGGAAGAAAGCTCGCGCTTTGTGTTTGAAGACGGGCGCTGGTGGTATCTGGACGGCACGCCGAGCATTGAGCGCCTCAAGCCGGGCCGCAATGATCGCTGCCTGTGTGGCAGTGGGCGGAAAATCAAGCAATGCTGCGGCGAGTAGCCAATATCCATGGCATCTGATACACAACAGGGCGAATCTGAAAAGCCGCCAGCAAGCACTAGTGATCAGTGGTATTTATACCTACTGGAGTGTCGCCGGGGCACCTATATCGGCATTACTAACAATCTGGCAAAACGTTATCAGGCCCATTGCAATGGCAAAGGCGCGCGCTATACCCGCGCCAACCCGCCGCTGGCGCTGCTTGGTGCGCAGCCATTCGCCGACCGTGCCGCCGCCAGCCGCGCAGAGTACCAGCTGAAACAGAAGTCACCCGCGCAAAAGCGCCAATGGGC
>JBNJGW010000119.1:0-5251 GCA_051748005.1 Pseudomonadota bacterium | reverse complement strand
CGCGACCCGGAAGATGATGATGATTCCACCGCCACGGAAACCGACGGCGTAGAAGCCGCCATTTCCCGCCTGGTGCTGCGCGACATTCTCGAACAGCAGGCTGAAGAGGATGATTCCGACAGGGTGCAGCTTTTGACCATGCACGCTTCAAAAGGACTAGAGTTTCCCCACGTCTACCTGATGGGTCTGGAAGAAGATTTGCTGCCCCATCGCAACGCCATCGAAATGGGCACGGTGGAAGAAGAGCGCCGCCTGGCTTATGTGGGCATTACCCGCGCGCGTCGCACCCTGACGCTTACCCTGGCGCGCCAGCGCAAGGCCTATGGCGAGCTGATGGATTGCCAACCCAGCCGTTTTCTCGACGAACTGCCCGCCGAAGACCTGGAATGGGAAGGCCGCGCGGATAAAGAGGATCCGGAGAAAAAACAGGCGCGCGGCAAGGACGCCTTGGCAGGCATCCGCTCGCTGTTAGGCTGAGGCAAGAAAAACCAGAGACGAAAAAATATCCACAGGGCGTTTTAACGCTTACCTGTGGATATCACAATGGGATTGGACGTTAGCCCGTCAACGAGTTACTGCACTTCGGATACCATGTAATCAACGACTGCCATGATTTCTTCATCAGAACCCTGGCTGGCACCGCGAGGCGGCATGGCCCCCTTGCCATTGAAAACGCTCTGATACAGGGCGTCTTTACCTTGTTCGATACGTGGCTCCCAAGCTTCTACATCACCAATCAGCGGGGAACCGGCAACGCCGTTGGCGTGGCAAGCCACGCAACCCAGGCTGCTGTAGAGTGCTTCACCGTCCAGGCCGCTATCACTGTCAGTGGCGGCCTCTTCTTCAGAGGCGGCGGCTGTCTCTTCTTCCGTTGTACCTTCACTTTCTTCAGTGGAGGATGCCATCTCTTCTTCCGTACCTGCCGCATCTTCTTCTGTGGCAGCTGATGCTTCGTCGTCGGCCGCTTCTTCATCGCTTGAAGCGCTGCTGCCTACGTCAGAAACGTCCATCACCGGCTCAACCATATACTTGGTGGCCGCTTCCATTTCCTCATCAGACAGATTCGAGTTGCCGCCACGTGCGGGCATGGCACCAATACCGTTGATCGAATGATCCAGCAGAGTCGCGAAGCCCTGTTCGGTACGTTCAGCCCAAGCTTCTTCATCACCACGGATGGGGGCACCGGCGGCACCACTTTCGTGACAGGCCGCGCAGACATTGCTGTAGATATCACCGCCGTCAATATCATCGCCACTATCGCTACTGCTTTCCGCCGGGGCTGAGGCAGTGCCACAGTCCTGACCCTGCAAACACAGTTGGCCAACCGGCGCCAGACGCTCCGCGATGGCATTACGCGCGGCTTCTTCCTGGGCGAAAGCACTGGATGTGCCTGCCATGACGCCAAAGGCCGCCAGCCCGCTCATGATCAGCTTAAGTTTCACTCTCACCACCTCTTGAGTTTTTCATCGAATGATTTCGTTACCTCTGTGTGCGGCGGTGCTGTCAGAACCCCTGCACTGCCGAGACGCCAGGATGTATAGGTAGACGTTCCAATGGAACTAGTATACCGACATCCTTGGGCACAGGAAAATGCCGCCTATGACTCTTATGTCGTATATTGCGTTAAATTCAGACGCTCATCACGCCTTTTTCTCCGGCCTTGGCCAATCCGGCTTCTCCAGCTGACGGCTGCGGGTCACCGCCAGGGCATGATCCGCGACGTCTTTGGCAATGGTGGAACCTGCGCCTACTGTGGCGCCTTTGCCGACCGTTACTGGCGCCACAAGAGCGGTATTTGAACCGATGAAAGCATTGTCATCAATCGTCGTCAGGTGCTTGTTGGCACCATCATAATTGCAGGTAATCGTACCGGCGCCTACGTTGACCTCTCGCCCCAGACGCGCATCGCCTACATAGCTGAGATGGTTGATCTTGCTGCCTTCGCCCACATCGGCATTCTTGGTTTCCACAAAATTGCCAATCTTGGCTTTTACCGCCAGACGTGTGCCGGGGCGCAGCCGTGCAAAGGGGCCGACCTGGTTCAGGCCTGCTGCGACGACCGTGTCGATCACGCTATGACTGTCAATCACGCTTTCAGCGCCGATAGTGCTGTTTTTGATCACGCAGTAGGGGCCAATATGCACGCCTTCCCCCAGTTCAACATCGCCCTCAAACACACAGCCGATATCAATAAACACATCATGGCCGCATGTCAGGGTGCCGCGGATATCGATTCTCGCCGGGTCGGCCAGCGCCACGCCCTGCTCCATCAGCTGCTCGGCCAGCTGGCTTTGGTAGGCGCGTTCCAGCCGGGCCATCTGGGCGCGGTTGTTGACGCCTTCCACTTCTACCGGGGTGGCGGGCTGTGCGGTAGTAACGCTGACCCCTTCATTAGCAGCCATGGCAATCACATCCGTCAGGTAATACTCGCCCTGGGCGTTTTCTGCCGACAGCTGAGGCAGCCAGCGCTTCAGCTGGGCGCTAGTCATCGCCATGATGCCGGTATTGCATTCGTTAATGGTCAGCTGTTCAGCATTGGCGTCTTTCTGCTCAACGATGGCAACGGCTTCACCGGCGTCATTACGCACAATGCGCCCGTAACCATGAGGGTTTGTCAGCGTCACTGTGAGTAACCCAAGATGTTGCTCATTCACGTTAGCCAACAGGGCTGCCAGGGTCTCACGACGAATCAGCGGCACGTCGCCATACAGCACCAGTACCTTGCCCTGGCCGAGCTGCTCCAGCGTTTGAGCCACTGCATGGCCGGTGCCTTTCTGCTCAGCCTGCAGGGCAAAATGCACATCGGTGCCTTCCAGGGCAGCCCGCAGCTGGTCTGCGCCATGGCCAATCACCACATGTGTACGGCTGGGGTTGAGCGCCTGAGCTGTTTCCAGCACGTGGCTGACCATGGGTTTGCCCGCCAGGGTGTGCAAAACCTTGGGGGTTTGTGAGCGCATGCGGGTGCCTTTACCGGCAGCAAGAATCACAACATCAAGCGCGTCGAGCATCTTATTCCTCCGTTGGGGTGTCGGGTGTCGCCTGCACGACCTCGATAGTCAGTTCATCCAGCAGCGTTTCACCAAAGGTGGCGGCAAAGCCGGGGCTGGCGAGGCTTTTCCATTGTTCTCCATCGCGTACCAGCATCAGGATATCAAGATCATTGGCCTGCGCGATGGCCATCCCTTCCTGTTCACCGGCCACCATCAGCGCCGTCGCCCAGGCATCTGCCCTGGCATTAGAATCATCAAACACGGAAACAGAGGCCAGCCCATGGGTGATGGGGCGGCCAGTGCGAGGGTCAATGGTATGCGAAAAACGCTGGCCGTCCTGCTCGAAATAATTGCGGTAATCGCCCGAGGTGGCAACTGTCATATTGCTGAGTGGCAGGACAAGTTGAGCGGTTTGCGGGCCGTCTTCGGGGACTTCAATGCCAATACGCCAGGGCGTTTCTTCTTCGCGGTCGCGATACCCCTGCGCCACCAGATCGCCGCCAAGGTTCACCAGATAATGCTCAAAGCCCTGTTGATTGAGATAGTCGGCCACCTGATCCGCCGCATAGCCCTTGGCGACGGCGGAAAGATCAACAAATACATCCCGGGTGCGCTGCGCCTGGTTGGCATCAGCATCAAACTCCAGGGCATCAAAGCCAACCGTTTCCAGGCGCGCTTCAAGCGTCTGGTCATCGGGGATCTCTTCAGGCTGTGCTTCAGGGCCAAAGCTCCACAGATTGACCAGCCCGCCCACCGTCACATCCAGGGCACCCTGACTGGCCTCGGAGACTGACTGGCTGATGGCCATCACCTCAATGATCTCGGGCGAGAGTAATTGCCATTCTCCTACCGGCGCCTGGTTGAATGCGACCAGCTCAGAATCATCCCGATAGGTTGACATCGCCCTATCGACGCTTTGCAGTTCAGCCAGAAAGCCTTCTTCAATATCGCTGAGTTCTCCCTGGGTCAGCGGGTCGGCAATACTGATCTGATAAAAGCTACCAAAGATAGAGCCTTCAAAACGAACGGGCGACTCAAGCGGTCGTTCCTCTTCCGAGGAGCAGCCTGCCATCCCCAGTAAACCGGTTAACACCAGGCTGACCCACCCTATCTTTTTCTGACTATTCATCATGCCATTCACCCTTTTCACTGTTGACTGCCAGACAGTTACCGTCACAGGTTTTAAAGTACCAACTCTCAAAAATAAAAGATCCACAGCAACCAGGCGCCCAGCAATACACGATAGATAACAAAGGGCTGCATGCCGATTTTGCGAATAAAAGCCAGAAAGAAGTGGATACACAGATAGGCGCTGAACCCGGAAAGCAAGGTGCCCATGATCATGGCGTTCCAGTCCATAGCGTCCGGCTGGCCTGCCAGCTTGATGGTTTCAAGCCCACCGGCAAGCACGATCACCGGAATGGATAACAGAAAAGAAAAGCGTGCCGCTGCTTCGCGATTCATGCCCACCATCAGCGCGGCGGTGATAGTAATACCGGAACGGGAGGTGCCGGGGATCAAGGCCAGCGCCTGGGCAAGGCCAATGATGATGGCGTCCTTCAGGCCTAACTGGTACTCACTGCGCGTCCCGCGCTGCTTCCAATCGGCGTAACCCAGCAGCAGGCCAAAGACGATCAGGCTAAGGCTGATAATCAGGGTCGAACGCATGTAACCTTCGATCACATCGTGGAGCACGAAACCAATCGCACACACCGGCAGGGTTGCCAGAGTGACCCACAGCGCAAGCCAGGCATCGCGGTCAACACCTTTACCACTCAGGGCGTTGAGGCTGCTGTTGATCATCGAAAAGATTTCTCGCCGAAAGTAAATCATCACGGCGCTCAGGCTGCCAAGATGCAGGGCGACATCAAAGGCCAGCCCCTGATCCTGCCAGGAAGTCAGCACCGGCACCAGGATAAGATGCGCAGAGCTTGAAATAGGGAGAAACTCGGTGAAACCCTGGACGATTGCCAGGACGGTAATCTGTAGCCAATCCATTGAAGCCTTGCCTGTTATCAAAACCCGCAATTATCGTCTAGTTGGAAGCGCCGGATACTGCATCATGACGACGTATGATTTACCTCATCAGCATCCAAAGCATAGCGCCCAAGGATACACGGCCTTGCCAAGATTGTCCGTTTCCACTTTCAAGGGCCTGAGCATTTCAAACATGAGTATTTAGAAGTGGTGAGTTACAATGTTGGCTCCATCGCCGAACAGCCCACAAGGTGGCGTATGCTTTCCAACCCTGATATCTCACC
>JBNJGW010000118.1:0-5288 GCA_051748005.1 Pseudomonadota bacterium | reverse complement strand
CCGGGTGAGAGGATCCACATCACCGGCGTCCAGAATCGCCGCGGCTGAATCACGCACCGTCCAATTGAACAGCTCATCAACATCAGGATTTTCAGGTGAACGGGCACCAGCAAGGATATTTTCGACACGCGTCAGGGTAGCGCTGGCTTCAGTGATACTGAGATCGTCCCGCTCATAGGTCGCATCCGGCACAATGTCATAATCATCGACAGGCCCATCGTTATCCACCGCCTGCCCCAGGGTATAAAGCACTCGCGTGCCTTCCAGGGATAGACTGCCAGCATTTTCTACAGAACCCAGAGTATCCAGCAACGTTTGGTAGTCGTCGTATGTGATGACATCGTCGCTGATTGTCACGGTTTGCGCCTGGACGACTGCGGGTGTTTCAAGATTATCGATCAGCCTCTGGGTGCTGTCATCAAGCTCCCAGCCCAGTGTTTCCAAAGGATTATTAGCCGCGCTCTCCACCACGTTGACCAGGGTGTCGGCCTGATCGAGCGAGATAATTCCGGAGAGAGTACTGTCAGCGGCAATCGCGTAATTATCCAACAGTTCACCGACCGCCGCCGGATCAAAGCCACCTGTCGCGCTGAATGCCTGATCAAGAGTGTAAGCCACGGCTTCAGCGTCGCGGGCATAGTTATCCAGAGTACTTAGCTCGGCAAACTGCGCCAGGGTGATCTGGTCATCGGCGACATTAATGACGTCGGCCCGGGTAAGAGGAACTATATCGCCGGCCGCCAGAATTGTTTCGGCCGCGTCACGTATCGTCCAATTGAACAGTGCATAGACGTTGGCGTCATCAGGCGCCAGCGCACCTTCAAGAATAGTTTCGATTTGCGCCAAGGACTCCCTGGTCTCACTGATACTCAACCCGTTCAAGGTATAGGCCTCGTCCGGCACAATTTCATAGGCATCAACGGGGCCATCACTTTCCACCGCCTGCTGCAGGGTATAGCGCACCAGGGTGTCATCCAGCACAAAACGTCCGCCGTCTTCGACACGTCCAAGGGCATCAATCAGCTGCTGATAATCCGGGTAGTTGATGATGTCATCGCTCAGGGTGACCTGATCAGCGGCGGTAATGGCACGATTGTCAGCACTTTCCAGTTTGGGCAGGACCATGGCCAGCCCATCAAGCACTTGCCACTCCAATGCGTCCAATGCCACCGTGTTCTGGGCGTTATCCAGAATCTCCAGCGCCGTCTCGGCACGCGCGACCCCGACTTCCCCCAGAGGCTGACGAACATCAAGCTCGTAGCTGGCGGGCAGGTTGTCAGCGTCTACCGCACGCAAGGCTTCCTGCATGGTGTAAGAGATGATTTCATCGCCGGGCGCATAGTTGTCCAGCCCTTGAAGCAGCTCATTTTCGCGCAGGGAAATACGCTCATTGGTAACCCTTACCTCAGCCGCGTTCTGAATATAGGGCTGGTCTATCGCTGTCTCTGCGGTAATCGCAGCGGCCATATCCTCAATGCGCCAGCTGAAGATCTCACCAAGATCCAGCAGGTCAGTATTGTCCGCGTTTTCGACCAACGCCAGCGCCTGGGTATAGGCTGACTGGGCCTGGTTAACGCTCAGCGCCTCAGGTGCTGCCCACAGCGCATCGGGGTCAATGGCATAGGCGCCTTCTGGCGAAAGCGCTTCAGCAAACGCCTGTTCAAGCGTGTATTGGGGAATAACGCCTTCGCTGACAAAGTTATCCAGTGCGATCAGCTGCTCGTAATCACGGACCGGCACATAGGTATCATCCACCTGAATCGTCTGCGCTTGATCAATATGAGCCTGACCAATATCGGCCACTACCTCACTGGCGGCGTCCTGAATATCCCAGGTAAACAGGTCATCAGGCAGGTCATCGCGGTTATTGGCCCCCTGAATAAAGGGTGTCACGCGTGCATATTCGGCTTCGGCCTGACCAGCCGTCAGACGGCCGGCATCAACGCTGGGCTCTGGCGTCAGACGGTAGTTACTGGCCAGGGGCTCGGCATCCAGCGCCTGCTGAAGCGTATAGACGACCTGGGTATCCGCCAGCTCGAAGGACGCCAGGCTGTTGAGCTCAACAAACTGCGCCGGGGTAATCTCGCTTTCTTCCACCTGGAAGGAATCGGCCAATGCCAGCTCGGGGCGCTCAGGTGAAACAGCCAGAATATTGTCAAGGGAATCCCTGATGCTCCAATCGAGCAGCTCGCGCCAGGCCTCATCGCGCTCTGGCGAGTTATCAGCGTTATCCAGAATTCGGGCTGCCGTATCAATCAGCGCCGCGCCCCTCTCCAGGCTGACTTCCTGTTCTGCATAAACGGCTTCAAGATCAATGGTATAGTTGCCAGGTAAGCTGAGATCACTATCCAGACTATCAACCAGCGCCCGCATCATGGTCATGGGGACTACCGTTTCGGCAAGATCGAACTGCGCCAGGGTCTCCAGCTCGCGATACTGGCCGATAGTGATGGTGGCATCCCGCAACGTGACCTCATCGGCCCCTTGAACCTCAGGCCTTGAGAGGGTATCAGCGGCCAGGATCAGATCTGCAGTGGATTCAACCGACCAGCGGAATTCTTCACTGGTGGGAATGCGCTCGCTGCCACTTTTGACGCTGTACGCCGCGTTGTCCAACAGGCTGTTCACCCGCTGAAGCTGCTCTCCAGCCCGCGTCAGATCCAGCACGCCCGCATTCAGCGGCGACTCCGACGGCATAATAAGGTATTCACCCGCTGCTGGCGGTGAAGGAAGTGCAAGGGCTTCTTCCAGAGTGTAATTATCCAGCCCGGCGCGCTCACTGACTTCAGGAAGAATACTGCCCTCAGCGCCTTGCGCCTGTATCTGCGCCTCGCTTAGCGGGTTGGCGTTGCCTTGCCGATAAGCGTTCAGCAGGTTTTCATCTGACTCATCAGCAGCGGCATCCAGCGCATCCAGCGCGCTGACTACAGGCAGTTCAGCCCCTGGCGAGCCAATGGCAGACGCCAACTGCGTATTGCTCAGAGTGCTGCCGTTATTCACCGCCTCCACCATGGTCTGGTAAAGGTCTGACAGGGTAGCATCCGCACTTTTGCCGGCCGCCTGGGCGGCGGATAACACACTTGCCACTTTTATACCCGCTACCAGCAGCGCCAGATTTGTGCTGCCTTCTTCCAACGGGTCAGTATTGCGCAGATCTACAGGCTCGGCCTGATCCTGTAACCCCAACGCCCTTAACACCACGGATTCTGCGTTAGTACTGTTACTTGCCACCATCAGGGTGGTGAGCGGGGTGACCACTGACGAGCCTTCCGGGGCGCGCAGGGTCAGGTTAAAAGGCTGATTGGTGGCAATATCAACACTTCCCTGCAGGCCATCAGCGGCGGCCACAGGGTCTACCTGTATATAGCCACTGCCCTGCAGGCCTTCAAAGAAGCCATCCTCATCGGTGATGACTTCGTTGCCATCGAACTGACGCGTCACCTTGGCGCCGGCCACATAACCATCAATAACAAAGCCACTGATGGTGGAAGGCGCACTTTCAGAGCCACCACCGCCTCCGCCGCCAGCAGCCGCGCCCGCCCCGAGAGCAAGCGTACCGCCACCTACATATACCCAAGGGGAGATACCGCCGCTATCAACAGCCTCTGGTGAAGCGCTCCGGCTACTACCACTCACCGAAGCGCCAGTGTTTAGCGCACCACTGGATACCACCTGCCCTACCAGCAATGACGACACATCCTCACTGCTGGCAATCCCATAGCGAAGGGCATCGTCAGCACCGATCCAGGCCAGATCCCCGGTGACATCAACATCGCTGCTGCTCAGCACCAGGCGCGCACCGTCTTCACGGGTCACTTCAACAGCACCATTGGGCAGGGCCTGCCAGCTGGCCACATCCGGCAAGGAGACTAACGAGGTCTGCAATACCCGGCTCTGCCCCAGCGCTTCCAGCAAGGCATCAAGCCCAACCACCACCTCACCCTCTTCAAGCGCCACATGGCGTGGGGCGATCTCGACAGCCATGCCACTTTGCATCTCGAGGACAACCCCGCCGTCAGACTGGCGAACCACCTCCGATACCCCAATGACATCATTGGCAGAGACCTTGAGCTCGTTGGCCAGAGCCGACTGGGCCAGCAGCGGCATGACCAGGGTACTCCCCATGCCACCCCGTTTAAGAGCGCGCTGATTGTTCTTTACCCAGCGGCGTACAAAAGCAACCCGCTCGCCAGGGTCAAGCGGAATATCAATACGCCGTGCACCAGATCTGGCTAAATGTTCAATGTTTTTATCCAGGTTGCCCATGCGCACACCCGGTAACCAATGACCGCCCAACGCTGCGGGGCGGGTCAACGTTTTAACCAGTGCAGCTATCGATACCATGCCAGCCTCTCAGAAACACTTTTTAATTATTTGCTATATTCGCATGCCTGAGTACTCAACTGCCAATTAACAATACTTTTAACATGTTGAGCGAGCTGGCTGGAAAGGCATGATGGCCCGCACCTCATGTGCAGGACATCATGAATGCTCGCGCCCTACCATCAAAAGCCCCAGGGCTTCATAGATAGCCCGTTCGGTTTTACGCAGATGACGGGCAGACGGTACCCAGTAGCTCAAGCCGTTAGGCTCATGGTATTCGCCCAGGTAATGCGTTGGTGCGGCAATCGGCGTCAACGCCACGGTTTCAAAATGACGCATGGCCCGGGGCATATGCGAAGCGGAGGTCACCAGCAGGATTCGGGCGCCAGCGCCCAGACGCTCACGCACTGCGCTGGCTTCCCGGCCTGTGTCCGTGGGCCAATCCAACACCTGAATCGCAGACTCCGGAACGCCAAGTGCATCCGCCGCTGCTGCATAGCCCTCAGCGATAGACGCTTCACCGGCACGCCGACTGGCACCGGTCACAATCAAGGGCAAGCGCGGTGCCTGGCGCCACAGCCGGACACCTTCTACCAAGCGCATACTGGCGCTGTCATTCAACTTAGACGTGCTGGCATAAGGAGCATTGGGCTGCCAACTACTTCCCAGTACCACAATGGCGTCAACCGATGCCTCCCCTTCCAGCAAGGATTCATCTAACTCAGAGCCAATCGGCGCATGGCGTGTTTCCAGGGGAGCCAGCAAACGCTCAGCCACCGGCCCCCAGCTGGCCAGAAACAGCACTGCCACCCCCAACCCGACAGACACAGCCCCTGCCTGCCGGTAACGTCCCCAATACAGAAGGCCTCCCAGCGCCAGAAAGGCAAAGGTAATCGGTAACGGCATGATCAACTGTGCTGCCAGAGTTTTCAGCAAAGGGTACATTGTTGTTCCTTATATCGTAG
>JBNJGW010000117.1:0-5310 GCA_051748005.1 Pseudomonadota bacterium | reverse complement strand
GTGCCATACTTTTTGGAGTCCGCTTCGATGGAGGCCAGCTGGTCTTCAAACAGCAGCTTGGATTCAAACAGCAGGCGGCCAATCAGGGTGCTTTTGCCGTCATCAACGCTGCCACAGGTGATAAAGCGCAGCAGCCCCTTGCTCTCATGAGACTTCAGGTAGCCTTCGATGTCGGCGGCGATCATATCGGATGAATGTGCCATTAGAAGTAGCCCTCCTGCTTTTTCTTCTCCATCGAGGCGGCGCTGTCGTTATCGATCACGCGCCCCTGACGTTCCGAGGTATTGGTTAACAGCATTTCCTGAATGATCGCCGGCAGCGTGTCGGCTTCCGACTCAATGGCGCCGGTAAGCGGGTAGCAGCCCAGGGTACGGAAACGCACCTTGCGCATCATCGGCACCTCACCCGGCTCCAGCGGCATACGCTTATCATCGACCATGATCAGGGTGCCATCACGTTCAACCACAGGACGCTCGGCAGAGTAGTAAAGCGGCACAATCGGAATGTTCTGCAGATAGATATACTGCCAGATATCCAGTTCCGTCCAGTTGGACAGCGGGAAGACGCGAATCGACTCACCCTTGTGCTTGCGGGTGTTGTAGATTTTCCACAGCTCGGGGCGCTGGTTTTTCGGGTCCCAGCGATGCTGGGCGGTACGGAAAGAGAAAATACGCTCTTTGGCGCGGGATTTCTCCTCGTCGCGGCGGGCGCCCCCAAAGGCAGCATCAAAGCCGTATTTATCCAGCGCCTGCTTGAGGCCTTCGGTCTTCATGATCTCGGTATGAATCGCCGACCCATGGGTGAACGGATTGACATTTTTCTCAACCCCTTCCGGATTGATATGCACAATCAACTCCATGCCGATATCACGCGCCATATCATCACGGAACTCGTACATGGCCCGGAATTTCCAGCGCGTATCAACGTGCATCAGCGGAAAAGGCGGCGGGGAAGGCGCAAACGCCTTACGTGCCAGGTGCAGCATGACCGCACTGTCCTTGCCGACAGAATAAAGCATCACGGGATTATCGGTCTCGGCGACCACTTCCCGCATGATCTGGATGCTTTCTGCCTCCAGACGTTGTAAATGGGTAAGGGATGTCATCGTTTTACCTGCTTGCTATTGGAATCAGGGCTGTGGGAAGCACAGCGTTTGGAAACAGCACTTTTTGCGCCAGCGCTAACAGAACCGCCAGGCACCAGGCCAATATCGGCGGGCACAGGCACCAGCCAGAACTCCCGCTGAGCGGCCAGCCATGCCGTTAACTCAGGGGCAGCGCTCAAGGCAGCACCGTGAAACACCAGCGCAGCCGGGCCATTGGCGGCCAGTGCCTTCAGCGTTGTCAGATAATCCTCGGCCACCGGCGGGCGCCTGAAACAGCGCATCCACAACCGGCCACGAGAACCGTGTAAATAGATTTGATAGAGGGAGCCGTCCGGATGTGGCAGATGGCGTACCCCACCCTGCCAGCGCTGCGCGGCGCTGTTGAGCTGTTTGAACACAGGGGCAAGCGCCTGACGATACCAGCGGCCACGTGTTGAGCGCTCCTTGCTCAAGGAACCCAGCGGCCAGGCCTCGCGCTTCAGATGCTCTTCCTCCCACCAGTGCTCCACCGCCCGCTGGCTAACCGGCTGGCTATGCGCTTTTTCCAGGCACTGCGCCAGATCGGCACTATTCCAACCAGGCTCGCCCACAGGTGGCAGGTCATACAGGTGGTGCCATAGTGTTGCCTTCAACGCAGGCGCCAGCACCTTGGCCTGGCCTTTATGGCGACCGCGAGGCTGAACGGGTACCGCCGCCCATCCTCCTTCGCGAAACGCTTTCCAGGCGGCAGAAACCGTTGGTGCAGAAAGCCCGGTGCGTTCACATACCTGCACCACAGTGAGACCGTCCAAGCGCAGCTGAACCGCTTTGACGCGGCGCTCATTCAGCTTTTCAGGCGATAAATGTTTAGTCATTTAAATTTCTTTAACTCACTGTTATACATGTATAAAAATTACAAATAAACGCTATTTTTAATCAACTGTTAGACACCATCATAAAAGGCTGCGTAAAATTGAGCAAGTCACCCGTTCACATGCAAGGATAATGACCAATGACGCCCTGGGCGGTTCTCGTTTCCATCGCTGTGCTGCTTGCCAGCCTGATCAGCGGAAAAGTCAAACCGGCGACAGCCTTTGTCAGCCTGGCAGGCGTCTATCTGGTCGCTGGCCTGGTGGATACCTCCGTACTGCTGGCCCAATACACCAACCCGGCGCTGGCAACGCTATTGCTCCTGTTGCTGGTATCACTGGCCCTGGAACGTTCCCCGCTGCTTGACTGGCTCTCCAGCCGCCTGCTCAAGGGTAACCCACGCTTTGCTACGGCGCGCCTGATGGGCACCACAGCGGTGCTCTCCGCGTTTTTGAACAATACGGCCGTGGTAGCGGCCTTTCTGGGGGCCATATCGCGCCAGTCGCGTATCGCTCCATCGCGTTTGCTGATTCCGCTGTCCTATGCCTCTATTCTCGGCGGCGTCACCACCTTGGTCGGTACCTCCACCAATCTGGTGGTCAATTCTTTCTATCTGAATGCCAATGGCAGTGAACTGGGCATGTTCCAGTTTGCACTGGTCGGGCTGCCCGTGGCCCTGATCACCTTTGGTGTACTGCTCTGGCGCGCCCAGAAACTGCCCCATCATCACCCTGAAGACACCGATGAAAAGCTCTCCTATTTTCTGGCCGCCGACCTGCATGCCAACTCCCCCATGGTAGGTAAAAGCATTGAGGACAACGGCCTGCGCCGCCTGGAAGGTCTTTACCTACTGGAAATCGAGCGCCATGGCCGCCTGATCAGCCCAGTGGGACCGGATGAGCTGCTGCAACCCGACGACACCCTGGTGTTTACCGGCGAAACCAACAAGGTTCAGGCCCTGCAGCGCTTTCCCGGCCTGACTCTGTTTGGGCATCAGGCCGACGATGTGCTGGCCACCAACCTGGTGGAAGTGGTGATTTCCCATGAATCAGAACTGCCCGGCAAAACCCTGCAGGATGTGGATTTTCGCAGCATGTTCAGCGCGGGCGTGGTGGGCATCAGGCGGGGAGAAAAGCGTCTTGAAGGCCAGCTGGGCAAGATTCCACTGCGCGTGGGTGATTGCTTACTTCTGGCGGTCAGCGCCGACTTTCGCCAGCATCGCAATCTGGACCGCAACTTCCACCTGCTCAGCGGCAGCTTCAAACGCCCCCAACTCAACCGGCGTGAGAGCCTGCTGACACTCAGCGGCTTTATGGCCGTGATCGGGCTTGCGACTTTCAACCTTTTACCGTTATTCCACGGCCTTATACTGCTACTTGGCGGCTTACTGGTCGGCAAGGTGCTCAGCGTCACCGAGTTGCGCCGCCGCTTTCCGTTTGAGCTATGGCTGATCATTGGTTCAGCGCTGGCCATTGCCCAGGCGCTGGAAGCCTCCGGCGCAGCGGCTCTGCTCACAGAAGGCATGCAGGCCATGTTCAGCGACTATGGGATCTATGCGGCCTTTATTGGTTGCTACCTTCTCACCCTGCTATTGACCGAAACCGTCACCAATAACGCTGCTGCAGCATTGGCGTTTCCCGTGGCCTGGAGTACCGCCCAAGCCTTCGGCGCCGACCCGCTGCCGTTTGTTATGGCGGTTGCCTACGGCGCCAGCGCCTGCTTTCTGATTCCCTTTGGCTACCAGACCCACCTGATGGTCTACTCGCCGGGGCGCTACCGCATCAGCGACTTTCTAAAAACCGGCTTGCCCGTCAGCCTTGTCTACTCCGCTGCCGTGCTGACCCTGACCCCGCTGGTTTTTCCGTTTTAGTGAAAACCTTATTGGCCACGGACCCTCACGGACGGCACGGACAAAACCTTAAAAACCTTTTTTTGACCTTGTCCGTGCCGTCCGTGAGGGTCCGTGGCTAAACAAAAAGTCCGTGGCTAAAAAAGTTTGCGTGGAGGCTAAACATGCAAACCACATTCACGCTGCAGGCCGAAGAAGCGGGTATCTTCTTCCTGCATGCCGGGGCGTAGGGGCTGGCTGGTGTGCCAGTCGCCGACGGTCACGTAGCCTTCTTCCCACAGTGGGTGGTAGGGCAGCTCATGGCGGGTCAGGTAACGGTGGATATCACGGTTATCCCAGTCAATCAGCGGGTACACCTTATAGCGGCCATCCTGACGCTGCTCTACTACCGGGCGGGCCTGGCGGGAACCGGATTGTTGGCGACGTAACCCGGCGAACCAGGTGCCCACCTGAAGATCTTCCAGTGCCTGCTCCATAGGCGTGACCTTCATCAGCTGGTTGTAGCCGTTAATCCCCTCGGCACCCTGCTCCCAGAGTTTGCCGTAAAGGGTTTCCAGCCGCGCAGGTGACATCTGCGGGGTCACGACCTGCAGATTCAGCTGCAAGCGCTCAGTGAGGGTATCAATAAACTGATAGGTCTCTTTGAACAGGTAACCGGTGTCCACCAGTAACACCGGCAGGTCTGGCTTGATCCGGGTCGCCAGATGCAAGAGAACCGCCGACTGGATACCAAAGCTGGAACTCAGTACAAAAGCCCCCGGCAGGTGTTCCAACGCCCACTCAACCCGCGCCTCGGCGGGCTGCTGCTCCAGAGCAGTATTAGCAGCAGCCAGCTCAGAGGACGATGGCTCAAAGCGGGTGATGCCAGAAACAGGTAATGCATGTTCAGTGTGATGGGCGGAATACGCCATGATCGCACCTCCTCTGGTAAAAGATGGAGAATGCCACCATCATAGACCGTCATCATAAAGAACATAAAAGAATAAAAAATAATTTTATGATTCTTTTTTATTATATTAATTATCAATAGCACTCAATGCCAATGAATGGACGAGTATGGCCATTCTTGAACATTGGCTACATAGCCATGTTTGACAGGATTATAGTGAATATACTCAACATGCTTCTGGATATCATCGGCATCACGGAGTGTGTGCTCCCAAAATCGACGCTGCCAGATGTGTCTTTCTCGACGGTGGTTCACAGTACTGCTTGCAGACATGGCAACGCCCTTGCTGAATTGCAACTTGATCAAACGCCACCGAATAGAAAAGTCAGAACAACCTTGCGGCAAGGTCCATATACAATGCATGTGATCAGGTAAAACAACCCAAGCCACTATCTCAAAGGGATATTTTTTCTTAACCTTACGCACGGAATCGCGAAGAAGGTCAATATGATCGGTCAACAGAGTCTGCTTCCGGTTGTACAGGTTAACAGTGAAAAAATAGCTCCCACCTGCAATATAGTGTCGTCGGTAATTTGACATAACAACTCCTTGTAATAC
>JBNJGW010000116.1:0-5389 GCA_051748005.1 Pseudomonadota bacterium | reverse complement strand
CACCACAATTTCATCGGCATCAACTATGGTGGACAGCCGGTGGGCAATCATGATGACGGTACGCCCGCGGGCAATGCGTTCAAGGGAGCGCTGAATCGCCGCCTCGGTTTCGTTATCAACCGCGCTGGTAGCTTCATCCAGCACCAGTATGGGCGGGTCTTTAAGTAGCGCTCTGGCCAGGGAAAGCCGCTGACGCTGCCCACCCGAGAGCCGCACACCCCGTTCGCCCACCGGAGTTTCCAGGCCCTGGGGCAGTGTTTCAATAAAGCTCCAGGCTTCGGCGGTTTTCGCTGCGTCAATAATCTCGGCTTCTGGAGCATCGGGTTTGCCATATGCAATGTTGTCGCGGATGCTGCCTTCAAACAGGTAGACATCCTGGCTGACCAGGCCAATCGCCTGGCGTAAAGAGTGCATGCTGACCGCGTTGATCGGCTGGCCATCCACCAGCACTCGGCCGCTGGTGGGGTCGTAGAAACGCAGCAGCAGCTTGATCAGGGTGGATTTACCTGAGCCAGTCGCCCCGACCAGCGCCAGTGTCGTCCCGGCTGGCACGTGCAGGTCGATGCCCGTCACCCCGACTTGGCTTGATGCATACTGGAAACTCACGCCATCAAAGCGCACCTCGCCCTTGACGGGTTCCGCCAAAGGCGTGGCGCTGTCGTCTTTAACGGTAATCGGCACTTCCAGCAGGTCGAGAATCCGTTTGGTGCTGGCCATGGCGCGCTCGAACAGGTCAATCACCTGAGCAAGCCCCGTCAGCGGCCAGAGCAGGCGCTGGGTAAGGAAAACCAGCACACCGTAGGCACCAACGTTAAGATTACCGTTAAGCGCCATCATGCCACCCACTGTAAAGGTCGCCAGAAAGCCCGCCAGAATCGCCATCCGAATCACGGGAATAAACGCAGAGCTGACCTGAATCGCCCGGCGATTGGCCTCTACATAGGCTTCACTGGCCTCGCGTAGACGCTCGGCTTCACGCGCTTCACTGGTAAAGCTTTTGATGGTGGCAATGCCGCTCAGGTTATTTGACAGGCGGCTGCCCAGATCGCCGACTTTTTCACGCACATCGCTGTACAGTGGCCCGGCCTTGCGCTGAAAGAAGAAGGCGCCCCAGATGATCAGCGGAATCGGGGTAAACGCCAACAGCGCAATCAGCGGCGAAAGTACAAAAAATACCGCGCCCACCGCCACAACTGTAACGCCGACCTGAATCAGGGCATTGGCGCCGCCATCCAGAAAACGCTCCAGCTGATTGACATCGTCGTTCATGGTGGCTACCAGCTGGCCAGAGCTTCTCGACTCAAAAAACGCCATATCTAGCCGCTGGGCATGTTCATAGGTGTCCTGACGCATATCGGCCTGTAATCGCTGAGCCAGATTGCGCCATAGCACCTGAAAAAGGTATTCAAACAGTGATTCGCCTGCCCAGATAAAGAAGGTCAGCACGGCCAGTATGGTGATCTGCTCCTGAGGGGATTCAAACCCCAGGCGGGCAACAAAGCTTTTCTCCTGGTTGACGACCACATCAATCGCTACACCAATCAGGATTTCCGGAGCGATATCAAACAGCTTATTGATAATCGAGCAGGCGCTGGCCGCCACTATGCGCCGCCGGTAGCCCTTGGCATAGCGCAACAGCCGGATAAGCGCCTGAAAGCTTTGGCTTGAAGACGAATGGGGTTGCGTTGAAGGCGAAGAAGTCGTCACGTCGTTTCCTTGGTTGTCGGGATTTTTCTAGCCTAAAGGACACAGCATATTAGACGCTAGGCGCTGGATTTACAGCTCTCAAGGGGAAGAAACAAAAACCAGTCGCAAATAGGAATGTATTGCATTAGACTCCAGGCAGAAGATGATAACGATAACCATTAAAAAACCAGTGCTATTTGTTAATTAATATCATTAAAGGAGATCATAATGCCACGCTTCCCTCGCACGGCCCTGGCCGTCACCATCAGCGTTACCACGACGATGGTTCACGCCCAGGAGTCTGAATCACTGGATAGTATTGTCGTCTCGGCTAGTGGTTTTGAGCAGGCGCTGGTCGATGCCCCAGCGAGTATCTCAGTCATTTCCCGACAGGAACTCCAGCGCCAGCGGGTTACCAGCGTGGCAGAGGCCCTGCGTGATGTAGAAGGCGTTGATGTCGGCGGGCAGGTGGGCAAAACCGGCGGCCGAACTATCAGCCTGCGGGGCATGCCCAGCGACTACACCCTGGTCCTGATTGATGGGCGGCGCCAGAATGCAGCTGGCAGCGTCACGCCAAACGGCTTTGGCGCAACGGCTACCAGTTTTTTTCCGCCAGTTTCCAGCATTGAACGTATCGAGGTGATCCGCGGGCCAATGTCGACTCTCTATGGCTCTGACGCCATGGGCGGTGTGATCAATATCATCACACGCCGGGTAGATCGCGAATGGGTCGGCGCGGTGGGCATTGAAAACACGTTTAACCAGGATCGTGACTTTGGTGACCGTCGCGAGGTCAACCTCTACACCAGCGGCCCCCTGATTGAGGATACTCTGGGTGTTCAGCTACGCGGGCGTTTCTATGAACGCGATGCATCAGCACTCACTTACACCGACGCCAGCGGTAACGCCGTTGAGGTCAGCCAGCGCGGCCCCAGCCCGGTGGAAGGCGACATCTATAACCTGGGTGGCAAGCTGACCTGGACACCTTCCGACAACCATGATCTATGGCTGGATGGCGAAGTGAATCGCCAGCGCTATACCAATGACGAGTGCCAACTGGGCACGCTGGATGGCCGTACCCGCAGCTGCGCGCCCAGCCCGGGCGTCGCCAATGGCTATTCAGACGAATTGCGCTTCGAGCGCGAGCAGCTTGCGATCGGCCACACCGGGTACTTTGCAGCGGGGACGCTTGAGTCCAGCCTGATGCGCAACACCACACAAACCAAAGGGCGCACCATTCCAGGTGAAGAAGGGCTGGCCTATGCAGGCTTCCCAGGTATTGTGGGCGGCGCACCCCGCGAGCTTAAAACCACCAATAGCGTTCTGGATAGCAAGTTTACGCTACCGCTTGGCGAGCATATGACCACACTCGGGCTGCAGTGGTGGGATGCCGAACTGGATGACGGCCTGGCGAATGAAACCTTCGCCCAGACGACCTGGTCGCTGTTTGCTGAAGACGAATGGCTGCTGCGCGATGATCTCGCCCTGACCCTGGGTGGCCGCTACGATCACCACGACGCCTTTGGCAGCCAGTTCAGCCCGCGTGGCTACCTGGTGTGGAATACCACTGCCTACTGGACGCTGAAAGGCGGTATCAGCCGAGGCTACAAAACGCCCACCCTGAACGCGCTTCACTCAGGCATCAACGGTGTCACCGGTCAGGGCACCATTCTGACCATCGGCAACCCGGATCTTGAGCCGGAAACCAGCACCAGCAGCGAACTGGGCGCCCATTACGATAACCAGGCGGGGTTCTCTGCCAGTGCGACGCTCTTCTACAACGAGTTCGACGACAAGATTGCCAGCGGTGACGACATCCTGGTCGAGAATGATCCTCTGGTACCGGATGGCATCTACAGCCAGCAGGTGAATATTGATGAGGCCGTGACCCAGGGGGTCGAACTTGCAGCCCGCTATCAGTTCACGCCTGCATGGCAGTTGAGTGCCAACTACACCTATACCGATAGCGAACAGCAAAGCGGCAATAACCGTGGTGAACCGCTCACTGATACACCCGAACACGCTGTCAATGCCACCTTGCGCTGGCAGACCACAGCGAAACTGGATACCTGGCTCTCGGCTGAATACCGTAGCGAGCGTTACCGCAACCGGGAAAGCGTCAGGGGGGCGCCGTCTTTTGATGACCTGGGTGACTTCAAAGCCTATTCATTGTTCCACCTGGGGGCTAACTATGCGCTCACTGATAATCTGGACCTTAGCGCCACTCTGTATAACCTGTTGGACAAGGACTTTGTTGATTACCGCGCTTACGCTGATGGCACCCGCTTTGGCAATGTGTACGCCAACAGTGAAGAAGGACGTCGACTGTGGCTATCAGCACGCTATGCGTTTTAACCCCATGCCATGTCATCAGCCATTGCCCTACGGTTATCCACCTTGCCAGTTAGCGGCCTAATTAACGACAATGAGGTCTGTATAACCCTCAAGGAATGTTAATGCTTGCCGAGCTGTTTGCCGTCATGGCCCCCGTTCTTGCCGGCGCGGGCCTGGGATATACCTGGATACGCCTGGGCCATCCCTACCCCGTCGATTTTGTCACCCGTCTGGTGTTTAACATTGGCACACCTGCTCTGGTGCTGGCCTCGCTCAGCGGCGCGGAGATTGATGCCACTACCTTCGGGCGCACCATGCTGGCAACCTCGCTGGTGATGATCGCCATGGCAGCCGCCACCTTTATCGTGGCCAAACTGCTGGCCCGAGACTGGCGGGTACTACTGGCCCCGATGATGTACCCTAATACGGGCAATATGGGGCTGCCCGTGGTGCTTTACGCCTTCGGTAGCGCCGGATTTGCCTACGGCATTACCGTCATGGTGACGGTATCACTGTTTCAGTTCACCCTGGGCAGCCTGCTCGGCAGCCAGGGTAATCCACTAAAGACCCTGGCCAAAACCCCGACGGTCTATGCCATTGTCATCGCGATGACGCTGCTTTTGACCGATACGTCACTGCCGCTCTGGCTGGCCAACAGCGTTGATTTGATGTCCGGCTTCACCGTACCCCTGATGCTGATCACACTGGGAGTATCGCTGGCCAGCATTCAGGTCAAGAGCCTGCGATCCGGTGTTCGCTTCAGCCTGATACGTATACCTCTAGCGGCGGTGATCGCCTGGGCCGTTGGTTACCTGCTCCAGCTGCCCACCATGGCACACAGCATCTTGATTCTGCAGATGAGCATGCCTGTCGCCGTGTTTAATTACCTGTTTGCCCAACGCGCCAAACGTGAGCCTGGGTACGTGGCAAGCCTGGTATTCTGCTCAACCCTGATGGCGTTGCTCTATCTGCCGATTCTGCTGGCTTTATTGATGTAGCGACAACAGACAACAGCCGTTGAAGCTCCTCTTGTTTATCCCTGCTAGGCTATAAAGACTGTTCTGGAGGGAGAGTCAACGTGGCCATTTTTCATTGCCTGCCTTTGGGCAGGCGTATAACCAGCATCCTTCTTGCCCTCATAGGCGCCTTGGCCATTAATGCGGCGGCCTATGCCCAATCCTCGCTCAGCGTTGCCACCCAGCATTTTACGCTGGACATTGAACGCGTGACCCATGGGCTGAATCACCCCTGGTCGCTCGCCGTCCTGCCGGATGGCCGCTATCTGGTCAGCCAGCGCTCAGGAGAGCTGGTGCTGATTGATCAGCAAGGCAAGCAGCAAACTCTGACAGGCATGCCCAACGTCAGCACC
>JBNJGW010000115.1:0-5469 GCA_051748005.1 Pseudomonadota bacterium | reverse complement strand
TCGACGCCGCCGTCGCTGAGCGCCTGCAGTCTGGCAGCCGCATCTTCCTGCTCGGGGTCGATGACCACAGCGCCCAGCGATTCAGCCTTGGCCTTGCGCGCAGCAGAAATTTCCACCGCGTAGATCTGCGCCGCGCCGGCCGCCTTCAGTGCTTCAATGGTCATCAGGCCAATCGGCCCGGCACCAAAAACAGCCGCGCTATCACCAGCTTTCAGACTGCTCTGGCGTACCGCATGTAGCCCCACCGCAGCTGGCTCGACCAGAGCCCCCTGTTCAAAGCTGAGGTCATCCGGCAGCACATGCACCATATGCTCGCCCATCACCGTGTACTCTGAAAAACCGCCGCCTCCGCCGGACAGCCCGTGAAAGCCCAGCTGCGGCGACAGGTTGTAGCGCTCCATCAGGTAGGCGCCATCCTGATTGGGAGAAAGAATCGGCTCAATTGCTACCCGGTCGCCGACCTTGACCCGGGTGACCTTGTCGCCAACGTCTACCACTTCACCGGCAAACTCATGGCCCATGATAATCGGCGCCTTGTCACCGCTGATCGGGTGCGGCGCATCCACCGGGATAAAGATCGGCCCGGCGGCGTACTCGTGCAGGTCGCTGCCGCAGATACCGCAGGCAGCCACCTTGACCTTGACCTCATGGGGGTCGCGGATGCTCGGCACCTCCGCCTGTTCAACGCGAAGGTCTTTGGCAGCGTACCAGACGGCTGCCTGCATGCTGGATGTGCTCATAAGTAAGGTTCCTTGTGTTTTACGCAGTGTGATGTACAGGCTGAAGCCCATAGACGGGCGTTTCAAGCCCTTCCATACGCGCCTTGAGCTGCAGCGCCAGGTAATGCGAGTAATGGCGTGACTGGTGCAGGTTGCCACCGTGGAACCATAGCGCCTGCTGCTGGGTAGGCTTCCACATATTACGCAGCTCACCTTCCCAGGGGCCGGGATCCTTGGTGGTGTCGGACCCCAATCCCCAGCACTTGCCTACCTTGTCCGCCACTTCCTGAGAAATCAGCCGCGCCGCCCAACCGTTCATCGAGCCATAGCCGGTGGCGTAGACAATCAGGTCAGCCTCCAGCTCACTGCCGTCGCTTAAGGTGATCGAGTGTGGGTTGATACGCTCAATGCCCACCCCGCTGCGCAGCTTGATATCACCACTGGCCACCAGATCACAGGCGCCTACATCAATATAGTAGCCAGAGCCACGGCGTAGGTATTTCAGAAACAGGCCAGAGTCATCATCGCCAAAATCAAGCAGGAAACCGGCATCTTCGAGCTTTTGATAGAAGGCTGCATCACGTTTACGCACTGCATCAAAGGCCGGACGCTGGAAGTCCGGCAAGACCTTGTAGGGAATCGAGGCGAACAGCAGGTCTGCCTTGTCGTGGGTCAGGCCATTTTCCACCGCCTGCTCCGAATATAGCGGCCCCAGAACTTCCTCCATAAGAGAGTCCGACTTGACGATATGCGTTGACGAACGCTGCACCATGGTCACATCCGCATCATGCTCCCACAGGGCGGCAGCAATATCGTGGGCCGAGTTGTTTGAACCGATGATGACACACTTCTTGCCTTTATAGGCATCCGGCCCTGGATGCTGACTGGAATGCTGCTGTTCACCCTGAAAGCTTTCTGCACCTGGAAAGCTCGGCACATTGGGCATTCCTGACATACCCGTGGCCATTACCAGCTGCTGGGGCCGCAGGGTAATCTCCTCGCCGTCACGGTTGACCTTGACCACCCACTCACCGGCGGCTTCATCGTAGTGGGCACCCTGGCATTCCGTGGAACTCCAGTAATTCAGCTCCATGACCTTGGTGTACATTTCCAGCCAGTCGCCCAGTTTGTCCTTGGGCGCAAATACCGGCCAGTTTTCCGGGAAGGGAATGTAGGGCAGATGGTCGTACCAGACCGGGTCATGCAGACAAAGCGATTTGTAGCGGTTACGCCAGGAGTCTCCCGCCCTTGGATTACGTTCGATGATAATGGTGGGAATACCCATCTGTTTCAGGCGTGCTCCCAGGCCAATCCCACCCTGACCGCCGCCAATCACCACGCAATATGGCTGTTGGGTATAGCCAAGCTCGGCTTCTTCACGGGCGCGGCCTTCCTGCCAGGTTTCCCGCTGCTTGTTAGCGCCGTGCTCAGCCCCTTTCGGGCGCAGATGGTTGCGCGGTTCCGGAAAATCGTCAAGCGCCTGCATGGTGGTCAGCAACGTCCAGCATTTACCGTCTTTCAGGCGCAGGTAGCCTTTCCCGCTGGCCACCGCCGTTTTAAAGGTCACCCAGCCTTCGCAGACAGCATCGCTCTGGGTGGCCTCGCCTTCCAGCTGCCAGTCCCTTGGCTGGGTGTGGGCCAGGGTGGCCTCTAGCATGGCGCGTATTTCCTCCCGACCTTCACAGGTTTTCAGGTTCCAGGTGAAGGCCAGAAAATCCCGCCAATAGCATTCATCGGCAAACAGCGCCGTCACCTTGGAAATATCTCCACTTTTCAGGGCGCTATCAAACTGGCTTAGCCAGGCTTGAATCGTTTCAGTGGCACCTTGTTGTGTCATGGATTCTTGTGTCATGAGGCGATCTCCAGTCGAACATTATTGTTGTTGGATGAAGACGCTATATAAAGCGCCTTGTGTGCAACCACGCCCATGACAATGCAGCCAGTGTGCCAAACCACTCGATAAAATCATAAATTATTGAAAATATTGAATAAAAAAATCAATCAGGATCACTTGAAAGGGCTTTCCAGCGCGGACACCTGTCACACGGTTTACACTCGAACGTGACAGGTGTAACACCGCGACGAAGGTTGTAGACGGATACCCAGCAGGCGCATTGACTCCCTGACGGCAACACCTAGGCTAGGAGATAGCCAAACGTTTAATAACAACAACGACCAACATTCTGTGAGCCTGCCATGCCAATTTCCGTGCCCGCCCGGCTTCACGCTGAACAGCGCCAGCATATTGAACATATCTTCCAGCTTGGCGAAGGGTTGCCCCAGCATGCCCCTGAGCAGCCCACCATTCGCCGCTCCTGGCTGCGTTGTCTGAATGAATATCATTTGGATCCCACCCAGCCACGCCCGGCACGGGTGGTGCCCCAGCAAACCCTGATCGAGCACCGTGAGTCGGTCGATGAGCTCTTGCATGTGGCCCGCGCCGGGGTAGAACAGCTGTACACTCAGGTTGCCCAGCTCGGCTATGTATTGCTGCTGACCGACCATCGTGGTATTACCGTCGAATTTCGCGGCGACCCGCATCAGGATAAGCAGTTGCGCAAGGCGGGGCTTTACCTGGGTGCTGACTGGGATGAACGCTTTGCCGGTACCTGTGCGGTAGGCACCTGCCTGCATGACCGTCAGGCGATTATCTGTCATCGTCAGGAACATTTTGATGCATCGCACATTTCACTGACCTGCACGGCAGCGCCGATTACCGACCCCCATGGCGAAGTGATGGCCGTACTGGATATTTCCAGCCTGAGCTCGCCGACGGCGCATGACAGCCAGAATTTCAGTCTGTCACTGGTAACACTTTATGCCCGCATGATTGAAGACGCCTATTTTCTGCGGTGTTACCGCGACTGCCTGATCATTCGTCTGGATACCTCACGCGAGTTTGTTCACGTCAACGGGCGCGGACTGATCGCCATTGAGGAAGATGGCCAGATAATTGCCGGCAATGCGGCTGGGCGCGAACTGATCACCCGCCACCAGACACGCTGGCCGCCCTGGTCAGCGGGGTACGCGCCCAGGTTTTCAGAACTGTTTGAATGCGATATCAGCGACGTGCTGAGTATTAACAGTGCCACCCAGGATCGGCTGCGCGCCTTTCGGGCAAGGGCAGATAACACCATTCACTTTATCAGCCTGTTAGAGCCACGCCGGGGGCGTCAAAGCCAGCCAATCAAGCCGCTGAATTCAACCTTGCCGGAACCACTGGCCCGTCTGGGCGACGATGACCCCGCCATCCGCAAGGTGCAGAAACTGGCAGAAAGGCTGCGCAATGAAAGCCGCGTCAATGTGTTGATCAGTGGTGAAACCGGTACGGGCAAGGAAGTGGTGGCCCGTGCCCTGCATGACAGCGGCCAGCGCGCCCAAGGCCCCTTTGTCGCAGTTAACTGCGCTGCTATTCCTGAAGCCCTGATTGAAAGCGAGCTGTTCGGCTATGAGGCCGGTGCCTTTACCGGCGGCCGCGCTAAGGGGATGCGCGGGCTGATTCCTCAGGCAAACGGGGGCACCCTGTTTCTGGATGAAATTGGCGATATGCCACTGACCCTGCAGACCCGCTTGCTCAGAGTACTTGCCGAAAGAGAAGTAATGCCACTCGGCGCCAATGCCCCTGTGGATATCGATATTCGCGTGATTACCGCCACCCATCGCGATATTGACGCCATGATTCAAAGCGGCGATTTCCGTGAAGATCTTTACTATCGACTGAACGGCGCCCAATTACGCCTGCCTGCCCTGCGTGAACGAGCGGACAAACGTTTTGTTATTCATCAGGTGTTTGATGAACTCGTTGCTGAACGCACCCATGACACGCCGCCTCGCCTACGCGCTGATGCCATTAGCGCGCTGCTTGCCTATGCCTGGCCGGGCAACATCCGTCAGCTTAAGAATGCCCTCGGCTTTGCCCTGGCCACCGCAGACAGTGACGAAATAACGGTAAATGATCTGCCGGATCAGTGCCTGAGCCAGCGTATTACCCAGCACATGGCTCCAACAGCACGTACGCCAACAGGCATCATCACTCATGAGGAGCCACTTCTTGGCTTACTGCGCGAGCATCACTGGAATATCAGCGCTGTGGCCCGTGCGCTGGACATTTCCCGCCCTACTGTTTACAGGCGCATGCAACGCCTGGGAATTACGCCGCCTAACTGGAGCCATTAGCATTTTAAGCGCTATATCATCAGCTATACCGCTGTCACCCTGAATATCGTTGGTTGACTTAAACGCAAGGTTACGCGAAGTTGGTGGGTTGGAATTTTTTTTACTTGGCAGGGCGATTGGCTAGCTACCCTGTCGAGCCAACTTTTCAAATATTATTTGTTCAGATGAACACCGAGTGACAATGGCTAAACGCCTAAGTTCCCAGTGTTCAGGGGCATTCACCCAATATCACCTCTACGCGAATTGCCTCTGATACAAGACTTGTCATTCCCAACGTTCAGTAAAAGTTTCGTCCTACTCAGCCTGTCAGTCGCTAAAAACCTGCCGCTCGCTATGTGCCTGCAAACAGCCTTTAATCCAGCCGTTAAGTTACCGGTGGATTTTTGTATTTATTAACCGCTTCGATACAGTAGAAATCATGCAGTGGCTCAGTGCGACGGCAGTCTATCGCTTACGTGATTGTACTTGGCAGCGCCTGAATGAACTGTTGGAAATAAACTGTTGCAAGCTATCGGAGTGACCCCATGAAAAAGCTACCGCTATATGCCCTGGCCCTGACAGGCTCTCTTCTTCC
>JBNJGW010000114.1:0-5480 GCA_051748005.1 Pseudomonadota bacterium | reverse complement strand
CCAAACTCGCCTGCAGTACGAATGGCATTGGTCGTGTCAGAACCTGCGTTATTCAGGGCTATCACATCAGCACCAGAGGCCTGGGCCTGTAGCATGAAGGAGGAGAAATCATTACTGGGGAAAGGATGTCGAATGGAATCGACGATGGTACCGCCGTTTTCTTGCACTACGCGGGTCACATCGCGCTCAAGTGCATGACCAAAGGAATAGTCGGCACTGAGCAGAAACCAGTCGGTATTACCTTCCTGAGTGATGGCGCTGGCGGTGCCGTTGGACATTGCCCAGGTGTCGTAGACCCAATGAATATGGTTTGGAGAACAGCTTTCATTCGTCACCCCGGAAGAGACAGCGCCATTGACCAATCCCAGGCGGTTTTCCTCTTCCAGCAGCCTGACTGCCGCCAGAGTGACCGATGAGGCAACAAGCCCTGTCACCATATCCACGTTTTGTTCATCAATCCAGCCGCGAACCACGCTGGAGCCAACGTCGGGGCTGTTGCGATCATCGGCGCTGAACAGTTGTATGTCAGCGCCGGCGATGTTGCCACCCACGTCTTCGATAGCCATCTCGATGGCGTCTTGGCCCAGTGGGCCAATGGGGTCACGGTAAGCACCGGACATATCTGCCAGATAACCGATTCGGATTTCGTTGTCAGTAATCTCGTCAGCGCCGGCGTGACCAGCCATCATGACGGATGTAGCGAGGGTACCGAGGAAAAGACATTGCGTTATTTTCATTGTGTAGCCTTTGCTGTTGTTATTGGAGATAGCAGATGCAGTTTTCAGCCGTGGAGTCTGGTCACCATCGGAATGGGCCACGGCATCATGCTAGAAACAAACACGCGTGCTGAGTTGACCAATCCGGTCAATTTTTTTGCAATTCGTGCCAAATTAACGTCGCCGACTATCAGGCGTAATCATTAAGTTGCATATCCACCTGTCAGATACTGGCGCCTGCCATCAAGAGGGCGATGCTTGTCGATCATCGCTGCGACCGTCCTATTAGTTCCTTTCCTTATCCTTACTGTGTTGCTATTGTTTACTTATGTATGCAAATTGTAATTATTAAATTGATGTGTAAATCAGTCACATAATCATCACTCAAAGGGAAGGACGATGCCCGGTCATACTGATATTCAAACACTTTATCTGACTGTCTATAACCGTCCCGCGGATTGGGAGGGGTTGCTTTACTGGGCGGAACAGCTTGAGGCAGAAGGGCTTGGTCCGGTCAGCCAGGCTTTTACTCAGGCTCCTGAGTTTGATGAGCTCTATGCCGGACAGACTCCCCGGCAACAAGTGGATACGCTTTATCAACATCTATTGGGGCGTGATGCTGAGCCTGAAGGCCGTCACTATTGGTCAGCAAGGCTGGAAGAAGGCGTAAGCCTTGCTGAGGTAGCACGGTTGATTGCCGGTGCGGCGAGAGGGGAAGACGCTGTCGCGTTTGAGGCACGTATCGATAATGCTCAGGATCAGACGTATGGAGAGATCATTGATACCCTTTATGCTGGTTATTACGGGCGTGCAGCAGACGCAGAAGGTAAAGCCTTCTGGTTGGCGGCCATGAAATCGTCGGATGGCGAACTGGAACCGATTATTGAGGCGTTTGGGAATTCTGATGAGTATGTTGAGCAATATGGTGGTTTGGAAACAGAAGCTCAGCTTAACGCACTTTACAACAAGCTTTTCAGTCGTGATCCAGACCCTGAAGGTGCAGCCTACTGGGCCGATCAACTTGATAGCGGTGTGCTGACGCTTTCATCATTGGCATTTACGCTGGCGCAAGCCGCCGCTGCAAATGATAAAGAAGCGCTTGAGAACAATATTCAGGCCGTCAAAAACCTCGAATCCGAATCCGAATCCGAACCCGAACCCGAACCCGAATCCGGACCCGAACCCGAATCCGAACCTGAGGTAGACCCGAGCGCGTTACGCCTGGAACTACCTCTGAATGATCAATGGACATCAGGTAGCAACAGCATCAGTTTTGAGCTGGAGTATCCCTCCGTGATAACACTGGACGAGGTTTCATTGCAGGGCGGAGGTGCTCTATCGCTCTCGGCATCAAGCAGCATTAGCGGTGGTGTCACTACGGCAAGTTACTCGATGTCAGCGACCAATGGTGCCAATAATGGAGTGCTTGAATTGGTCTTCGTCATCGATGACGGAAGCGCAAAAAAAGATGTTAGCGTGGAAATGCAAGCGCTAACGGTCAATGACGAAATTTTAGGTGATACCCGCTATGTGGTGGAAGAAGGTGTTCTGGTTGAACCGGAATATGCACCTGATGCAAAAGGAATCCTGGATGATTACGGAGATACGCCAGCGACATCCAGCGTTATCGGGCTGGGTGAAACTGTTGAGGGCATGATTGACAAGGTAACAGATAAGGATGTGTTCGCCGTGGACCTGCAAGCAGGTCAGAGCTATCTTTTTCAGATGACGCCTGAAGACGATCTTGATACGGCCTATCTGAGGCTTCTTAATCCTGACGGTGATAGTATAAGTGAAGCAGCAGATGCCAGTGATGATGAGGCGCAGTTTGAGTTTACCGCTGATTCAACTGATACCTATTATCTTGAAGCATCAGAGCAGGGTGATGATGATAGAGGTAATTACATTGTCGTGGTTGAAGAGATCGGAGTGACGACAGGCGATGATGGAATCATTGCATGATTGAATTTATCATTTATTTTAAGTAGTTAGCTGATTAAAAATTGAGTTGGACAATGCAATACAAGCGCTTGGGTGACACATAGTCAATGGCATTTCGATTTCAGCGACGGATCAGACTGGCACCGGGCGTTCGGCTTAACCTCAGCAAACGGGGGCTGGGGCTATCGCTCGGGCCGCGTGGCGCCAGTGTCAGTATCGGGCCAAGTGGTGCCCATGCCCATGCCGGCATTCCGGGTACAGGACTTGCTTACCGCACTAAACTGAATCGACGAGGAGCCAGAAGCCCATCATCCGCTGCTTCCCGCGCTTCCGGGCCTGATAACACTACGTCACGCCTGCCTGAGTCAGGCCATATCAATCTGCAACTGGCGGTTGATGATGAGGGTAACGTTGATTACCAATGGCCAGACGGCCAGCCGCTTTCCAGCGAGGATGCCCGGGAGGTCAAGCGCCAGGGCGAAGAGATGATCCGCGAGCGTCTTCAGGTTATCTGTGACCAGCGCAATGAGGCCATTGAGGTGTTGGGACAGCTGCATTGGAGCACGCCTTGCCCGGATACCCGCGGCTATACCCCTCAATCCTTTGCAGCACCCGCACCGTTGCCACCGGCGCCGCTCAGAATGAAATGGTGGCAGCGCCTATGGCCGGCCACACGCAAGCGCCTGGAAGCCGAGCAAGGTCGGCGTCAGCAGGCGTTTGACAGTGCTTATAGCCAGTGGGAAAAGCGTAAGGCTGATTTTGATGCCGCTGAGTCTGCTCGCCAGCAGCGTGAAGAGTCAGGCGTTTATACGGATATGGATGCCATGCAACAGGCGTTACGCGAGCGATTGGAAGAGATTGACTGGCCACGCGAGACTCAGATTGACTTTGATTTAGGCCGTAATGAGCGCACCATAGCGGTGGACATTGATCTGCCCAATGAAGACGAGATGCCGGGTCACTACTGGCAGATGCCCGCCAAGGCCTTGAAACTGACCCCTCGACAACTCAGTGCCACCCGTCAGCGTAAACTTTACCGTGATCACGTGCATGGCGTGGTGTTTCGCGTGATTGGGGCGATTTTTGCCCGGCTGCCCAGCGTTGAAGAAGCCCGGGTGTCCGGTTACCGTCAGGTGATTGACCCTGCGACGGGCGGAGAACATGATCAATATCTCTACAGTATTCAGGTGACCCGTGAGCAGTGGTGCCGTATCCACTTTGATCAGCTGGAGCAGGTTGATCCTGTGGCAGCCGTGGAAGCCTTCAGCCTGCGCCGGGATATGACCAAGACGGGTATTTTCCGGGATATTCAACCCTTCACTTTGGATTAACCTCTGTTTAGATGCTTTGTTCTGGCCAACTTCAGGCTGACTGCGTAAAATCCCGCTTAGCCGGACCGGAACCCGGCAGCCAGCCATGCTGGCATCCCGCTTTGTACAAATTCTCCGACAATGAGCACCCCTGATGTCACAACCTTCCCAACACCGCCCCGCTGTGGTGGTGTATTCCGGCGGCATGGATTCCTTTACCCTGCTGCATCGTGCCCTCCATCAGCATACTGATGTGCATGCGCTTTCCTTTGACTACGGCCAGCGCCATTCCCGTGAACTGGGTATGGCCCGTCAGGTCTGCCAGACCCTTGGCATCGCCCACCAGGTGGTCGATATTCGCGCAATTCATGGCCTGGTTGATAACTCGGCGCTGACCGATCCCCGCCAGGCCATTCCCAGTGGCCGCTACGCCGCAAGCAATATGCAGGCGACCGTGGTGCCCAATCGCAACATGATGCTGTTATCGATGAGCATCGCCAAGGCGATCAATATCGGCGCTCGGGATGTCTACTATGGTGCCCACGCGGGCGATCACCTGATCTACCCGGACTGTCGCCCGGCATTTGTGGAGGCCATGAACCTGGCTGCCGGACTGGCGGACTTTAATCCGCTGACCATTCACGCGCCTTACCTGCAGGCTGCCAAAGCCGATATTCTGGCCGATGGAATCAGGATGGGCCTGGATTACCGCCATACCTGGACCTGTTACCAGGGCGAGGAATTGGCCTGCGGTGAGTGCGGCAGCTGTATTGACCGCCTGGAAGCCTTTGCCGCTAACGGCATTGAAGACCCCATCGCCTACCGGCCGTCCTGATCTCCCAAGAGGCAACACCATGTACCATATCAAGGAAGCCTTC
Source organism: Pseudomonadota bacterium (assembly GCA_051748005.1). Lineage (GTDB taxonomy): Bacteria > Pseudomonadota > Gammaproteobacteria > Pseudomonadales > Halomonadaceae > Vreelandella. Next base: position 635 of record JBNJGW010000114.1, on the reverse strand, counting down.
TACACCTTGCAGGGTGAAGGGGCGCAGAGTGGCCGCGCGAGTGTTTTCTGCCGTTTCAGCGGCTGTAACCTGTGGTCCGGGCGCGAGCAGGATCGCGGCACGGCCGTCTGTCAGTTCTGTGATACCGATTTTGTCGGCACCGACGGCATGAACGGTGGGCGCTTTGCCACGCCAGCGGCCCTGGCGGAACATATTGTTTCGCTGTGGCCAGCGATTTCCAACGCCACGCCATATGTGGTGATGACCGGCGGCGAGCCACTTCTGCAAGTGGACGCCGCGCTGACGGATGCTCTGCACGAACGCGGCTTTGAAATAGCGGTGGAAACCAACGGCACCTTGCCCGTGCCTGAGGGCATTGACTGGGTCTGCGTCAGCCCCAAAAGCCAGGCAAGGCTGGTGGTGACCCAGGGCGATGAACTCAAGCTGGTCTACCCCCAGCAGGATGCCTTGCCGGAGCGCTTTAGCGCCCTGGATTTCGCGCATTTCTATCTGCAGCCCATGGATCAGAGTGCCTTGCAGCACCCCAGCGGCAATAGCGTGCAGCAGACGGTGGATTACTGTCTCAATCACCCGCAGTGGCGTTTGTCCATGCAACTTCACAAACTGGCAGGTTTTGAATAATGGCGCTTTTTGTT
>JBNJGW010000113.1:0-5671 GCA_051748005.1 Pseudomonadota bacterium | reverse complement strand
CTGAACTGCCTGCCGAAAATGACCTTTGCCGGTGGCCTGCTGATTGGCTGCGATGCGGGCACCCTGAACTTTGCCAAGATCAAGGGCCTGCACACGGCGATGAAATCCGGCCTGGTGGCGGCGGAAAGCGTCTTTGAAGCCCTTCAGGCGGGTGATGAAGGCGGCCAGGAGCTGACCACCTTCAGCGAGAAATGGGAAGCCAGCTGGGCCTACGCAGAACTCAAGGCCAGCGCCAGCTTTGGCCCGGCCATTCACAAATACGGCACGGTGGCGGGCGGTGCCTATAACTTCGCCAACCAGCTGCTGGGCAACAAGCTGCCCAACCTGCACGACACCACCACCGACCACGGTGCGCTGAAGCCAGCGGCAGAGTTCGAGAAAATCGACTATCCCAAGCCGGACGGCAAGCTGTCGTTTGACAAATCGACCTCGGTGTTTCTGTCCAACACCAACCACGAGGAAGACCAGCCCTGCCACCTGCAGTTAAGCGACCCTGAACTGCCGATTCGCGATAACCTGCCCACCTACGCCGAACCCGCCCAGCGCTACTGCCCGGCAGGGGTGTACGAAGTGGTGGAAGACGACGCCGGCAACCCGCGTTTTCAGATCAACTTCCAGAACTGCGTGCACTGCAAGACCTGTGATATCAAGGACCCGGCCCAGAACATTACCTGGGTGGCCCCGGAAGGCGGCGGCGGGCCTAATTATCCCAATATGTAGGAACGCGCCGGATAGGTAACAAAAATACCGGCCGAACAGGCAGCAAAAAGCCCCTCGCTGAGGGGCTTTTGGGGTCTTGCCAACCCGAAATATCAAGCCTGCTTGATATCCAGCACTTCAATCGGCGCCTGCCTGGCCACCAGGCGGCGCCTGCCTGCTTCGGCAAAACGCACGTCTATCACCGGATTGTCGGCGCTGCCTTCCACACTGGCAATTTCCCCTTCACCAAAGAAATGGTGGCGCAATCGCTGACCCGGGTAATAGTCCGTGGCGGACGAATAGGCCGTGCTGCTTTCGGCAATATGCGGCGTTTGGGGGTTGGCCACAACCCGGATATCGTCGTGCCCGGCCATCGCCAGATAGCGGCTGACGATAGTGGGCGATGTCACGCTTAATGGGTTTTGCGGGTCTTCTTGCGGCGCATCCTGCAGCTGTTTTGCTATGTGCATACAGTCCTGCCAGGCGCTTTCGGCAATAAAACGGCTCGGACGGTGCTCGCCGCCATCATGCAGCAATAAAAGGGTCTGCTGAGCGCGGGTAATCGCTACATAAAACAGCCGACGCTCTTCTTCCAGGCGGTCATCGTTCAGAGGGTTATCGCGGCTGTAATGGGGAAAATCCTCTTCATTTACTCCAGCCACGGCCACCAGCGGCCACTCCAGCCCCTTGGCGCCATGCACAGTGCTGATCAGAACGCCATTGGCCTGGTTTTCAACTGGCCGTTCCAGCAGCTCAATAAAGGCATCCGGGTTTTTGACGCTATCGGCCTGCTCAATCAGCACATCCAGCAGGCGTACATCCTCTTCACCTTTATCACGCCGCGCGGCGGCCCTCTTGAGGGTTTTCTCGGCGTCAATGCTATCCACGACGTGCTGCAACAGCCTGGAGGTTGGCCACTGGCTGAGCCTAGGTAGCTCAAGCAGCAGCATCCAGCGCTTTTTGAGGGTACGCCTCTGGCCAGGCTTGATATCCGCCAGAACAGCAGCATCACGCTGGGGCCACTGTTGGCTGCGGGCCAGCTCGAAAGCCAGCCGCTGCAGACGCTCACGGGCAACAAAAGGCGTCGGTTGCGCAAGCAGAAGGGTAACCAGTTCAGGGTCGTTTAGGAGGGCCGGCTGGCGCGCCAACTTCAGGTAACCGGCCAGCGCCTGAACCAGAGGCAGACGAAACACAAAGCGGTCTTCCCGCTGCATACGAAACGGGATGCCAGCCTGTAGCAGTGCCAGCTGAACGGGTACCGACAGCGCCCAGCTGCGCACCAGCAGGCAGGCATCACTCAAAGGCCGCCCCTGAGATTTCCAGTCAAACAGGGTATCCAGCAACAGGCGGCTGCCCTGCGCTACGCGAATTTCGGTGGTTGGATTCCCTTCAGCCGCCAGGCATAGCTGATCCGGACGGCGCTGATTGGCATGGATGGCGTGGTTGGCAGCCAGTGCCAGGGCATGTCCATGGCGAAAGGTGGTTGAGAGCGGGTAATCCGTTGCACTGCCAAAGGTCGCGGTGAAGTTTTCCAGCATGGTATCCGGTCGGGCGCCCCGCCACTCATAGATGCACTGATTGGCATCGCCTACCGCCATGACCTCTGCCCGGCTGCCCGCCAGCACCGCCAGCAGGCGCTGCTGGGCAGTATTGATATCCTGATACTCATCAATGATGACATGATCCAGAAAGCCTTCCACCCGCTGGCGCAAACCCGCGTCTGCTTCCAGGGCGCGCAGGGGGCGGTAAAGCAGATCCGCATAGGTCATGACACCCGCTTCACGCAGCAATGTCTCTGAGGCCTGAAAGGCAGCCGGAAAGTAGTCGGTATCCGGTTCATAGCCCAGCCGCTGATGGAGCTCACCCGGCTCGGCCATCTCGGCTTTGACCAGCCCGCAGAAATGCGCCAATGCCTCAAGCCGCTCACCTTCCAGGGCAGCTTCCCGGCGCTCCGGCTGATCAGAAAGCACGTCTAGACTGGCCTGCTTGAGCAGACGCTCAAGCTGCCAGTCAGCGGAAAGCAGGCGACGTGGCTCAAGCGCTCGCCAACGGCTCAGGCTGTTGGTCAGCCGGTAACCCAGGGAATGAAAGGTGCGTATATCCGGCAGCGGCTGGCCCGGCTGCGCCATCTGTTGCAGACGACGCTGAAAATCATCGCGTGCCGAGCGGTTGAACATCAGCACCAGCATGCGTTTGGGTGCGACCCCTTGAGCCAACAGATACAGCACACGCGCCGCCATGGTGGTGGTTTTACCAGCGCCTGCCACCGCCGCCACCCGGGCATGCCCACCCTGATGTTCTACTACCGCCTGCTGCTGTAGCGTCAGCGGCGTGTCCGTCATGTCATTCACGGCGCCTCGCCAGCGGCAATCACACCCAGCACCTGCCAATGGCCGCCGCTCCACAGGCCAACGTCATAGTGCCCATCGGCGCTCTCGCGGGTTTCGGCGGCACCAACCAGCTGATAATAGACATTGCGGCTCAAACGGCCTGCGAGGCCAAAACGCACATTGACCTGAGGCACGTCCTCCCCTTCGGGCGTCGTTGTCACTTGCAGGGCATGAGTTTGGTCCAGGCGCAAATGATCGCCGTAGTGGGTGGTTAGCCACCAGTCGCCATCGCGCTGGTCAGCATCAACAATTACAAAGGGGCAATCAGCAACCTCGATGCGCCAGCGTTCAGCCGGCGTCACCAGGCAGGTGCCTTCCGGGTCCTGGCGCAGCAGGCTTGCCAATAGGCGTACCAGCTGTGGGCGAGTAAAGGGTCGGCCTTCATGCAGCCATTGGCCATCTGCCTGGATAAGCAACGGCATATCGCCCAGCAACGGAGGATGCCACTGATCAAGCGGCGGGATTTCCGCTGCCCCACCACAATGATGAAGGAGACGATCGATCTGCATGACGTTACACCTCGCTAACAAAAAGTGGCCTGGGATCAGTTGACCAGGCCTGCCATATTCAGCGCTTCACGCACCTTGGCCGGCGCTTCAGGGACGGCGGAGCGAAATAGATGGTAAAAATTGGCGGTGGTTTGCATGGCCAGCTCGTCCACGCTGATACCACGTACTTCAGCGATACATTCGGCCACCTGCACGACCCAGGCAGGCTGATTGGGCTTGCCACGATGCGGCACCGGCGCCAGATAGGGGCTATCGGTCTCGATCAATAACCGGTCCAGCGGGATCTGCCGGGCAACCTCACGCAGAGAGGCCGCGTTAGCAAAGGTCACCATCCCTGAAAACGAAATATAGAAGCCCAATCTGACGGCTTCCCTGGCCATCTCCAGGTCTTCGCTAAAACAGTGCAGGACACCACCGACCTTGGGATCAGTGTACTCACGCAGCAGCGCCAACGTATCTTCCTTGGCCTCCCGGGTATGCACCACTATGGGTAGCTCCAGCTCTCGAGCGGCCAGCAGGTGGCGCTTGAAACGCGCGTGTTGAATATCCACGGGCACGCTGTCACGGTAGTGATAATCCAGTCCGGATTCACCAATCGCTACCGCCCCATACTGGTCGGCGGCGGCGACAATATCATCGACATCGGGTTCTTTGGCTGCGCTATGCAGCGGATGAAGCCCCGCTGAAATCACTACGTCCTGATGCTCCCGGGCAATCGCAGCCAGCCCCGGCACATCTTCCAGCGTCACTGCAATGGCCAGAAACTGGCTGACATCAGCGGCCCGGGCAGCATTCAGGGTGGCGGCCAGGTCGCCAGCGTGGGTTTTATCCGACAAACGGTCCAGATGACAGTGAGAATCAACAAACATGGGGGCACTCAACAGAATAAATGAAAAAACGTTATAAGACCGTCGTTCACAGGGGGCTTACATTCACAACGTATAAGAAGGCGCCGCCTTATCCAGCTGCCCTGCCAACAAGGCTTCTATGCGGTCGCGGGCATGATGATCCTGCTGGTTGAAGTGTACGCCAATCCCCGGAATACGCCGACCGCTTACACCTTCAGGTGAAATCCAGGCTACCTTGCCATTGATCACCAGGCGTTCGTCGTCGCCAGGCAGGGTCAACAGCAGCACAATCGGCTGACCCAGAGTATAAAGTCGGGGCGTGGGGACAAAAATACCGCCACGTTCCAGAAACGGCATATAGGCAGACAACAATGTCGGTATATCCGGAATCTGCAGTGATAATGCTTTGTGAGCGGACATTTCGGCAACTCCTTCATGGCGGTTTATGAGCGCAAAAGCGCGGCCCAACGCACCAGCCATGCCTCCAGAACCAGCTGCGGGTTGGGGTTTGCCCCTACCGCCAGCAGGCGACGCTGTTCCCGCGCATAATCAAGCAGGCGAAACCAGTCCTGAACGCGGCCATTTTTGAGTGCCTGACGGTAAAGCGGGATTAAATCGGTATTATGCAGCCCCGCCGGGTTACCGGAAAGTCCAAAGCGAATCAGATCTTCCAGCCAGGTAATACCGTACCACAGGATGGCATCCAGCGCCTGACGGTCAAGCCGGGCCGCTTCACTGACAGGCTCGGCACCACGCATCAGCTGCTCAAAGGTGTCATGCAGCTGATGACGCAGGGTACGCTGATCAGGCGCTGCCAGCTCCACCGCCAACAGTGGCAGGCCCGCAGAGACCTGCCACCAGAAATGCGCTTCTTCTTCACTGTTCAGCTGCTCGATCAACCAGCCTCTGCATTGCGCAAAGTCGACCGTCGGCAATGACCACTGCTGGCAACGTGAACGGATGGTCGGCAGCACCCGTGAAGGCACATCCGAGAGCAGGATGAACAGGGTCTTGTCTCCCGGTTCTTCAAGGCTTTTCAGCAAGGCATTGGCAGCGGCGGTATTCATGGCCTCCGCCGGGGAAATCACAATCACCCGGTAACCGCTTTGCTGAGCCGTCTGTGAGACAAAACGGTTCACCTCACGAATCGGATCAATACGGATCTGGCGTTTGCCTTCCTCTGGTGAGATACGCAACAGGTCAGGGTGGTAGCCGGAAGCCAGCA
>JBNJGW010000112.1:0-5857 GCA_051748005.1 Pseudomonadota bacterium | reverse complement strand
GGGCGTGACCACGGTGTTCGCCAAGGCCACCGTGATCCTGCGCCGCCCCAGCGAAACCCGCTGGGAGCTGGTCGTCCGCCGCAGCTTCGCCGACTATACTTACCGCTGGCTGCTCGACGCCGGCGACGAGTTCGCCATCGGCGTGGAACGCTGATCTTCAGTTAGACGTAGGGTAGGTTAATGACACCGGCCTGGCAGAGACTTCTCTGCCAGGCCGGTTTTTTGATGCCGTCACTGTTAGGCAACTGGGTTGAAAATCACCGGCCTCAAACACTCGCGATTGAACTGCTGGGCGAGGCCAGGCCTCTTTCGAAGAAAAAATTCTTGACCGGACGGACACGCCCGACAATACTTAATTTATAGCTAATATGTTTGCGCATGTTTGCTTAGGTCATTTGGGAGGTTTATCTGATGAAGCCGAACATTATTTTCGCATTGAGTTTAATGTTTTTAGCTACTGCAAGTGCTGCGAGTGCTCAAATGGTATCCACAAAAAGTGGATCTGGACTATCTATGGAAGTAGCTTATAGTCATGCTGTGACAAAAGCGTCAGGCAGGGCTAGCTCCATGTGTTACAAGCGCAATGGAAAACCTGTAAGGTATTCGGGTGGATGGCAGAGTGACCCGAATGTCTCGAAACAAGGCTGCGCAATTATAAAGCAGACATCCAAACACACTTGGTACAAGTGCCAAGTAACCTACTCTTTGACTTGTCTTACGAGATATTGACGCCGTAATAAAAATTATATAAGCAACTTTTTATTAAAACTTGTTCCAGTGTGCAAGCCTCAGCCATTTTGGTGTTATTGAAAAAAGATAATCCAGCGTGAAGATACCTTAAGTTTGGAGGGGCGGAAATGTATTTTAGCTCAAAAATTACGAAAGGGACTTTTCTAGTTTTTCTTGCCGCTGTGACGCTTGCTGGATGTGAAAGTTTTGATAAATCAAACGATAGCCTGAACAGGATAAGAGAAAAAATAGATGCTTACCTACAGCAGTCTGAACCACTTCCAGATCGAGCATTTATCAGTAATGGCGCTTTAACCGTCGTCGTCGACAGGATCAGCCATTTAGATTCTAATTTTGACCAGACAGATACCAGAAATTACTATGTTTCCCCGTGCACTAGTACCTCAGGAGCATACACTTCAGGTCAATGTCTTTATTCCACCGATTTGAATGGGCAGCGAATCCCTGGAGCTGGTCCGCTGCATGAAATAGATTTTCTAAATAGTGATCTCTACGGACCTTACTTCCGATTCGATCAATGTAAGACCGTAACAGGCCTGACTAAGACATGTGCTCCGGATGACGGTAAAGTTATTCTTACTGCGAATGGCGCGGGATATTCAGGCACCATCCATTCCACAGCTCTGGTCACGTGGTATCAGGATAGAGCAGAAGCCGAACGCGCAAGGTCGATACGCGAGATGATGCTTCCTAATCTGCTCAATGGTCGAATAACCAAGGCTGATGTCAGAGGGCGCAACGATCAAATCTTAAATAATTTAACTGCATTTATTGAAGGTTTTAATGGCGGGCTTAGCAACGATAGTTCTAGCAGCCCTAGAGCCATGAATGTCGGAGGCTACTGCCCCTCTACAGAAACTGTATTGGGCAGAGAATTAGGGCCCTACGAAACCCCCACTTACAATGAAAAGGTTAAGTGGAATAAATATGTGAAAAGTATTGGCAGAGAAGCGTGTCGCGTCTCCACTTGTGGACCTGACAGAGTGTGCGAGGAATCATCCGCCGGATCAATCGACGGATAGCAACATCGGTGGATGGCGATCGTGACACTAAACACGGATGCGACTGGCGAGGCCCGCGCGATATAGGCCTAGTGCGCAACGGGCAATTGGTTGATCGATTGTCCATTGGGCAAATGTTTCAGCCCGCCGAGTTTGGCACGCTGAACCAGATCGAAGCGCGATGGTTCACTTTCACCTTTCCCGCTGAAGTGACGTGGGCACTGACGGTCAATCAAACTCCAGGATTTACCCTGCCCAATCTGCGCAGCGCAGTCTCACGGTTGCACCTTTGGCAAAGCTATTGTGCTTTAAACAAGTGCGCCTCATCATAATCAACCGATTTTCAGGGCATCTCGTCACTGTATTTGGATGCTGCCTGATCAACCCCCTCTGTCAACAAAGCCACAGAGGGCCAGGGTGACGAGCTGATTAATCCAGCCTGATATATCCAGTTGACGGCAGGCCGACTCGCACGGCACACCATAATCATCACCATCTAAATGGCCGTTTCCGCATTGCAAGAGACGAAACATCGCTTCTTCGAATGAGACTATGGCTGCCGCAAGTCTTTCGCGTTGAACAGCTAAAACCGGAGCTGCTTTCCGCACGCTTCGGGGTAGCCGAGGTTACTGGTAGTAGCGCTGGTTCTAGTTGGATAGCTACCTCACCAACGTAAGGGTTGGCATTTCCTTGCGTAGCGGCAATCTTTGATTGCGCTCCAACTTCCACTCGTCCACGGGGTCAGGTTAGCCCAAGCGGTAAACAGCTGCTGCTGTTGCCGACTAATCTCAATGCCGTAAGTGTCACGCATGTACTAGTACGTACGGGCAATATCGCCTAGATGGTGGGGTGGTGGCTGGAAAGTGCGCTCTTCAAACGATACCGAGACGTCACAAGCACCGTGATCATGCCAAATCGCATGTTGGATCGGTCGCCGTTTACTTCACCAATTGCTGGTGCCAGATTACACAAGTTGTCTTCAGCCATTCGAAACGATGTATCATTTCGAATGGCAATTATCGCGGCCACCATCCTGCTAGCATTGACGCCGCCTTCCAAAATCGTACGCAGGTAACGACATTAGTCCTGGGTATTTATTTGAGGATTACTAACGAGGATGATGCTGGCTGTGATAGCCCTCGATATAGTTTGTAATCACTTCACCTCGAATATAGCTCATTGACTCTCGAACAGCGTCGGGAAAGTCCGTTGGAGCGCAATCGTATTGAGTCACTTTAGGCTCTTCTACAATGACCATCCCTGAAAAACTGACACCAATGGCGATAAGGTCGCCGAATGAGGGGCGATACCTAAAGCTTTTGGCGTTAATACCAGATTTGAAACCTCCCAAGATGTATCCACCGTGTTCTGGTGGTCTTGAGGTTTCATCGACAAATTCCGTATCTTTGATTACAGTTCCAGGGCCAATTTGCGATACAACGCCCATCATCGATATGTCCGAGTAAACAAGCCCATCATAATAGTTAATATATAAGTCGTTAATATGGCGAGGCTCGTCCTGCTTGGGGCTACATGTAAGCCATGTATCCAGCTCTTCAGGGACATTATTTTCACCAGGAGCATTCGTTGAAATAGCGAGAAAAAAGAGACACGCCGAAGATGCGAATAGTTTTTTCACGTAAAAATTCATGCAGGTAAATGATTAGAGCCATACTGCATTCTGAGACATGATGAGATCAAGGGAGCCAATTCAGCAGCTGGGCCTAAGAACTTTTTTGAATCCCAATCAGCTGGTGGGCAACCGCTGACACGTCAGTGATTGATGCACTAAAGCGCTATATAAGTGGCATCTAAAAGACAGCTTCTGGCCGACAGCGGCCAAACCTCTCAAAACTCTAAGGGTATAAGCACCCTTGAGCTTTCAAGTATAAGGGCGGTAGATCGCCTTACCCACAAACCCACCACCTCAGCCCCCAAACCCCGCCAAAAACGCCTGATGCCTGCGCTGCGCAACTTCAACAGACACCGCCTGAAGCCGCACCTTCTGCCCCGGCTGGCACTGAGCCAGGCGCGAGGCGGCAAGGGGTGTCAGGTTACCCAGCCTGGGGTAGCCGCCAATTGTCTGTCTGTCGTTAAGCAGCGCAATCGGCTGGCCATCCGGCGGTACCTGAATGGCACCCAGCGAAATGCCTTCCGAGATCATGGCGTCGAGGTGGCAGCGCAGCCTTGGCCCGCTGAGGCGTACGCCCATACGGTCGGTGCGTTGGTCTACCTGCCACTGGCTATTGAACGCATCGAAGATGCTTTTACCGCTGAATGCGTCGATCTGGGCGCCGGGCAGGCAATCGAGGATGGCGTCGGCGTTGTAGTCGGGGAGGCTTGGCGGCGCAGTGGCCGATGACTCACGCGCCTGACGGGTGGCTTTCTGCACCATCAGGCGGTCACCCTCACGTAAGGGGTGGCCCAGGCCGTCGATTCCTCCCAGCTGTTCGCGTACCACGCAGGCTGTGCTGCCCATTACCGCTTCACCATGCAAGCCGCCCGCTACGGCCAGGTAGCTGCGCAGCCCGTTTATTGGGGTGGCAAAGCTCAGGGTGTCGCCTGGTTTGACCTGGAATGCCTGCCAGTAGGGGGCCGGTTGCTGGTTATGCTGGGCGCCGAGGTCGGCGCCGGTGATGGCCAGGGTCATTGCCCGTTCCGCTACCAGCTCCAGCCCGCCAAAGGTCACTTCCAGCGCCGTGGTGCCCCAGGCGTTAGCGGCCAGGTGGTTGGCCCAGGCCCAGGCATGCAGGTCGACGGGGCCGCCCTGGGTCACGCCCAGGTGGCGAACGCCAAAACGCCCGGCATCCTGCAACAGCGCCAGCGGCCCGGCGCGGGTCACGCGCAGGCCATCCAGGCCTTTTTCAATCAGCGTACTCATCAGCGGCGTGCCTCCTGTTGGCTGGGTGCTGCCTTAAGCGGCGTGGTGTCGCCGCCGTCAGCTTCAAAGCGGGCGCGGTCGATACTGACAAAACGTACCCGGTCGCCCACTCTGAGCAGGCTGAAGCCTTCGCGCTGGCGGTCAAACAGCCTGACGGCGGTGCGCCCAATCAGGTTCCAGCCGCCGGGGGTGACGCTGGGGTAGGCTGCTGTCTGCTGACCGGCAATTGCCACGCTGCCCGCCGGCACCCGCTGGCGCGGTGTATCCAGGCGCGGGCAATGAAGCGCCGGGTCAAGCAGCCCCATAAAGGCAAACCCCGGCGCAAAACCCAGCGCGAACACGCGGTACTCCTGCTGAACATGGCGTTCGATCACTTGTTCAGTCGACAGCCCAGAGAGCGCTGCCACCCGTTCAGTATCCGGCCCTACGTTTTCGTCATACCAGGTGGGAATATCGTGAAGCTTGCCTTCAGTGGCGTTTTCCTGCGGGCTTAAGTTAGTAAGCAGTTGAGTCAGCGTCTGGCGCGCGGCCTTTGGGGCCAGCTGGGCTGGGTCAAACACCACCAGCAGGGTGGTGTAGGAGGGCACCAGATCAACCAGCGCTGAGCCAAAGGCGACTTCACAGTCATGGGCCAGAGCCGTCAGCCAGGGCAGATTGCTATCGTCGATGTGCTCGAACAGGCGCACCATCCAGCCATCCAGACCAGCGCGCTCCAATCGGGGCAAGGGCTGAGCCATGGTCATAGCGTCTCCAGCATCTCGCGAATCCGGCGCACCGAGGCCACCGATTCGGCGTTATCACCGTGCACACACAGGGCATCCGCTTCGAGTATCAGATCGCTGCCATCGCTGGCGGTCAGCGCCTCGCCCTGAGCAATTCGCCGCGCCTGCTCAATGATGGTATCCGGGTCGTGATGAACGGCCCCCGGCAGGCGGCGCGACAGCAGATGCCCATTTTCATCGTAGCCACGGTCGGCAAAGGCTTCCAGCAGCAGGGTAATGCCCTGCGCCTCGGCCAGCTGTCTAAGGCGGGAGGTGTCGCGGATGGCCAGCGTCATCAAGGGCAGCTTGGGGTCAAAGGCGACCACTGCCTTGGCCACGGCGGTAAAGATCTCTTCACTGCGTGCCTTGTCGTTGTACAGGGCGCCGTGGGGTTTGACGTAGCTGAGTTCGGTGCCTTCCGCCCGGCAGATCGCCGCCAGCGCGCCGATCTGATACAGCACCAG
>JBNJGW010000111.1:0-5895 GCA_051748005.1 Pseudomonadota bacterium | reverse complement strand
TACCTGTTCAGCATGTCCCAAAGCGGCCTGGCCGAATTCCCCCACCTGATGGCAGGCCTGACAGTGCTCATCCCCTTGACCCTGTTCGGCGTAGTGCTGCGCAGCCCCTGGCCCGCCGTCGGCGCCCTGATGATGCTGGTGGTGATCAACATCACTCTGGGGTAGCGGCCTGTGAGCAACTGATATACCCGTCAGGCACTCGCAACGTTAGGCAACGACCACGGCATTTGCTTCGCCAGACTCTCAGACACTGGCGGATACGGATGTGATCGATCAGGCACTGACTGATTTCTATTGAGGGTCTGCTGTGGTGCTGATCGGTATAGCAATCATTATGTCTGCTTCGCGGGACAAAACATCTATGCCCGGCTTCTTACCCTCTAAGCGGTAAAGCCGCACCGATGGCCATAAACACCCCGCCGCAGGTACGGTTGAAACCGCGGCCAACCTTCTTCAGCCAGTGACGAATACGGTTGGCCATATTGGCCAGCAGGCCTTCCACCAGGCATTCGATCAGCACAAAGGTGCCTGCCAGAATAAAGAACTGCACCAACAGGCTGCGTTGCGGATCAATAAACTGAGGCAGAAAAGCGCTGAAAAAAAGCAGCACCTTGGGATTGGTGATGGAAGAAAGCGCGCCTTGGCGATAAAGCTGCCAACCCTTGGTCAGGTGCGTATTGACGGCCAGATCGCCGCTGATCGGCGGTGACCGCCAGACCTGAATCCCTAGCCAGACCAGATAAGCCCCCCCGACCCACTTGAGCACCGTCAGCCAGACGATCGAGGATTTGACCAGCGCCCCGATACCGAAAAGGCACAGGGCAATAACCAGGAAAAACCCGGTGGCACCCCCAGCAATGGTAAACAGGGTTTTACGGCTGCCGTGGAGTGCCCCATGGGTCAGAGCCAGCAGGCTGTTTGGCCCCGGCGAAAGTGACAAACCGATGCAGGCTACCAGGTACAGCAGCCAGGTATTGAACAGCATGAGGTGGCCTTATCGATAGGGATAGTTTAATCAAGATAGCGCTGCACGAAGCGTGCCAACTGGCCATCCTCCAGCTCACCGGCGTGCTGGTCAACCAGACGGCCGTCGGCATCATAGAAGAGAGTGGTTGGAATACCGCGCACTTGCAAGGCCTGCTGGGCGGTGTAAACAGGGTCCAGCAGGCTATGCTCAAAGCGGACCCGGGTGCTTTGCATGTAATCGTCAATGACCTGAAGCGTTTCACCCTGATTGATCAACACCATGGTCAGGCCGTCGTATTGTGCATACTTTTCGAGCATCGGCATTTCACGTCGGCAAAAGGTGCACCAGCTTGCCCAGAAGTTGATCACCAGGGGCTGGCCCTGAAAGTCTTTCAGGTTAACCGTTTGGCCATCCAGGGTGGTGAGAGTCAGGGAATCCGGCAGGCGGGGGGCCGGTTTGAAATAGTAGGCGCCCCAGCCTGCGGCGGCACCCAATATCAGCACCGTGGCGATGACAATAGCGATGGATGAGCGCCGCATAAGGGTCCCTCAAGTGATTAGCCCATCAGGGCCAGATAATGATCCAGCAGCAGCCAGCCAAACAGATACATGATGTAGCGGATGGAAAACCAGAAGGCGGCCAGCGGAGCCTTGGGATCATCGCCGCGCCAGACTTTCCAGTTCCAGTACATGAACCGGCCGTTGAGACCTATGACTCCAAGCAGATAGACCCAGCCGCTCATTCCCGTCGCGAATGGCAGAAGCGTGGCGGCCACCGTCAACCAGCCGTACAGCCAAAGCTGCAGGCGGGTGAAGCTGTTACCGTGGGTGACCGGCAGCATTGGCACACCGGCAGCGGCGTATTCTTCGCGCTTGTGGATGGCCAATGCCCAGAAATGCGGGGGCGTCCAGGCAAAAATGATCAGCACCAGCAGCAAGGCATCCGGGCTTAGCTGGCCGGTCATGGCCGTCCAGCCCAGCAGGGGCGGTGATGCCCCGGCCAGACCGCCAATGGTGATGTTCTGCGGCGTGGCGTGTTTCAGAAAAGCGGTGTATATCACCGCGTAGCCCAAGAGTGCTGATGCGGTCAGTATGGCGGTCAGCGGATTGACTTCACTCCACAGAAGCCCCAAGCCCGCTAACGACAGCAGACAGGCATAGGCTGCCGCCTGCCAGTCACCAATCCGGCCTTCTGCCACCGGGCGCCGGGAGGTTCTCAGCATCAGCTTGTCAAGCCGCCGATCCAGCAGGTGGTTGAAGGCCGCCGCGCCCATTGCCGCCAGGCCAATACCGACCAAACCGGTCATGGCCAGCCAGATATCCGGCAGCCCAGGCACGGCCAGCGCCATGCCAACAGCGGCACACACCAGCATCACCAGCACCACGCGAGGCTTACCCAGTTCAAAATAGTCTCTGGCCAGGTTTAAGTACGCTGCCAGTTCCTGCTTTGGATCTATTACCAGTCCTGTATTACGCATGAACCACCTTCCTGTCAGCAAAGACCTGCGGTGTGGATTGACGATTACCGAGCGCCCAGCCGCTATGCAGCAACAGCAGCATCAGCACGGCCGCGCCCGCGGTGTGCAACAGCGCCACCGAGAGCGGCAAGGCGTTGAGCACCAGAATGATGCCCAGTGAGATCTGCAGCAGATAGGCACCCAGCGCCACGCCCAGCCAGTGGCGCGCCTGAGCGTGGTTTCTATAACGTAGCGCCAGGGCCAAAAGCCCCACCCCCAGCAGAAGTGCCCCAAGGCGATGGGTGTAATGAATGGCGGTGCGTGCCCCGGCGTGCAGTTGGCCGTACAGATAATTGGGCCCGACCTCCTGGGTCAGGTGGAAGCCTTCATTGAAATCCATATACTCAGGCCACCACTGGTGGTTACAGGTTGGAAACCCGCTGCAGGCCACGCCGGCATAATTGCTGGATGTCCACCCTCCGAGCGCCACCTGCAAGGCAAGCAACGCTACCACCAGCCACCAGAGGCCAGGCAGCCTCAGGCTGGGCGGGTGGCTGTCGCGGCAGGCTTTGAGGCGGCGATATAGCCAGAAAAAAGCGGCCAGGACGCTAAAGCCGCCCATCAGGTGCAGGGTGACAACCTGGGGCCAGAGTTGGAGGGTGACCGTCCAGGCGCCAAAAGCTCCCTGCAGGCAGATAAGGCCAAGCAGTATAAAGCTTGCCAGCAGCGGATAGCCGGGGATATGCCGATTGCGCCACCCCAGCCAGGCCAGCGCCAGAGCTACCAGCCCCAGGCCGGAAGCAATATAGCGATGGAACATTTCAACCCAGGCCTTGAAGGCATCCAGCGGCGCATCCGGTGCGAACCCGGCGGCGCGCTCGGCATCCGGCACCACCAGGGCACCATAGCAGCCGGGCCAGTCCGGGCAACCCAGCCCGGCATCCACCAGGCGCGTCCAGACACCTACCAGAATGACCACAAAGGTAAAACCCACACCAAGCCCGGCCAGCTGCAAGGCCCGTTGAACAGTATGGCGATCACGTTCCTGAAGATTGCTGTCAGCTATCATCATAGCGACCCCTTGTTATTGTTATCCGGGTATGCTTTTTCCGAATATATGGTTTTCCGGCGGTTACTCCGGGTTGCGTTTTAGCAAACGCGCCAGATCCTTATGCACATCCTCTATGTCAGGGAGCGCCGCATAGCGGGTCACTACGATGCCCTGAGGGTCGACCAGCCAGACCTGAAAGTCCTCCACCCATGAGGGCGGGCTGCCTTTCCATTGCAGATTGGCCTCTCCCGGCAATACCTTATGTTGCTGCTCACTCAGGCGCAGGCGCTCTACCCGGATTGCTTTGCGCCCCAAGGCTCTGTGCATCCGCCACCATTGGTCCGCCTGAGCCTGGCAGTCGGTGGCACAGGCTTGCGGTGCGCTCCACACCAGTGACCAGCGCTCATTGCTGGCCTGCCATTCCAGCGGCCACTGGTTCAAGGGCGGCAGCTGATGATCCAGCTCCCCCCGGGCCACATCGCTCTGTGGGATACCGACCTGCCAGTGCAGCATCGCCCAGGCAACCGGCACGGGCGCCCCCAGCACCACGATCAGCACAATAAGCTGCAGCTTTGCTTTCATACTCTCTCCCCTCGAGGGTTGTGAGGCTTGTCTTGATAAAGCACCCGGTGCCCGACCACGCCCATCACCAACGCCAAAAGCGCCAGCAAGAGCCACTGAACGGCATAGCCGATGTGCCGCTCGGGAGGCATCTGGCTGGGCTTCCACCAGCTGGCCAGCTTGCCCTCGCCGGCATTCTGGTGCAGCACGCCCTGAAAATGCGGTTGCGTCAGCGCTTGCCAGGGGCTTAGCGCAATCGACTGCAAACGGTTACCTTCGCGGTTGTCCCCCAGCACCAGATTGCCTGACTGAAGATGCTGCCAGACACCGCTGATTTCCTGTGGCCCCTGCGGCGTGCTGACCTCCGGCTCGACGCTGCGATCGACGACTGTGGGCATAAAACCGCGCTGAACAAGCCACCAGTGGCCGCTATCCGCCACGAAGGGCGTCAGTACCGCGACCCCGACCTGCCCTTCCAGCACCCGGTTATCCAGCCATAGGGTCTGTTCGCCCAGAAAGTAGCCAGAGAGCGTTACCTTGGCCAGATTGGCGGGAACCACCTGGGGGTTGTGCAGCCTTTCAGTAGCGGCTTGCTGAGCGATCAACTGAGTTTTCTCTGCGGCCCGCTGCCACTGCCAATTGGCCAGCAATAGCCCCGCCAGCGTCAGGCTCACCCATAGCATCCACCAGCATGTCAGGCTGACAAGGCGTTTGACCTGGCGGCGGTTATTTGGTCGACTGAATGCCCTGCCATTTCTGCGCTTCAGCGCTGTGGAGTTGAACATGCTAAAGCTCCTGATCGCCCTTACCTTTATCGCCATGCTGGCCAGCCTGGCGGCAGGCGCCGGTTTTCTGCTCAAGGATGCCTCCAGTTCCAGACGTACGCTGACCTCTCTGAAACTGCGCATCACCCTGGCCGTGGTGCTGATGCTGCTGTTGATCTATGGGTTTTCCCAGGACCAGCTCAGCTAGGCTGAGCGGCTTTAGAAAACAGATCTCAGAAAACCTATTTCAGAAAACATAGACAAACAGAAAGAGGCCAATCCAGACCACATCCACAAAGTGCCAGTACCAGGCACCGGCTTCGAAGGCAAAGTGGTTATCAGCGCTGAAATGGCCTTTCAGCACGCGGATCAGCAGCACCGCCAGCACAATGGCACCAATGGTGACGTGGAGGCCATGAAACCCTGTCAGCATAAAAAAGGTCGAGCCGTAGATACCCGCTTGCAGCGTCAGGCCCAGGTGGTTCCAGGCTTCCACATACTCAACGCCCTGAACCACCAGAAACACCAGCCCCAACAGCAAGGTAACGATCAGCCACTGGCGCAGCCTGGGTCGGTCGCCCGCTTTCAGCGCATGATGGGCAATGGTCAGGGTTACACTGGAAGTCACCAGGATCAGGGTGTTGATCAGCGGTAACTTCCACGGGTTAACGACTTCCCACGGCCCGCCAATGCTCGGGTCCGGGGTATCCATCAAGGGCCAGCTGGCGGTGAACTCCGGCCACAGCAGCGCAGTAACCCCCTTGGCGCCCTCGCCATCCAGCCAGGGCACGGCAAATACCCGGACATAGAAAAGCGCCCCGAAAAAGGCCGCAAAGAACATCACTTCCGAGAAGATGAACCAGGCCATTCCCTGGCGGAAGGAGCGATCCATCTGGCTGTCGTAGAGCCCGCCCATGGATTCATTGACTACATCCCTGAACCAGCCCGCCATCACCAGAGCAATCCCCACCAGCCCTACCACCAAAAACGGCATGCCCGTTCCATAGCTCATCAGGGAACCGGCACCAATGGCGGTACTGCCTATCACTACCACGGCAATGATCGGCCACTTACTGGTAGGGGGAACATAATACTG
>JBNJGW010000110.1:0-6110 GCA_051748005.1 Pseudomonadota bacterium | reverse complement strand
GGCTTCGGCCATGTCAGCCAGTGACGGCTCGTCAAAGCGGTCGGCTGAGTACATCATGTGCGAGCTTTCAAACAGACCCAGCAGCGGCGTGCCGTCGACAGGCGCATTGGCAAACGATTCGTCATTATGGGCATGGTAGGCACCCAACTCAGTGGCGCGCTCGATCAGGTTGATGTCATCAGTACGACGACCAGTACCACCAACCGGCAGCTCTTCACCGGCAGGTACAAAGTGACGGTAACCACCGCCCATAGCAACAGAAACCAGACCGGCTTCCATGGCGTCAATCAGCTGAGTGGCAATATCTTTCTGGGTGTCGCAGCCTTCAGGTAACTGAGAGTCGTCTTCGAAATTACGGTCAACGGTCTTGGCATAAACCGAGGCAGGCGTTGCGTGGGTGACCCGCGCCGTACTGACGAAGCCAGCAGACTTGCCCATGCCATGCATGATTTCAGTGATGCTGGTGACTTCATTGCCGGGCAGCGTGGAGCAATCGCCACGATCAACGTTTTCGTTGACGCCAATGATGCCCGCCTTGGTCTTGACGCCGCTCATCATGGCAGTACCAGTACCGGCACTGTCCGGGGTCTGGGCGTTGACGTTATAGGTCTTGGCCAGCGCCAGATTGGGGAATTCCTCATAGGGCATGACAAAATCATCGCCCAAACCGCCTTCCTGCTGACCCATGAACAAGCGAGTGGCGTAGTTGGTGCCGACGCCGTTGCCGTCAGCGATCATCAGGATGACGTTCTTGGCAGTGTTGGTGTTGGCCTGCTTGGCAAGTTCGGCCTGAATACGTGCCTGACCGGCAGTGAACCAGTCGTTTTCTGTCTGAGTGACATCCTGGGCAACAGCAGGTGTTGCCAGTACCGCAGTGGCCAGGGCGAGGGGAGTTATGCAACGAAGCATCGGGATAGCCTCAACAAGTGGATGAGGCTGCAACATTAACTTTGATTAGTTTCAGTTCTGGGTAATAATTACTTCAATTAGGTTAATGTTTTACTACCAACCTAATTGGCCAACACCCAGGCGGTACACAAGCATGGCCTTCACATCAATAAGTGAGCTGAAAAAGGGAAAATACTGAAAGGGCTGCCCATTATGGCAGCTCTTTCATACAGAATATGCTTTTGCGCCTTCAACCCCAGGATTACCATCATCTACAGCTTGACGGTCGGGTCACCAAAGCCTTGGGGAACGTAGAGGTTGTGCTCACCGAGATTTTTCACGTCGGTTTCGCCACATAGCCCCATGGTGGTATCCAACTCTTTATGGATGATTTCCAGTGCCTTGGTAACGCCTGCTTCACCGGCAGCCCCCAGGCCATAGGTAAAGGCGCGGCCAATGTAGGTTGACTTGGCGCCGAGCGCCAGTGCCTTGAGCACATCCTGGCCAGAGCGGATACCGGAATCGAGATGCACCTCGATATCGTCACCCACTGCATCCATAATGGCGGGGAGCATGCGGATCGAACTGACGGCGCCATCCAGTTGACGGCCGCCGTGGTTGGAAACGATGATGGCATCAGCACCAATTTCGACGGCCCGCTTGGCATCAATGGGGTCCATGATGCCCTTGACGATCAGTTTGCCGCCCCACCACTCCTTGAACTGGGCAATGCGCTTCCAGTCCAGCGAGACATCAAAGGCTTCCGCTGTCCAGGTCGACAGCGAGGAAGGGTCGGTAACACCCTTGGCATGCCCGACGATGTTGCCAAAGGAGCGGCGCTTGGTTTGCAGCATTTCAAGCCCCCAGGGCACCTTGGTGGCCATGTTGGCAATCGAGCGAACCGTCAGCTTGGGCGGAGCGGAAAGCCCGTTCTTGATATCCTTGTGGCGCTGGCCGAGCAGCTGCAGATCGACCGTTACCACAATCGCCGAACACTTGGCCGCCTTGGCACGCTCGAAAAGGCGGCGCATGAAGTCGTCATCTTTAAGCGTATAGACCTGAAACCAGAACGGCTTGGTGGTGTGTTCAGCGACATCTTCAATGGAACAGATCGACATCGTGGAGAGCGTGAACGGCACGCCAAACTTTTCCGCGGCCCGTGCGGCCTTGATCTCACCGTCGGC
Source organism: Pseudomonadota bacterium (assembly GCA_051748005.1). Taxonomy (GTDB): domain Bacteria; phylum Pseudomonadota; class Gammaproteobacteria; order Pseudomonadales; family Halomonadaceae; genus Vreelandella. The sequence goes on along the minus strand of JBNJGW010000110.1, from coordinate 4,038 downwards.
GGACTGCATGCCGGTCAAGCCTACCGGCGCAAGTGCCACCGGCATGGCCACATCCTCGCCAATCATCTGGCTTTTGGTGGAACGCCCCGCCATGTCCACCGCAACCCGCTGTTTGAGATGGATATGCTGGAAATCGCTGGTGTTCTCGCGAAAGGTCTGCTCGGTCCAGCTGCCGGATTCCGCGTAGTCGTAAAACATCTTGGGGGTACGACGCACATAGCGGCGGCGCAGATCTTCGATATTGGTATAAACCGGCATATCAACTCCTGTTAAATCAGAACTCATGGCCACTGAGCCATCAAGCATGGCTTATAAAGGCATAACTCACAGAATATAACCTGCCAGAGCATCCTGGGCGACCCCAGAAAACATGGATTCTAGCATGTGAGTGGATCTGCACTTGTACCAGCAATTTTTCGGTGTCATGAATGACCGACACTAAAAGCATCAATTCAATATTAACAAACTCACCCTCTGCCGCTAGTTTATAACTTGGATATTAACGATAGTGGCAAGGCTGTTTGCCCTCCGCCATTTGTTCCCAACGCCAGAGGCCAACTATGTTTCTTTATACCCTCAAGCGGCATGTCTATCCCCTGATACTGTTTTGGGCAGTCTTTGTGCCCGCCCAGACAGCAGCTGAACCAACGGACAGAAACGCTGTAGAGACTGTGGCTGGCCGAGTAGGCTTTGCCCAGGATACCCTGGCCAATGACTGGCGCCTGATGCAGGTTAAAGACGTTGAGAATGGGCTGGCCGACTACCCGGACATCGAATTCACCGTTACCGACGGCCAAGGCAGTATTGCCCTGCAGGCTCAACAGATTCGCGAGCTGGCTGACAGCGTCGATGTACTGATCACCAGCCCTCGTTCGGAAGCCGTGTTAAGCGAGATTATCAGCCGCATTGACGCTCAGGGCACGCCAGTCATATTGCTTTCGCGTGGTATACAGGGAGACAGCTACACCAGTTTCGTCCATGGGCAGAACGAACTGATCGGCCAGCAGGCCGGTGAGTTTATTGGTGAAGTCATCAACGGCACGGGCAATGTCCTTATGCTCCAGGGCGTGCCTGGCGCCAGCGTTACCACTGAACGTACGCAAGGATTTATGGCGGCCATGGCCGCTTATCCCGATATCCAGGTAGTCACCAGGGTGGCCAATTACCTGCGTGCTGACAGCATACGGGCTGTGCGCGAAGTACTGGACAACCAGGTTGCCTTTGAGGCCATCTTTGCACAAAGTGACAGTATGGCGGAAGGCGCCCGTATGGCCCTGACGCAAGCAGGCATTGATCCTTCCAGCCTACCTATTGTAGGTATTGATTATATCCGCAGTGCCCGTGATGCCTTGCTCAGTGGCCAGCAGTCACTTAGCTTTACCTACCCCACCGGTGGCCAGGAGGGTGCCGAGCTGGCTGTACGCCTGTTAAAGGGCGAGACGGTGCCCAAACGGGTAGAAGTTCCTTTTTTACGCGTCTCCCCCAGCAATGCCACTGACATTGAGCCAATTTTTTGACATCTGTGCGTTCACTGTTCTTTGAGTCTGGTGAATATATCCTGCTTACTAACCTAATAGCCGATCCTTGATACTCGACGATTGTCTACGCCATAGAGATCAATGCTTACACACCAAAGGGTGACAGAAAGTTACTTTGTGTTAAAATATAATTGGTAACGTAGTCAGAGAACTGTCGATTTGGTTGTCGAATGCAGACCGAAACCAGCGGAGTGCTCTGTTACTAAGGGGTTACAACATACCACTTATGAACGGCTTTAATTGACTGCCCTTATGATCTGGCAACAGGCCCTAGCCTCAATCCAAGGAAGTGAAGATGCAAACGCTTGCCATCATTCTCATAGAAGACGAAGACGGAGATGCCGGGCTGGTTCGTCACAGCCTCAGATTCAGCGGCACTGAACACCAGATAGCGTGGGTAAAGAGCCTTGACGCACTTGGCCAACACCTTGAAAACGCATCGACAACCGCCGATGTTATCCTGCTTGACCTCGATCTGCCTGACTCCAGCGGGCTCGAAACTGTCCAGCGCTGCAAAAGCATGGCTCGCAACACCCCGATCATTGTACTGACCGGCCGAGACGATATGCATTTTTCGCTCAAGGCACTGGAAGCCGGTGCTCAGGACTACCTGATCAAGAATCAGCTCGAATCAGATGGCCTGCTACGCGCCATGCACTATGCTATTGAGCGCCATCAACTGGAGCACCGCTTACATCAATCAGAAGAATTGATGACAGCCGCCATTGAGGGAGGCGATCTGGGGGTCTGGGAATGGAACATCAAAACGGGCGCCTGCTTTTATAGCGAACGTCTGCTTAACAACCTGGGGTTCAGCCGCCACGACCCCGATGCACCTGTCAACAGCCAGGAGTGGATGGCGCGCATTCATCCTGACGATCAACAGGCGTTTCATGCCACATTAAGTCAACACCTGAATGATGCAACCGTTCGCTATCAGAACGAGTTTCGCCTTCAGCACAAGCAGGGGCACTGGGTCTGGCAGTACGCATCCGGCCATTTGGTCAACTGGGATAATGCGGGTAACCCTGAACGGATGGTAGGTATTCAGCAGGATATTTCAGAGCGGAAGGCCATGGAGGAAAAGCTCCGCATGCTGGCCATGCACGACCCTTTGACCGGCCTGCTCAACCGGCGCAGCTTTATGAGCACCATGAACCACGAGTATGGCCGGGTAAAACGCAGCCCTGATTACTCAGTGGGCATCCTGATGCTGGATATCGACCACTTCAAGCAGGTCAATGACACCTATGGGCACATCATCGGCGATGAAATCCTTGCGGCATTTGCCAACACCATCAGCGAAGAACTGCGCGAAAATGATGTTTTTGGCCGTCTGGGTGGCGAAGAATTTGCCATTCTACTACCAGACACCGACCCGCAAGGCTGTCTCCATGTAGCAGAAAAGATCCGTGCCAGCATCGAGGCACTGCAGATTAAGGCCGAAGGAAAAACTGTCTGTATTACCACCAGTATTGGCGCTGATAGGCTTTATGCCTACGACAATCGGCCTGATGGTGCTCTGGCACGTGCCGATATTGCTCTTTATCGCGCCAAACAAAGCGGCCGCAACCGGGTCTGCCTGCAATATAAGGACATTAGTCAGCTGGGAGCGACAGAAGAGCGCTCAACGGGTAGCACTTCATACCCTGACTCCGACCCTGGCACCGGCTGACTCATAGACTTTATCCAATCCAGCCGTTACATCAGTAACCACCTTTTCAAACGCTGGGCGGGCAAAAAAGAATCCTTGCTGTAGGTTAATGCCCGCCAGCAGCAGCCAACGCGCCTCTTCGACGGTTTCCACCCCTTCTGCTATCAGCGTCGTATCCAGTTTTTCTGCCATGGTAATCAATGCTCTGAGCATGGCCTGACGACGGATATCGTGATCGCAGTTCATAACCAGCTGGCGATCAATCTTCAGCTTATCGGGCAGCAAGGTGGTAAGCAGATCCAGATTGGCGAAGCCCGTCCCGAAGTCATCCAATGCAACAGAAAAGCCCATCGACTTATAGGCATCCACAATATCCTTGATATGCTGGCGGTTGCGGACCTTTTCAGTTTCAGTGATTTCAAAAATCAGCTGATCCATTGGCCAGCCTACCCGTTTCGACACTTCCAGAGTGGCTTGGATACAGGCTTCGGGCTCGTAGACAGCATTGGGCAGGAAGTTGATCGAGAGCGGCTTTTGCATGCCAAGCTGGCTTGCTAGTTCTATTGCCTTGACACGACAAGCCTGATCAAAGCGATAGAGCAGCTTGTCGGTCACCTGGTTGAGAATGGAAAAGGCTGATTCATTGCTAAGACCGCGCACCAAGGCTTCATAGGCATGAATCTCCCTGTCAGCGACATCGACAATCGGTTGAAAAGCCATGGAAAAACCGAAAGGCAGCTCACCTTCTTCGCAACGCTTGCAGTGTCCGTTGACTCTCGCACAATTGGCCATTTACCACCTCCTGATGGATGCTGTCATACATCCTTTGCAGCGTTGTTCAGTTGA
>JBNJGW010000109.1:0-6133 GCA_051748005.1 Pseudomonadota bacterium | reverse complement strand
TCGGACTTTTCCTTGATGCGCCGGGTGAGAATTTCGCTGGCGACCCGTTCGGCTTCGGCTTCCTCATGGCGATTGACGACAACGCGAATAGCCGCACCGTCGCCCATATCTGACCACAGGGTCTTTTCATAGACGTGGGGGTTGTTGGCGATCAGCGTATTGGCGGCGCGCAGAATCGTGCCTGTGGAACGGTAGTTCTGCTCCAGTTTGATGACTTTCAAACGCGGAAAATCTTCGCCCAGGGTGATCAGGTTCTCCGGCCGCGCGCCGCGCCAGGCATAGATGGACTGATCATCATCGCCCACCACGGTGAAGGTCGCCCGTTCGGCCATCAGCAGTTTTACCAGCAGGTACTGGGAAACGTTGGTGTCCTGATACTCATCCACCAGCATGTAATGAATCTTGCGCCGCCAGCGGGCCAGGGCTTCCGGGTCGCGCTGTAACAGCACTACTGGCAGCAGAATCAGGTCATCAAAATCCACCGCATTGTAGGCTTTCAGGTGGCGCACATAGGCTTCATAGACTCGGGCGGCAAAATGCTCGTCGTCATCGCCAGCCAAGGAGAGCGCGTCACTAGGCAGCACCAGATCATTTTTCCACTGGGAAATCTTGCCCTGCACCGCGTTGATCTGTTCGGCATCTACCTGGGCGTCCTTGTTCATCAGATCGCGTAGCAGTGCCTTGGCATCTTCCGGGTCAAACAGTGAAAAGCCTGGTTTGTAGCCCAGGGTTTTCAGCTCTGAGCGAATGATATTCAGCCCCAGAGTGTGAAAGGTTGAGACCGTCAGTCCGTGGCCTTCCTTGCCCTGAAGCATGTTTCCGACCCGCTCTTTCATTTCCCGGGCGGCTTTATTGGTAAAGGTCACGGCAGCAATGCGGCGCGCGCTCATGCCGCACTCCTGTACCAGATAGGCAATCTTGGTGGTGATCACGCTGGTTTTGCCAGACCCCGCTCCTGCCAGCACCAGGCAGGGGCCATCGATATAGCGCACTGCTTCCTGCTGGCGTGGGTTGAGGTTTCGCAAGCGTTGGGCAATGGCGGGGTTCATGGCAGAATGCATCCTTTTCATGTGGAAGGCGAACCAATGTCTGGAAGAACCAATGTTTGACATCGCGCTGTTTGAGCCAAAAATGGCGCCGAATGCGGGTAACATTATGCGCCTGGCGGCCAACAATGGTTGTCGGCTCCATTTGATCGAGCCGCTAGGGTTTGATCTGGAAGAGAAAAAGCTGCGTCGCGCCGGGCTTGATTACCGCGACCTGGCCAATGTGTGCTGTCATGCCAATATCACTGCCTTTCTGGAGGCGATGCATGGGCGAACCCTGTGGGCGCTGACAACCCGTGGCACCCGCTATTATAGCGAGGCCTCTTTTGGCGCGGGCGATGTGTTGCTGTTTGGTTCTGAAACAGGCGGATTATCGGAGCAGGCCCATGCCTTGATTGCCAATGAAAACAAGTTACTGATTCCCATGCAGCCTAATAATCGCAGCCTTAACCTGTCTAATGCCGTGGCGCTGGTCAGCTACGAGGCCTGGCGCCAGTTAGGCTTTGCTGGCGCCGCCGCCCCCAGCTAGGTAATCATTCACTACCGTACTCAGCGCGATAAGCACGAATGGCTTTGGCATGCACCTGCATGTCCGGTTCTGCCTGCTCTTCCAGGTAGGTCAGTACCTGTGCCAGAGTAACGATACTGACAACCGGCATACCGAAAGTGGTCTCGACTTCCTGGATGGCGCTTTGCTCGCCCTGACCACGTTCCTGGCGATCCAGGGCGATAATGACGCCGCCCGCTCGGGCACCGCTGTGTTCGATGAGGGTCATGACTTCACGAATGGCCGTGCCTGCAGTGATAACATCATCAATAATCAGTATATCACCCGTCAGCGGCGCACCCACGGTATTGCCGCCTTCGCCGTGGGTCTTGGCTTCCTTACGGTTAAAGGCGTAAGGCATATCAAGGTCATGGTGATCAGCCAGCGCCGCTGCTGTCACAGCAGCGAGTGGAATGCCTTTATAGGCGGGGCCAAACAGCACATCGGCCTTGAGGCCGCTATCGACAATCGCCTGGGCGTAGAAGCGCCCGAGCCTGGCCAGGGCGCCGCCGGTCTGAAACAGGCCGGCATTGAAAAAATACGGGCTGACGCGACCGGATTTCAGGGTGAATTCGCCAAACTTGAGCACGCCCTGCTCAATAGCAAAGGCAATGAAGTCGCGTTGATACGATTGTAGAGAGGCAGACACGATAATCCTCGCGATTTTTTGTGGGGGATTTACTCAAACATCGAAACGTCGGGTATCATACAGCAGCGACGCTAAAGGGACGATCTATGAAAATTGCCAGCATCAATGTCAATGGTATTCGTGATGCCGTCGATCGTGGCTTCCTGGACTGGCTGGCTCAGCAGGATGCCGACGTGGTCTGCGTGCAGAACATCAAGGCGAAAAGTTTCGAATTAAGCGACCATATTCTCTATCCGGAAGGTTACGAAGGCTACTTCCTGGATGCGGAGGAGGATGGTTTTGCTGGTGTGGCACTGTATTGCCGCAAGATTCCCAAGGCGATCATGTACGGCCTCGGGTTTCCGCAGTGTGACCATGAAGGGCGCTTCCTGCAGGCGGATTACGACCGCTTCAGTATTGCTACCTTCCTGATGCCGGATGGCAGCGACCAGAAAGCCAAACAGGCGTTCATGGAGCAATATCAGGAATACCTGAGTAAAATGGCCCGTAAGCGCCGGGAGTATATCATCTGTGGCACCTGGCATATCGCCCACAAGACGATCGACCTGGCCAACTGGTCGGATAACCAGCTGACATCCGGTTTCCGCCCGGAAGAGCGCGCCTGGATGGATCATGTGCTTGGCCCCACTGGGTTTATCGACACCTTCCGCGAGATCAATCGCGACGCGGGTGAATATACCTGGTGGCCTAAGCTTGACCAGGAGGTGCCTCGTGGGCGCCAGGAAGGCTGGCGGATTGACTATCAGTTGGTCGGCCCCAATTTCCGCCGCCATGTGGTGGATGCCTGGATTGACTATGAGGCAAGGTTCTCAGAGTTCGCACCGCTGATTGTCGAATACGACCTGGCGCTGTAAGCACTCACTTCCCTGCATCGCCATGCATGCGTGTAATATTCAAAAGGCCAGCGAATGCTGGCCTTTTGTTTTATCTATTTTACTCTGCTCACGCCTCACGCCTCACGCCTCACGCCTCACGCCTCACGCCTCACGCCTCACGCCTCACGCCTATTCACAAACTCCCAGTGCTTCACGCTGATGCATACGCAGCTCATCGCCTGCTTTTTCTGCCAGGTCGAGCATGGCGTTCAGCTCAGCGCGATTGAAAGCGCCGGCTTCTGCGGTTCCCTGTACTTCAATCATCTCGCCTTTTTCAGTCATGACCACGTTCAGGTCGGTATCGGCCTTGCTGTCTTCCGGGTAATCCAGATCAAGTACCGGGACGCCTTTATAGATACCCACAGAAATGGCGCTGACCATCTGCTTGAAGGGGTCACCCTTGATCTTCTTTTCGCGTTGCAGATGGCGAATGGCATCTACCAGGGCGACACAGCCACCGGTAATGGACGCAGTGCGGGTGCCACCATCGGCCTGAATAACGTCGCAATCCACCGTAATGGTGAACTCGCCCAGTTTCTTCAGATTCACGGCAGCCCGCAGGCTGCGGCCGATCAGGCGCTGGATTTCCAGAGTTCGGCCGCCCTGCTTGCCGCGGGTCGCTTCGCGGCCACTGCGGGAATGGGTCGCCCGCGGCAGCATACCGTACTCAGCAGTGATCCACCCCTGGTTCTTGCCGCGCAGCCAGCGCGGCACACCCGCTTCCACGCTGGCATTACACAGCACCTTGGTATCGCCAAACTCGACCAGTACCGAACCTTCCGCATGGCGGGTGTAGTCACGGGTCAAGCGGATTTCACGCAGTTGGTCGGCGGCACGGCCGCTGGGGCGAACAACATCAGGACGCATAGCACCTCTCATCGTCATCAATAAAAAAATAGCCAAACTCAGTTGGCCGTATTCTACACGTCTGTCAGCGTATGGCATGGGATATCAGGTAGACTGGATGAAAACATCATCAACAAAGGAACCCTTATGGCCATTGCCCAGGTTCATAGCATGACGGCCTTCGCCCGTGTTGAGCAGGTCGCCACCTTTGGCAGCCTGCAAGTGGAAATCCGCTCCGTTAACCAGCGTTATCTGGAACCTCATTTTCGCCTGCCAGATACCCTGCGCGCTCTGGAGCCGGTATTTCGCGAGTCACTGCGCCAGCGGCTGACCCGGGGCAAGGTGGAATGTAGCCTGCGTTTTGAAGCGGCTGAAGCGAGCCAGGCCCCCGCCGTTAATGTGCAGCGCCTGAAGGAAATAGCGGACGCCCTGGCGGCCATTCATCAGCAGGTACCTGATGCGGTGCCTCCCAATACGCTTGACCTGCTTAACCAGCCAGGCGTGATGGCCACTCAACACCTGGATCCGGAAACCATTCAGGCGGCTGCCGCCCGGCTTTTCGAACAGGCACTGGACGAGCTGATTGATACTCGCGCTCGTGAAGGTGCCAAGCTGGCTAAGATGATCACCTCTCGCCTGGAAGCAGTGAATGAGCAGGTAGCCAAGGTGCGCAGCCTGCTGCCGCACATTCTGGAACGCCAGCGTGCCCAGCTGTTAGAACGCCTGCATAGTGCCAGGACGGAACTTGATCCCCAGCGCCTGGAAGCAGAGCTGGTACTGGTTGCTCAGAAAGCCGATGTGGATGAAGAGCTGGACCGCTTGAGCGCCCATGTCGATGAAGTCAGCCGTCAGCTCGGCCAGAAAGGCCCCAAGGGCCGCCGCCTGGATTTCCTGATGCAGGAGCTCAACCGCGAAGCCAACACGTTATCGTCCAAGTCCGTGGTCGCCGACACCACTCGCTGTGCCGTAGAGCTTAAGGTACTGATCGAACAGATGCGTGAGCAGATTCAGAATATCGAGTAGGGTCTGGCTATAAGTGCGGCTGGTTACCCAGCCTGTGCTGATAGCGTGTCAACACACCCAAGCCCCGAAAACTCGGGGCTTTTGACATAGGGCGCTTGATTGCGTCGTCACCCCTTCAGGGCGACCAGCTTTTATCGGAGTGGTGAGCCAGAAAGTCAGGCCTTGGCCCGGGGGCGGCAAAGGGCTGCTGGCAGGCGTTGTCGCGACGGTTATAAACAAAGAAAACATTACTGCGCGGGTCGGGCGACATATTGGCGTTGGAGGCGTGCAGCACATTGCAGTCAAAGAGAATCAGCCCACCGGCCTCCCCGGTCACCGATTCGATGCCGCCTTTTTCAATCAACTGTGTTAGCGCCTGCTCCCCGGGAACGCCGACCTCCTGGTGCTTGAGCGAGTGGCGGAAATTATTCTCCGGGGTTTCACCCACACAGGGAACAAATACCTTATGTGAGCCTGGCACCAGCATGAGCGGCCCATTGAATTCGTGGTTATCGGTCATGATCACGGAGGCGCTGACAGCATGCATGGCCGGCATGCCATCCTCGGCGTGCCAGGTCTCGAAGTCGGAGTGCCAGTTGAAGCCTTTGCCGGCAAAGCCGGGTTTGTAGTTGATGCGTGACTGGTGAATATAGGTTTCACCGCCGAGGATCTGCTTCACAGCCCCTGTCAGGCGAGGGTCCTCACTGAGCTTTTTGAGATAGTTGGAGATAAAGTGCACGGCAAACAGCGAGCGCATTTCATTGCCTTGCGGCTCGGTAATGCTGAAATCGCGCGTCAGGTACTCTTCCTGATTCATCAGCTTACGTATTTCCTGACGAAGTCCTTCAAGCGCCGCGCCGTGGATGAAATTGGGCAGAAACAGAAAACCCTTCTCCTCGAACTCATCGAGTTGCGCCGCGCTTAGTGGGCCGGGAAGCTCTCGGCCCTTGATCACAGATTCATGACGCTCAAGCCAGAGCTTCTTGGGCGATTCAGAAAACCGCGAAGGGTAGGGGTCGCGCCGGGTGGTATATGCAGTGCCGGGAAGTTCGGAAGTATCGGAGTACTGTTTCTGAACAACGGCGTATGAGTTACTTGTGTTGATAGGTGCCATATTGATCATCTCCTAGGTAACGTCACTGGGTTTTGACCCTTCTGGCTTCCTCTC
>JBNJGW010000108.1:0-6226 GCA_051748005.1 Pseudomonadota bacterium | reverse complement strand
CGCCCAACCAGTCACGCGGGCGAAGAAATTCATCGGTGAGACGCGCTTCCGGGCTACCAGGCACGGGCGTATAGCCATATTCCCAGCGCGCCAGCGGCGGCATCGACATAAGAATCGATTCGGTACGCCCGCCACTTTGTAGCCCAAATAGGGTGCCTCTGTCCCACACCAGATTGAACTCCACATAGCGGCCGCGCCGATAGAGCTGAAAGTCGCGCTCCTGGGCATTCCAGCTATCATCTCGGCGACGTTCGACAATCGGCACATAGGCCTCCAGAAAGCTGTCCCCGACGGCACGCTGGAAAGCAAAGCATTCCTCAAAGCTGCCTGCATTCAGATCGTCAAAGAAGAGCCCACCAACACCACGCGTTTCGTTGCGATGCTTTAGATAGAAGTAATCGTCGCACCACTTTTTATAGCGTGGATAGACGTCTTCGCCAAACGGCTGACAGGCAGCCCTGGCGACGCTGTGCCAATGCACTACATCCTCCATCACCGGGTAGAAAGGGGTGAGATCGTAGCCACCGCCAAACCACCAGACCGGCGGCTCTCCGGCTTTTTCAGCAATGAAGAAACGTACATTGCCGTGGCTGGTAGGCACATGAGGGTTTTCCGGATGCAGCACCCAGGAAACGCCCACCGCATGAAAGGCCCGGCCCGAAAGCTCAGGGCGTGCAGCCGTGGCGGACGGCGGCAGTTCAGCACCGTAGACGTGGGAATAGTTTACTCCGCCCTTTTCAAAGACAGCGCCACTTTCAATCACTCTGGAGCGCCCGCCACCGCCTTCTTCGCGCGACCAGCTTTCTTCCTTGAAGCTTGCCTGGCCATCGGCCTTGGCAAGGCCTTCGCAGAGACGATCCTGAAGGTCCAGCAGGTAATGTTTTACGTTATCTAGGTGCTCGTGAGCCAAGATATGCTCCTCGCCTTGCGTCGTTGATTCGGGAATGCGTTGTAGTACGCCATATTTATCAGGCGCGTAATACCTGGCCGCTGATCAAATCCCGGATAGTACTGGGGCGCGAATTATCGCCCAACTCGCCGTGGACGATAGCGCCCAGCTCATCACCAAATAGCGCTGACACTTCATCCGCCGTCATGGCCGGTGGCTCACTGGCAAGATTGGCCGAGGTAGACACCACGGGGCCACCAAAGGCATTGCACAGCGCTTGCATGACAGGGTGAGCGGTGACCCGCAGAGCAACGCTCTGATGCGCGCCACGCACTAAAGCATGGCTACGCCCGTTGTCGGGCACCAACCAGGTATTCGGGCCAGGCCAGCTGGCCACCAGAGGCGCGTGAAGCTCCAACGGCAGACCGGCAAGCCAGGGCTGCAGCTGATCTATCGAGGCAGCAACCACTATCACCCCTTTGGCAGGGTCTCGCTGTTTCAGGCGCATCAGATGCGCCAGCGCTTCATCATTATCCGGATCACAGCTCAGCCCCCAGACGGCTTCCGTGGGGCATGCCACAATTTGCCCCTGACGCAGGGCGTGAACCGCTGATTGTAAATCGAACGCCATCGACATGGATCTCCTGACGATACGGTGGGCAGGTACAGGTGTTTAACCACTATCCTATCATGGCCTCGGCAGCCTTACCCATCCTCCTGAGCGCTGTTCTACCCGGTTATCCAGCTCCAGCATCAAAAGCCGCCGTTGGCACTCGCTCACCGCTATGTCCGCCAGTTGCACCAGACGATCAATAGGCGTGGGTGTCTCACTCAGCAGTCTCAGCAGTTCATCGGGCAGCTCTTCTTCGAGTAACGACAAAGGCTCAGGTGGGGAACCATCATTAGAGGAAGCAGCCGCTTGTTTCGGCTGCCCATTAACAGGCACGGGCGGCATGAAGTTCTCTGCCCAGTGCTGTAGCTCATCAAGAATATCCTGGCTGCTGCGTGCCAGGGTCGCGCCGTTGCGTAACAGACGCAGGCAACCATGGGCCTGAAGGTTGTGTACCGAACTGGGAATGGCAAACAGCTCGCGCCCCTGCTCCAGGGCCAGACGAGCACTGACCAGTGAACCACTTTTTTCAGCCGCTTCCACCACCAGAGTCCCCAGGGACAGCCCGGTAACAATGCGATTGCGACGCGGAAAAAACGCCGGCCGGGCCTGAGTGCCCAAAGGATGCTCAGCCAGCACCAGGCCACCATCAGACTCGCTTAGACGCTGGTAGAGATCGCGATGGCGGGCGGGGTAAATAGTATCAATACCGCTGGCCAAGACGGCAATGCTGGCGCCGCCTGTGTCCAGGGCAGCGCGCTGCGCCATGGCATCCACGCCCAATGCCATACCGCTGACCACGCACCAGCCACGGCTTGCAAAATCCCGGGCGAAGGCCTGGGCGTTCTGCGCGCCTTCCGATGTGGGATGACGCGTGCCGACCATGGCAAGCCCAGGCAATGCCAGCGTGCTCAGGTCACCTTGCGCCCACAGCACCGGAGGCGGGTCAGCAATTTCCCCCAGCAGCCCAGGCCAGGCCGAATGCTCACGATGCAAAATAGCCCGCCGTGGGCTGGCCACTTCCCAGGCCAGGTTGTTTTCCAGCATGGTTTGCAGCGGACTGCGATTAGGGTGATCCAACCACAGGCGCAGCTCGGAGGCTGCCTGCCCCGGCAGCAGCGCCAACCAGCCATGGGGCCATTCAGGGGATTGCTCCGCCAGTTTGGCAATTCGCTGAGCACCCAGCCCCGGTAGGGCATTCAACACCAACCATTTACTCGCTTGCATACCACCTCCTTGTCTGAAGAGCCGCTATCCTTGCTGGATACTGCCGCCACTTCAGCGCGGCGTACGTACCGGGTCACCAACCTCAAGCGTGCGTGATGCCTCCATAATCAGAGCATAGCTGATATTGTCGTAGGGCTTGAAAACCATCAACAAGCCAGCTTCTTCCGAGGGCATCTGAAGCACTTCCTGGGTACGCGGATCATTAACCCGCTCACCTGCCTGGTCAATACTCAGTACATGCCCCGGCTGCAGCCCATCGCGGCTACCCAGGTCAATGGCTACCACCTGCAGGCGGCCAATAAAACGTACCCCTCCAGGGACTGCCAGAATCGTACCGGAAAGCTCAGCTCGCGGCGCACGGGGCATGAAGTTGTCATCCAGTGCGGCCTCTTCCATCGGCAATATCAGGTCGTCGTTGCGTACTTCCTGATTGGCGCGGCGAACTTCCAGCTGAATAATCTCGCCTTCGCGGCGCGCAACATAGGCTTCCCCGATCTTGATCAACTCCAACCCCAGCATTTCACCGCTGGCACGCTGGTAGGGTTCGCCATGTCGATAGATCTCGACCGGATCTCCGCGTACGATGCGGTTTTGACCCGTATCAGCGTCAGTCGAGCGGGCAAAGATCAGGTCACCGGCACCGCTGATCAGGCGCTGGTTATCGCCGGCGACCACATACGCCAGTTCCTCCAGCGCCTCTTTGTTATCGATAATACGATGATCACGCAAAAAAGCCCTGACCGTTTCCAGAGGAAGCGGCGTAATGGCTTCGCGATGGGGCAAGGTGCGCACCTGAGGTGACAGTTTGACGGTCTGCTGGCCACGCTCCATGACAATGCAAGGGCTTCCCTGGCAATCGTCCAGGTTCAGATTATCACCAGGATAGATAAGGTGCGGATTATCGATCTGCGGATTGGCACGCCATAGCTCGGGCCACTGCCAGGGGGCATACAGAAATTCCCCGGCGATATCCCATAAGGTATCCCCCTTCCTGACGGTATATTGCGAAGGCGCATCGTCGCGCACACGCTCCCAGGCTTGAACCGGCATGGCTGCCAAAAGCAGGCCAACAACACTGAAAATACCTAGAGCGAGCGGCGCTCCGTGAACGCTTGAGAAAAGGTTACAACTGTGCAGCTTCACCGTGATGCTCCCGATTTATCCAAGACGACAATGGCGCCCCATGCTCAGTGGTTATTGGCATGCTATAGTGGCCAGTAAATGGAACATCGCCAGTAGAAACTGTGTGGCGTGTTCACTTCAAAGATTCAGCATAACGGTAATTGTAACGCTATGGCCAAACTTGTGATTCTAGAATTTCCTGATGAGCGTCTGCGCACCAAGGCAGCAGAGGTTGAAAACGTCGACGACGAAGTGCGTCAACTAATCGATGACATGCTGGAAACCATGTATGACGCCAGTGGCATCGGCCTGGCAGCCACCCAGGTGGATGTTCACCGCCGCGTAGTGGTTATGGATGTCAGCGATGATGGCAGCCAGCCGCTGGTATTGATCAACCCAAGCTATACGCCCATTGGGGATGACAAGGACTTCCTGTCTGAAGGTTGTCTCTCCATCCCTGAGTACTATGCTGAAGTGCCACGCTATCTCAAGGTCAAACTCAGCGCTCTCGACCGCAACGGCGATGCCTATGAGCTTGAAGCCGATGGCCTGCTGGCCCATTGTATCCAGCATGAGCTGGATCATCTGGAAGGCGTGCTGTTTGTAGACTACCTCTCCCCCCTGAAACGCAACCGGGTCGCCAAGAAAATGCAAAAGCGCCATAAACAGATACAGGGTGCCTGATTGATGTCTCCACTGCGCGTTGTGTTTGCCGGCACCCCCGATTTTGCCGCCACCAGCCTGGCGGCGCTGCTTGAAAGCCCGCATAAGGTGGTGGGAGTGTTCACACAGCCTGACCGCCCTGCTGGCAGAGGCAGAAAACTGGTACCCGGGCCGGTAAAACAGCTGGCGCTGGATAACAGCCTGCCCGTTTACCAGCCCACCTCGCTAAAAGCAGCCGATAGCCAGGCGGAGCTGGCCGCCCTGCAGGCAGATGTCATGGTGGTAGTCGCTTACGGCCTGCTGCTGCCACAGGCAGTGCTGGACATTCCTCGCCTGGGCTGCGTTAACGTGCATGGTTCACTGCTGCCGCGCTGGCGCGGCGCGGCCCCAGTTCAGCGCGCAATAGAAGCCGGTGACAGCGAATCTGGCGTGGCCATTATGCAGATGGATGCAGGGCTTGATACCGGCGCCGTCTTCAGTGAAGCGCGTACGCCGATTACACCGACCACTACCGGCGGTGAACTGCATGACACCCTGGCTGAACTGGGCGCGGCGCTGCTGGTGGATACTCTCAATGCCCTGGCCAAGGGCGAGGCCACCGCCACGCCCCAGCCTGAAATCGGGGTTACCTACGCGGCCAAGCTCACCAAGGCCGAGGCAGAACTCGACTTTACTCAACCAGCTGCCGTTCTGGCCGCCAGGATACGCGCCTTCAACCCCTGGCCAGTGGCCTGGTGCGCTGCTGAAGACAAGCGACTGCGTCTGTGGATGGCTACTGCCGGTGATAACGCAGACCAACCCGCAGCACCCGGCACCCTGCTTTCCCCCGGCATCGACCATTTACGCATTGCCTGCGGGGCTGATGGGCGTCAGGTTCTTAATATCTTTCAGGCGCAGCTGCCCGGCGGCAAGGCGCTTTCCGCGCGTGAACTGCTCAATGCTCAGCATGCGTTGCTGACACCGGGCACACGGCTGGGTCAGCCGCTATCAGGAGGCCTCTCATGAAATCCACGCCATCCGCCCCTAGCGGTAGCGGTCAGGAAGTGCGCGCTGCGGCTGCACGCGCACTGTTGCCAGTATTAACCGACCAGGGGTCACTGGCTGGCCTTGATGAGCACAGCGTCATCGCGCGTGATCGTGCGCTGCTCAAGGAGCTGTGTTTTGGCACCTGCCGCCGCTTGCCGCGCCTTGAAGCGTTGGCGCGACTGTTACTTAAACAGCCACTGAAAAAGCGCGACCAGGATATACAGGCATTGCTGCTTTTGGGCATTTATCAGCTGCTGTATATGCGCATTCCTGCCCATGCGGCGGTGGGTGAAACAGCCGGTGCGGCGCGTCTTTTGGGCAAGGAATGGGCTACGCGGGTACTCAACGGCTGCCTGCGGCGCCTGCAGCGTGAATCAGACGCTCTCCAGGCACAGGTGGATCAGGAAGTGCATATTGCCCTGGAGCACCCCGTATGGCTGCTAGCAGAATTGCGCGAGGCCTGGCCGGATCATTGGCAGGCGATTGCCACTGCCAACAACCAGCCCGGCCCCATGACTCTGCGCGTCAACCAACGTCATAACGATCGTGAAGCCTACCTTGCGAAGCTTGATGAACAAGGCATACAGGCTCACCTCTGCCCCCACGCAGCGGATGGCATCACCCTGCAGACACCGTGTGATATCAGTATTCTGCCAGGCTTTGACCACGGCGATGTCAGCGTTCAGGAT
>JBNJGW010000107.1:0-6287 GCA_051748005.1 Pseudomonadota bacterium | reverse complement strand
CGTGGCCCATTTCCTTGTAGCGTTTCCAGCAGGCGCGTTTGGCGATGAGTACGTCCTGGTGCTGGTTGATGATTTCTGCAACACGGGCGAAGGCGTCGAAGCCGTCGGGGATTTCCGGGTGCAGGTTGAGCAGGGCGGCGTCTTGTGCCGGGGCGGGGAGGGTCTTCCAGCCAAGGGTGACCGGCACCTGGGCGGCCAGGTCGCTGTCTTCCAGGGCGTGAGGCAGGTAGGCGTCCGGGCGAAAACTCCATAGGGCGTCATCGGCTTGCCTGGCCAGGGCTTCGTCCTCGCAGTGCAGGTGAAGCCGGTAGCCCTTGCGCCAGATGGTCTCTGCCAATTTGCAGGCAAACTGCAGGCGGGCGTCCAGCGTGGTGTCTGGCAGGATGTAGAAATCAATGCGGGCCATGGCGGTTTCCAGCGCCTGCCACCCGCAACATGGGTGGCAGGCATTTGCGAGGGTCAGACCAGCCGGGTCAGCCAGCCGTACTTGTCTTCGCTGCGGCCATACTGCAGGTCAAGCAGTTTGGTGCGAATGCGCTTGGCAATCTCGTTGTTGCCGCCAGCGGTCAGGGTGATGCGTTCGTTGTCGGTGACCAGCTCACCTACCGGGGTAATCACCGCTGCCGTGCCGCAGGCAAAGACTTCGGTAATCTCGCCGGAAGCTGCGCCTTCACGCCATTCATCGATGCTGATGGGGCGCTCTTCCGGCGTCAGGCCTTCGTCCTTGGCCAGGGTGAGGACAGAGTTGCGCGTCACCCCTTCAAGAATGGTATCGGTCAGGCGCGGAGTGACGACGCGGCCATCCTTGAATACGAAGAACAGATTCATGCCGCCAAGCTCTTCGATCCATTTGCCTTCCGCCGCATCCAGAAACGCCACCTGGCTGCAACCGTTAGCGGAGGCTTCTTTCTGGGCGGCCAGTGAGGCGGCGTAGTTGCCGCCGCACTTGGCAAAACCGGTGCCACCTGGGGCTGCGCGGTTGTAGTGGGTGGATAGCCAGATCGATACCGGATCAATGCCGCCCTTGAAGTAGGCCGCCGCGGGCGAAGCGATCACGTAGTAATCGACCTCGTGGGCGGGGCGTACGCCCAGGAAAGCTTCCGAGGCAATCATGAAGGGGCGCAGATAGAGGCTGCATTCGTCGGAATCGCTGGCAGGCGTGGGCACCCAGGCATGATCCTGAGCCAGCAGGGCTTTCAGTGAGCCGATAAAGTCTTCATCGGACAGCTCCGGCAGGGCCAGACGGCGGGCACTGCGACGAAAGCGCTCGGCATTCTTTTCCGGGCGGAACGTCCATACGGAACCATCTGCATGCCGGTAAGCCTTGATACCCTCGAAAATTTCCTGGCCGTAGTGCAGCACTGAAGCCGCCGGGTCCAGGGTCAAAGGGCCGTAGGGGCGAACTTCATGGGCATGCCAGCCGCTATCAAGGGTCCAGCGTACATGGGCCATATGATCGGTAAAGTGGCTGCCAAACCCGGGGTTTTGCAGGATGTTATCGCGGATGCTGTCTGCCGTCGGCTGATTGGATGGCAGCAGGGTAAAGCGGTCGGTGGGCACGATGATTCTCCACAGCTAGCGTTAAAACGCTGTTGATCTTGTTAACCAGATAGAGGCACCGGCCAGCCCGGTGCCTATACGACGTATCACTGCCCCAAGATGTAACGGTTGCGCCAGTGAAAGGCAACCGTCAGATGCCTGATTTTGAAGTTAGTCGTCGCTATTTTCTACCTGGACATCGGTTTCACGATCCAGCAGGTATTGAGTCAGCAGCCCAACCGGGCGGCCAGTGGCGCCTTTCTGCTTGCCGGAGTGCCAGGCGGTGCCGGCGATATCCAGGTGTGCCCAGGGGAAGTGATCCGCAAAGCGCGACAGAAAGCAGGCGGCGGTGATGGTGCCTGCTGGGCGCCCACCAATGTTGGCCAGGTCGGCAAAGTTGGAATCCAGCTGCTCCTGATACTCATCCCACAGCGGCAGGTGCCAGGCACGGTCCCAGGCGGTATCGCCCGCATCGAGAATATCCAGCGCCAGGTCGTCATCGTTGGACAAAAGCCCGGTCGCGTGATGGCCAAGCCCAATGATGCAGGCGCCGGTCAGGGTAGCAATATCCACCACGCTGGCGGGTTCAAAACGCTCGGCGTAGGTGAGCGCATCGCACAGCACCAGACGGCCTTCGGCATCGGTGTTGAGGACTTCAACCGTCAAGCCCTTGAGGGTGTTGATGATATCCCCCGGCTTGGTGGCCGCGCCGTCCGGCATGTTTTCCGCCGCCGCTACAATAAACACCAGATTGAGCCTGGGTTTGATGGCTAGAACGGCATTAACGGTGCCAAACACGCTGGCGGCGCCGCACATATCGAACTTCATTTCGTCCATGGCCTCGCCGGGCTTGAGCGAGATACCGCCAGTGTCAAAGGTGATACCCTTGCCTACCAGCACATGAGGGGCGTCTGCGGCGTCTTCTGCACCCTGATAGCGCATTACAATCAGGCGTGAAGGTTCGCGGCTGCCATGGCCGACTGACAGCAGCGAATGGGCGCCGAGGGTTTCTAGGGCGTCTTCATCCAGAATTTCGGTGGTCAGGCGGCCTTTGGAACCGGCGGCCAGCTTTTCGGCCTGCTCTGCCAGATAGCGCGGCGTACAGACATTGCCCGGCAGGTTGCCCAGGGTGCGGGCGGCGTTGATGCCCTGGCCGATCGCCACACCAATATGGGCACCTTGGCGGGCCTGCTCGGCTTCATCGCTATCGCTGAGCAGCAGGGTAAAGCGCTGCAGGGAAGAAAGCGGGGCGGGTTGCGATTTAAAAGTATCAAAGCGGTAAAGCGCGCGCTCGCCTGCTTCCATGATCTTGCGTGCTTTCCATGCTGAGTCGCGGCCTTCCAGCGGCACATCGGTAAACGCCAGGCAGGCTTCATCGATGGGAAGCTTGATAAGCGCACTGGCAGCGGCGTCCAGCGCTTTCAGAAAGGCGCCATCCTTGCATTTTTCGCGCGCTCCCAGACCCACCAGCAGCAGGCGCTCGGTGCCAAGCCCGGGGGCAAAGGGCAACATCAGGGTGTTACCTACTGCCGCGTCGAAGTCGCCGCTCTCAACCAGCTGGCTGATCAGACGCTCGCTGGCGTCATCGAGCTTCGCAACCGCAGGCAGGAGTTCACTATCGTTAAACACCGGTACAGCAAGACAAGCCGTTTCGGCTTTCGCCGGATTGGCAGTATGAACGGAAAATTCCATGACGTCTCCAACAAGACAAGCATCGCAGGATTCGGGATAATGCCCCAAAAGTGAGCTGTTATTGTGCCCTCTGAAACAAGTGTACCCAAGCCTTGGGAGCATTGCATGGCATCCTGCACGATTGGCTGGAGAACGCCTTGATTTTATTTCGCTATTTAACCCGCGAAGTGCTAACAACCATGACCGCAGTAGCCGGTATTCTGCTGCTGGTGATCATGGGCAGCCGGTTCATCCGATATTTTTCCAGCGCTGCCGAAGGCGATATTCCGTTAAATATCCTGGGTAGCCTGATGCTTTTTCATCTGCCCGGCTTTATGGAGCTGATTCTGCCGCTGGCCTTTTTTCTGGGCATTCTGCTTGCCTATGGCCAGCTGTATATGAACAGCGAGATCACCGTGATGGTGGCCTGCGGCGTCAGCCCGACGCGCTTGCTGAAGGTAACGCTGCTGCCTGCGGTCGTGGTGGCCGTGCTGGTGGGCGTCTGTAGCCTGTGGCTAACCCCGCTGGGTGCCTACAATACTGAAACCATGCTGGAAGAGCAGCGCAGCCGCCTGGATGTATCGATCCTGGCGCCCGGGCGCTTTCAGGAGTTTGGCCAGGGGCGCACGGCCTATATCAGCGGTTTTTCCAGCGACGGCACCGAGATGGAAAATGTTTTTGTTAACGAGATGGGCAATACGGCTGAAGGCGAACATCATTACGTTACCCGTGCTGCCCGAGGTTATCAGGAGTTGCGTGATGACACTGGCAGCCGTTTTCTGGTACTGGAAAACGGTGAACGCTACGGGGTAACCCCAGGCCGCTTTGGCGCAGAAAAGCTCATGTTTGAACGCTATACCCTGCGGCTTGGCGCTACCGGGCGGGTCGAAGCGGTGGAATCGCTGGAGTACGCCACCACGCCTGCCCTGCTGGCCAATCCTGACCCGCGCGCCCAGGCCCAATGGCAGTGGCGCGCCGGGTTGCCGTTGATGGTCTTTATTCTCGCCCTGATGGCTCAGCCGTTATCGCGGGTCAATCCGCGTCAGGGGCGCTTTGCCAAACTCCTGCCCGCGGTTTTTCTCTACGTGGCCTATCTTAGTCTGCTCTTGGCGGCCGTCGATATGATTGGCAGCGGTAGCTGGTCGTCAACGCTGGGTGTCTGGCCGGTTCACGGGTTATTCCTGGTGCTGGGGCTGATGCTATTGTGGCATTCACAACGCAAGGGGATGCGCTAATGCTGCTGGATCAGCTGGACCGTTACATTGCCCGCAACGTGCTGGCCGCCATTGTTGTGGTGCAGGTTGTACTCTTGGGGCTGGATATCACCATTGCCTATATTGATGACCTGGGCGATGTGCAGCAGGGCTATACCGCTCTGGATGCGTTGATGTACCTGTTGATGCGCGTTCCCTGGCGGTTTTATCAGTATGCGCCGGTGGCGGTATTGATTGGTGCCCTGATTGGCCTGGGCAGTATGGCCTCCAGCAATGAGCTGACGGTGATGCGCGCATCTGGGCGCTCGCTGGGGCGCATTGTCTGGGGGGTTATGAAACCAGTACTGCTGGTGATTGTGGTAGTTCTGCTGGTGGCAGAGTACGTCAGCCCGCGTACCGAGCAGTTTGCCGAAGCCTGGAAGCTGGAAAAACGCCAGGGCTCAGGCGCGGTTCTGACCAGCCGCAGCGGCTGGCAGATCGAGAATGACAGCATCTACCGGTTTGGCGCCATTCGCGCCGATAATGTCGTGCTGGACCTTACCCGCTATCGCTTTGATGATCGCCAGCTGGTGGAAATTTCCTATGCCCAGCGGGCGCGCTGGGACGGTAGCCAGTGGCAGCTGGAAAATGTCGCCACTACCCGGCTTTATGAGGAGCGCACCGAAGCCGAACAGCATGCCACCCAGCGGTGGGAAACCAACCTGACGCCTGTGCAGCTGGAGCGTCTGCTGCGCGATATTGACAGCCAGGCACCCAGTGAGCTTTATGCCTATGCGGGCTTTCTGCGCGCCCAGGGGCAGCAGGCGGACGAACCCTTACTGCATTTCTGGCAAAAAATGCTGATGCCGCTGACCATGGGGTCACTGGTACTGATTGCCGCTTCCTTTGTGTTTGGCCCTTTGCGCAGCGTGGCGGCAGGCACCCGAGTGTTTTACGGCGTGATTACCGGTTTGCTGTTCAAATACACCCAGGATCTGCTGGCGCCTGCGTCGACGCTGTTTGGTTTTTCACCGGTCTGGGCGGTGCTGGTACCGACCCTGGCCTGTGCGCTGGTAGGTATCTATTTTCTGCGCCGCAATGGTTAGCGTTCTAAACTGATGGACAAGAGAGGCATCATGCAACGACGTTTTGATCAACTGGATAGCGTATGGCCTGCCGCCCTGGGGCGACGTTTAGGGGCAATGATTTATGACGGTTTTCTGGTCGTTGCCATCTGGATTGGTGTGACAGTGGCCCATCTTGCGTTATTTCACTTTGTGCTGGGGCAAAATCTTGAAGAGGCAAAGCCGACGCTTTTTGCGGTAATCTCGCTGCGCCTTTTGCTGGTGCTGTCGGCATTTTTCTTCTTTGCCTATTCGTGGACTCGAGGCGGCATGACGCTGGGCATGCAGGCCTGGCGACTACGCGTACAAACGCCAGAGGGGTATTCGATTACCTGGCTGCAGAGTGCCGTGCGCTGTCTCACCGCCTGGGTTTCGCTAGCCGTTTTCGGGTTGGGCTACTGGTGGGTACTGTTTGATGGTGAACGGCGCAGCTGGCCGGATATTGTCTCCGGTACTCGGACGGTGGTACAGCCCAAGCCAGCACCCAGAAAGGACAAGGCTAAGCAGTAGCCGATAACGGCGAGCCAGAAACTACTTGCAAAAATATATGCGAATCATTTACATTTACCTCATGACTTTCATGAGGTGATGCCATGTACGTTTGTGTCTGCAAGGGAGTAACCGACCATCAGATCCGCCAGCAGGTCAGCGACGGAGCGCGCAGCTGGCGCGAAGTACGTGAAGCCACGGGTTGCGCCACCCAATGCGGCAAGTGCGCCTGTTTTGCCAAGTCTGTGACCCGCGAAGCGGTGCAGGATGC
>JBNJGW010000106.1:0-6325 GCA_051748005.1 Pseudomonadota bacterium | reverse complement strand
CAGGCCTTGACCATAAAGGGCAGCGGCGTGAGTTTGGCGCCCTGGGCTTCCGCTTCGGCCTTCATGGCCTTGCGGAAGGCTTCCAGCTCAGTGATATCCGCTTCATCAAACTGGGTGACGTGAGGCACGTTCAGCCAGCTGCGATGCAGGTTGGTCGCACCCATCTTGAGCAGGCGGCCCATTGGCTTTTCTTCCACTTCACCAAACTGGCTGAAGTCGACTTCCGGAATCGGCGGGATACCTGCCCCACCCGCAGCGGCTGCCGGTGAGGCACCTGGCTTGGCAGTGGGCGGATTGGCCAGCGCCTGCTTGACGTAATTCTGCACGTCTTCTTTCAGCACACGCTCTTTGGGGCCGGTGGGCTTGACCAGGCCAAGATCCACGCCCAGCTCGCGGGCCAGCATACGTACTGCCGGGCCGGCGTGCACCAGTTTGGCATCGCGCGGCTTTTGCGCGGCCACCTGGGCTTCCGGGCTGGGCGCGCCACCGGCGGCTGGCGCCTGGGCGGCGGCAGGGGCTTGCGGAGCCTCTTTGGCGGGTGCGGGTGCCGGAGCAGCAGCGCCTGGGGCACCGGCCACTTCGATATAGCCGATCACATCGCCTTCGGAGACCGTATCGCCTTCCTTGACGGTCAGTTCCAGCAGCTTGCCCTTGTAGGGGCTGGGCACATCCATGGAAGCCTTGTCGGACTCCAGGGTGATCAGGGCGTCTTCCTCGTCAACCTCATCACCGGCAGCCACGCCTATCTCGATAATCGGCACATCCGACGAACCGGATAAATCCGGCACGCGGATTTCCTTGCGTTCCGGTGCGCCACCGCCTGAAGGCTCAGGTGCGGCCTGCTGTGGTGCCGCGGGCGCCGGTTCGGCGGCGGGCTGTGCGTCACTGGAAGCAGGCGCGCTGTCAGCGCCGCCACTGCCGCCGGCAATTTCCATCTGGCCGATCACATCGCCTTCGGAGACGGTATCACCTTCCTTGACGGTCAATGCAATCAGCTTGCCGCCATGCGGGCTGGGCACATCCATGGAGGCCTTGTCGGACTCCAGGGTAATCAGGGTATCTTCGGCGTTGACCTCATCACCGGCGCTGACGGCCACCTCGATGATTTCGACGTTGTCCGAGCCGCCCAGGTCGGGCACCTTGATATCGACGGTCTGCTTGCCGCCTGCAGGAGCCGCTGCCTTGGGGGCTTCGCTGGCAGGTGCGGGAGCCGGCTCAGACGCGGCTTGATCAGGTGCGTCACTCTCTGCGCTTGCGCCCCCGCTACTGTCGCCACCGCCTTCGGCTTCAATTTCAACGATGGCGTCACCTTCAGAAACAGTGTCGCCTTCCTTGACCAGCACCTTGATGACCTTACCGCCCTGAGGGGCAGGCACATCCATGCTGGCTTTGTCGGATTCCAGGGTGATCAGGGTGTCTTCCGCTTCGATAACGTCGCCTTCTGACACCGCAATCTCGATGATTTCAACATCGGTGTCGCCGCCGATGTCGGGGACTTTGATGATTTCGCTACTCAAGGTCGCGCTCCTTTAAAATCGGATCAAGCCGGCGGGCGGTGCCCGCCGGGCTGCGGATCAGCTGGTCAGCGGGTTGGGTTTGTTAGGGTCAATGCCGTATTTCTTCAAGGCTTCACCGACCTGCTTGCGCTTGATATCGCCGCGGTCAGCCAGCGCCTTCAATGCCGCTACCACCACGAAGTAACGGTCCACCTCAAAGAAGTAACGCAGCTTTTCACGGGTATCCGAGCGGCCAAAACCATCCGTCCCCAGAACGCTGTAATCTGTCGGCACCCAGGCACGCACCTGATCGGCGTAGAGTTTCATGTAGTCAGTGGCGGCAATCGCCGGGCCATCGCGGCCTTCCAGGCACTGGGTGATGTGCGGCTTGGGCGCCTCGTCATCCGGGTTGAGGAAGGCTTCGCGGTCGAGCAGCAAGGCCTCGCGACGCAACTCGTTAAAGCTGGGTACGCTCCAGATATCTGCCGCAATGCCCCAGTCCTTTTCAAGCAGTTCAGCACCGGCTTCCACTTCACGCAGAATGGTGCCGGAGCCGAGCAGCTGAACGCGGCCCTTGTCACCCTGGGTTTCACGCAGCAGGTACATGCCCTTGATGATGTCATCCGCGGGTACTTCGTCCAGCGCAGGATGCTCGTAGTTCTCGTTCATCACCGTGAGGTAGTAGAAGCAGTTTTCCTTATCGACAAACATCCGCTTCAGGCCGTCCTGCATGATCACCGCGACTTCATGAGCATAAGTCGGGTCATAGCTTCTGCAGTTGGGGATGGTGGACGCCTGGATCAGGCTGTGGCCATCCTGGTGCTGCAGACCTTCGCCGTTGAGCGTAGTCCGCCCAGCGGTACCGCCGATCATGAAGCCACGCGCCTGCATATCGCCGGCGGCCCAGGCCAGATCGCCGATGCGCTGGAAGCCGAACATCGAGTAATAGACGTAGAACGGCAGCAGCGGCAGGCTGTGGTTGGCGTAGGACGTGGCCGCGGCAATCCAGGCGGACATGGCGCCCGCTTCGGAAATGCCTTCCTCAAGGATCTGGCCCTTCTGGTCCTCGCGGTAGAACATGATCTGGCCTTTGTCGACCGGCTCATATTTCTGGCCTTCCGAGGTATAGATCCCCAGCTGGCGGAACATGCCTTCCATGCCGAAGGTACGCGCTTCATCAGGCACGATCGGCACGACCTGGCTGCCGATATTCTTGTCCTTGACCAGGCCATTGAGCACGCGCACAAACGCCATGGTAGTGGACACTTCACGGCCCTTGGAGCCGCCCATCTGCGAGGCAAAGGCCTTGTCATCCAGCCCGGGTATCGCCAGCGGCTCGAAATCGTGGCGGCGCTGGGGCAAGAAGCCGCCCAGACGCTCACGCTGCAGGTGCATGTACTTGAGCTCGGGCGAATCATCGTCCGGCTTGTAGTAAGGCACATCCTTGAGCTGTTCATCGGTCAGCGGAATGCCAAAGCGGTCACGGAACGTCTTGAGCGCTTCGTATTCCATGCTCTTGACCTGGTGGGCTTCGTTGGCGGCTTCGCCGTCGCCGCTGCCCATGCCGTAGCCCTTGATGGTATGCGCGAGGATAACCGTCGGCTTGCCATTGGCGTTATTGACCGCCTCGTGGTAGGCCGCGTACACCTTGAAGGGGTCATGACCGCCGCGATTGAGCTTCCAGATGTCATCATCGGACAGATCCTTGACCATGGCTTCGGTCTCAGGATACTTACCAAAGAAGTGCTCACGGGTATAACCGCCGCCGTTGGCCTTGTAGTTCTGATACTCACCGTCGACGGCCTCATCCATGCGTTTTTGCAGGATGCCTTTCTTGTCCTGCTCGAACAGCGGATCCCAGTGACGCCCCCAGACGACCTTGAGTACGTTCCATCCGGCGCCGCGGAAGACACCTTCAAGCTCGTCGATGATCCGCCCGTTACCACGGACCGGGCCATCAAGGCGCTGCAGGTTGCAGTTGATCACGAAAATCAGGTTATCCAGGTTTTCGCGGCCGGCCAGGGAAATTGCCCCCAGGGATTCCGGCTCGTCACACTCTCCATCGCCCATGAAGCACCAGATCTTGCGATCCTGCATATCCTTCATTTCGCGGGAGTGGAGGTACTTCATTACGTGGGCCTGATAGATGGCCATCAGCGGCCCCAGGCCCATGGATACCGTCGGGAACTGCCAGAAATCGGGCATCAACCAGGGGTGCGGATAGGACGACAGGCCATCGCCATCGACTTCCTGGCGGAAGCGATCCATCTGGTCTTCAGACAGGCGACCCAGCAGGTAAGCGCGGGCATAGACGCCCGGCGCCACGTGCCCCTGGATATAGACGAGGTCGCCGTCGAAGTCCCCTTCAGGACCACGGAAGAAGTGGTTGAAACCAACGTCGTAAAGCGTTGCCGAGGACATGAAGCTGGCAATGTGACCGCCCAGGCCCGGCTTGGCGCGGTTGTTGCGAATGACCTGGGCAATGGCGTTATAACGCACCATGGAACGGATACGCCGTTCCATGAACAGGTCGCCCGGCATGGGGGCTTCGCGATGAACCGGAATGGTGTTGCGGTGCGGAGTCGTCACCGAAAAGGGCACCTTCATACCATCCCGGCGCATGCGATCCGCCAAGCGAGTCATCAGGTGCCGGGCACGTTCTTCACCCTCACGATCCAACACCGATTCCAGGGAATCAAGCCACTCCTGGGTTTCGAGCGGATCGAGATCTTCTTTTGTCTCCAGACTCATTGAGGTCTCTCCGAATGACGATAAATGACAAATGCCCCGCAAACCAAAATGGGGCCTGAACTGTCCTGACAGTCAGCGGCTCTGCTGTAAAGACACCGACCTGACAGTTCAATGTAGACCCTGATGCAGCAGCAATGCCACCGATTCAGGAAGAACAACAAAATGTAGTAAAGCTACCAATATGAATTGAAAATTAGCTTTTCGTATAGCAGAAGATACCGCAAAGTCAGCACACTGCCAATTGTGAATCTTGGCAAAACCGTACCGAAAACAGCATATTGCAGCGCAGCATAAACAGTGGGTTACAGAACCCATTGTGCAGCATCATTTTTTTGGATGTAGTTAAACTACCGTTTTATTACGCGTTTTTTAACTGCCTGACCGCTAATCACAGCTTAATCTTCAAGGCATTGAAAAAAATAGGCCCAGTCGAAAGCGGGGCCAGGGTCACTCTTGCGCAATGGTGCCACCCTGGCGTGACTGGTGATCCGGGAAAGGTCAAGTTGAGGATGAAGGGCCAGCAGTTCGTCTACCAGGCTGACCAGCGTCGCGTATTGCGCCTGGGTAAAAGGCGTTGCGTCATCACCTTCAAGTTCGATACCGATGGAAAAATCATTCAGCGCCTGGCGCCACTTTGCACTGCGTGTATCCCACCAGCGTGAACGGCCAGCATGCCAGGCGCGGCGTCCGGTCTCCACAAACTGCACGCATTCACCGTCGCGGCGAACCAGAAAGTGGGCTGACACCTTCAAGTGGGCAATGTCGGCAAAATACGGGTGTTCCCGGGCATCCAACTGGTTGGTAAACAGCGCCTCAATGGCGTTTCCGCCAAACTGCCCTGGCGGCAGGCTGATGGCGTGCAATACTATCAGGGAAGCCTCTCCATCGGGGCGCTCATCGGCGTTTGGAGAAGGCACCCATCGGCTGGCTGACTCAAGGTAGGCGCCTTGATCTGAAAACTCCGGCATCTGCTGCAGACTCCGTTCTATTGTGACGTTCGGGAACCTAATTCACTATACTGGTTATCAGACCATTAACGCCAAGAGAATTGACACTGCCATGCACTACTACACTGCCCTCGCTGAAGAGATCCGCGCCAATGCTGCCCACCTTCTGGCAGAAGATGTTGGCCCAGGCGATATGACGGCACAGCTGATTCCTGATTCACAGTGGGCCAGGGCCCATGTGATCACTCGCGAGCCTGCTGTCTTGTGTGGGGTTGCCTGGGTGGATGAAATTTTTCGCCGTCTGGATAGCCGCGTTGTGCTGCACTGGCAGGCAGCCGACGGTGATCGCCTGGAAGCAGACCAGGCCTTTCTGACCCTTGAAGGCCCGGCTCGCAGTTTACTGACCGGTGAGCGCGCTGCGCTGAATGTGTTGCAGACGCTTTCGGCAACGGCAACAGCCACACGGCACTATGTCAACTTACTCGCCGGAACGCAGACGCGCCTGCTTGATACTCGCAAGACCCTGCCCAATATGCGCCTGGCACAGAAATATGCCGTGACCTGTGGAGGCGGTCATAACCACCGCATCGGGCTATGGGATGCTTTTCTGATCAAGGAAAACCACATTGCGGCCTGTGGTGGCATTGGCGCTGCAGTAAAAGAGGCCCGCAAACTGGCCAGCGATCTGCCTCTGGAGGTAGAAGTGGAAACCTTTGCTGAGCTTGATGCAGCACTGGAAGCCGGTGCCGACACCATCATGCTGGATAACTTCTCGCTGGAAGAGCTAAGTGAAGCGGTCAAGCGCACGGCAGGACGCGCCACTCTGGAAGCCTCAGGCAACGTCGACGCCACCACTCTACGAGCCATTGCCGAAACAGGCGTTGACTGCATTTCCAGCGGTGCGCTCACCAAGGACATCAAGGCCATTGATCTATCGATGCGGATAACCGAGATCCATGGGGAGGCGTGAGACAAGCACTGCCCCTAGGGTGGATTCGCGCAGCCATCCACCAACCCGGCGACGCCGGGCTGACGGTGCCCGTTATTACCATCATGATCAGAGCGTGAGTGACCCGTAGGGTGGATTCGCGAAGCAATCCACCACCCCGGCGACGCCGGGACGGCGGTGCC
>JBNJGW010000105.1:0-6335 GCA_051748005.1 Pseudomonadota bacterium | reverse complement strand
CGAGCCGATAACGATGGCGTAGCCCCTACCATGATTGCATCCCTGGATTCTGACCGCGTCGCCTTTGAGTCGCTAAGCAGTGACTATGTGCGCTTCCTTGAAATCCTCAAGGCCAATGGCTTTGAAGGTGAGATTTGCCCGGACTATGCCAGCCGCACCGTACTGGCCACCGACAATTCCATCTATCAACGCTGGCCCCAGGCGGTGGTGTACCCAAAGCACAGCGAAGACCTGGAACGAATAACCCGAATGGCAGCCCAGGTACCCAACCGCAATATCGTGCTCACTGCACGTGGCGGCGGCACCGGCACCAACGGCCAGTCACTGACTGACGGCATCGTGGTCGACGTGTCGCGGCATATGAACCGCATTCTGGATATTGATGTAGAGAATCGCCAGGTGCGTGTTCAGGCTGGCGTGGTGAAAGATCAGCTCAACGCTGCCCTCAAACCCCACGGGCTGTTTTTCGCGCCAGAGCTTTCCACCTCCAACCGCGCCACCATTGGCGGGATGATTTCAACCGACGCCAGCGGCCAGGGCAGCTGTGAATACGGCAAGACCCGCCATCACGTGCTGGAGCTAGATACTGTCCTGATCGGCGGTGAACACCTGCATAGCCGCCCACTCAGCAGCGCTGAGGAAGACGCTGCCTGCCAGCAGGCAGGCATCATCGGGGATATTCACCGCACTGCCGCCAGGATTATTGACCAGCAGCGAGACCTGATCGAGGCCAAATTCCCGCCTCTCAACCGCTGCCTGACCGGCTATGATCTGGCTCATCTGCGCACTGAACAGGGCGAGCTGGATATCAACAGCCTGCTGTGCGGCTCGGAAGGCTCGCTGGGGTTTCTCAATGAAGCCGTCCTGAACGTTCTGTCTATCCCCAAGCACTCTACCCTGGTCAACGTGCGCTACGCAGGCTTTATGGATGCCCTGCGCGATGCCAAGGCGCTGATGGCCAGCAGCGAACGGCCAACCTCGATTGAAACCGTCGATGATCAGGTGCTACTGCTGGCCATGGACGATTTTGTGTGGGATAGCGTTGCCACCTTTTTCCCCGCAGGTGATACACCGATCCGCGGCATCAATCTGGTCGAGTTCAATGACGACGACCCTGAGCGCCTGGCCCGCCGGATCAAGGCATTTACGGATCACTTGAGCCAGGATACCAGCGTCCAGCGCTTGGGCTACACCCTGGCCCAAGGGCGGGCAGACATCCAGAAAGTCTACGCCATGCGCAAACGCGCCGTGGGCCTGTTAGGCAATGCCAAAGGCGAAAAACGCCCGATTGCCTTTGTCGAGGATACCGCCGTGCCGCCAGAGCACCTGGCGGATTTTATCGCTGAATTCCGAGCAGCGCTTGATGCCCGAGAGTTGCAATATGGCATGTTTGGCCATGTGGATGCCGGGGTGCTTCACGTGCGCCCGGCTATTGATATGAAAGACCCGCAACAGGAACGCCTGATTCGCGAGGTCTCGGATGAAGTCGTCGCCCTGACCCAGAAATATGGGGGCTTGCTATGGGGCGAGCATGGCAAGGGAGTGCGCTCCGAATTCGGCCCAAAATTCTTTGCTGAACTCTACCCCAGTCTGCAGCGGGTCAAGGCGGCGTTTGACCCGGAAAACCAGCTCAACCCGGGTAAGATTGCCTCGCCCCTGCCCGCTTCCGTTAATCCTGATGATGGCGTGATTGCCCGGGACAGCGATCCCGCCCTGCTCAAGGTGGATGGCGTGACCACCCGCGGCCAGCTTGACCGTCAAATTGATGAACGCGCCTGGCAGGCCTATGACGCGGCGGTGTATTGCAACGGCAACGGCGCCTGCTACAACTACGATGTGGATGACCCCATGTGCCCATCGTGGAAAGCCACCCGCGATCGCAACCAGTCTCCCAAGGGCCGTGCCAGCCTGATGCGCGAATGGCTGCGTTTGCAGCAGGAAGCAGGCGTTGATGTAGTGGAAGAGTCACGCATGAATAAAGCCGAAGGTGTCTTTGGCTTTATCAAACGCTTCCCACTGCGCGTCATGAATACATTGAGCAGAAAACAGCGCCACGACTATTCCCATCAGGTATATGACGCCATGGCGGGCTGCCTGGCATGCAAATCCTGCGCTGGACAGTGCCCTATCAAGGTTAACGTGCCCCAGTTCCGCTCCCAGTTTCTGGAGGTCTACCACGGCCGTTACCTGCGCCCGCTGCGCGACTATATCGTCGGTGGCACCGAACATATGCTGCCGACCATGGCCAGAGTGGCCCCGCTTTATAATGCCGTGATCGGCCAGCGCTGGGTGGATACCCTGATGCGCAAGGGCCTGGGGATCAGTGATTCGCCCAAGGTATCCCGCGCCAGTATCAAAAAACAGCTGCGCGCCTGGGGCGTCGCGGAAGCCACGCCTACCTCGCTGGCCATGCTGACGGAAAAGCAGCGCGCCAATAGCGTGGTTCTGGTTCAGGATGCGTTTACCACGCATTTTGAAGCCACCCTGGTGATGGACATTATCGAACTGCTGACGCGTCTGGAGATACGCGTGCTGGTCATGCCCTTTTCTGCCAATGGCAAACCCCTGCACGTGCAGGGGTTTCTGGGCGCTTTCGAACGCACTGCCCGCCAGCAGGCCAAGCGCTTAGCCACCCTGGCGCGTTTTGAGGTGCCCCTCGTGGGCATTGATCCGGCCATGACGCTGACCTACCGTCAGGAATATGTCAAAGCCCTTGGCCAGGAGGCTGTGCCCCCCGTGCTGCTACTACAGGAATGGCTGGCCACACGCCTGAACACCCTGGCGCCACAGCGGCTTGAACTGAATGACCCAGGGTTCAGGCTGCTTTCCCATTGCACCGAAAAAACCAATGCCCCCGGCAGCCCCAAGGCCTGGCAGCAGGTGTTTAACGCCTTTGGTTTACAGCTTGAACTGGCCAGCAGCGGCTGCTGCGGTATGTCGGGCACTTACGGCCATGAAACCCGTAACGTGGCAACCTCAAAAACCATCTATGCCCAATCCTGGCAGCCCCAGGTGGAAGCCGAGGAAAATAGCGGCCGGCTACTGGCCACCGGCTATTCCTGCCGCAGCCAGGTCAAACGCTTTTCACAGCAGACCTTACCTCACCCGTTACAGGCACTGCTGACGCAGTTAAGATCGGCTGATCAGAAAAGCATCGGTTAAAACGTAACAGGCCCCGCATAAGCGGGGCCTGTTACGTGAAAGGGGAGATAAGCGCGTCAGAAAAACAGGTTTTTCAGCGCCTGGCCGGGGTCTTCTTCGCGCATAAAGGCTTCGCCAACCAGAAAACCGTTGATCTCATGGTCACGCATCAGCTCAACATCGTCGCGGGTATGAATGCCTGACTCGGTAATCACGGTCACATCTGCGGGTATACGTGTTAGAAGATCCAGGGTGGTGTTCAGGCTGGTATCAAAGGTGTGCAGGTTACGGTTGTTGATACCCACCAGCTTGAGATCCAGCGCCAGCGCCCGTTCCAGCTCGTCACCGTCGTGAACTTCCACCAGCACATCCATCCCCAGCTGCTGGGCCTGCTGGTTAAGATCGCGCATTCTGGCATCATCCAGCGCCGAAACAATCAGCAGAATACAGTCAGCGCCTATCGCCCGTGCTTCAGAGACCTGATAGCCGTGGGTGATAAAATCCTTACGGATGACCGGCAGGCTGCAGGCATCCCGAGCGGCAATCAGGTAGTCTTCATGGCCCTGAAAATAATCTGCATCGGTCAGCACAGACAGGCAGGCAGCACCGCCTTCGGCATAGCGCCTGGCAATCTCGGCAGGCTCAAAGTGCTCACGAATCACGCCTTTGGATGGTGAGGCTTTTTTGATCTCCGCAATCACGGCCGGGTCACCGCTGGCGATCCGCTGGTTCAAGGCCTGAATGAACCCACGCGGGGCACTCTGATGCTTGGCCAGCGCCAACAGGTCAGTTTCAGACACCGCCTCGCGGCGCTCGGCGACTTCCTGATCCTTGCGGGCCAGAATACGGGTAAGGATGGTGGGCGTTGCCTGATCAGTCATAAGGTTTCTCTTTACTGTTTGAAGACGCTGGTGAAGTGCGCCAGCTCTCGCAGTTTTTCCAATGGCAGGCCAGAAGCCTGAGCGTCCTGGGCAACCATCACGCCTTCCTTAAGGGTATCCGCCACACCGGCGCAGTAAAGCGCCGCACCGGCATTCAGCGCCACCATATCCGCCGCAGCCCCTTCGCCTGCAAGGGCTGCTTTTACCAACTGCAGGCTTTCCGCCGCACTGTTAGCCTTCAGGGAAGCCAGGCTCTGGCGCTCGATGCCCAGGGTTTCCGGCTCAATGGTGTAATGATGGATGGCGCCGTCTTTAAGCTCTGCCACAAGAGTAGGCGCGGCCAGGGAGATTTCATCCAGTCCGTCGTCGGAATGCACTACCATGACATGGCGGCTACCCAGCTGTTGCAACACCTCAGCCATCAGCGGCACCAGCTCTGGCGAGTAAACCCCCAACACCTGATTTGGCGCACCGGCCGGGTTGGTCAGCGGCCCGAGAATATTGAACAGAGTGCGTACCCCCATCTCGCGGCGCGGGCCAATGGCGTGGCGCATGGCCGGGTGATGATTGGGGGCAAACATGAAGCCTACGCCAACCTGCTCGATACAGCGGCTGACCTGCTCCGGGTTGAGATCCAGATAAATACCGGCAATATCAAAAAGATCCGCACTGCCTGAAGAAGATGAAACGCTGCGGTTACCGTGTTTGGCCACATGCGCCCCGGCACCGGCGGCCACAAAGCTTGCCGCCGTGGAGACGTTGAAAAGATTGGCACCGTCGCCCCCGGTGCCGACAATATCAACCACATTGTCGGCATCCAGAGTCACCCGCTTCATCAGCTCGCGCATCACCTGGGCCGCTGCACTGATTTCAACCGCGCTCTCGCCTTTCATTGCCAGCCCCACCAGCAAGCCGCCAATCTGGGCATCGGTCGCCTCACCGGTCATGATCTGGCGCATCAGGGCGTGCATCTGGTCAAAGGTCAGATTCTCGCGCTGCATCACAGCGTTAATGGCATCTCGCATGAGCATGAATTTGTGAGCCTCCAGGCTGAGATAATGAGCGTTTTCAGCTACGTTTGAGGAAATTGGCCAACAGCTGGTGGCCCTGACGGGTCAGGATCGATTCCGGGTGGAACTGTACGCCTTCTATATCCAGTTCACGATGGCGCAGGCCCATGATCAGATCCGGTGTCACATCATCGGCTCCTGTCCAGGCGGTAATCTCCAGGCACTCAGGAAGGCTGTCCTTGTCCACTACCAGGGAGTGATAGCGGGTGACTTCCAGCGGGTTTTCAAGCCCGGCAAACACGCCTTGCGCATCATGCTGGATGGCCGACGTCTTGCCATGCATTACCTGAGGCGCGCGCACCACCTTACCACCATACACCTGACCGATGGCCTGATGCCCAAGGCATACCCCTAAAATAGGTAGCTTACCGGCAAAATGGCGGATCAGATCCATCGAAAGACCCGCCTCATTTGGCGTGCAGGGGCCGGGGGAAATCACGATATGGCTGGGCGCCAGGGCATCGATCTGAGCCAGGCTGATTTCATCATTACGATGTGTCAGCACCTCAGCGCCCAATTCACCCAGATACTGGACGATATTGAAGGTAAAGCTGTCGTAGTTATCCAGCATCAGAACTTTTTGAGGCATAACGTTTGAAACTCCATCGACTTTTTTCTCAGGTGATGCCCCTTAATCAGGAGTTTACCCGATCTGATTCTGTGCAGACTAGCGCCCGTCCAGTCCGCCTTCCGCCATGGCCACCGCTCTGAACAGGGCGCGGCCTTTATTGAGGGTTTCCTGCCATTCGAGTTCCGGCACGGAGTCGGCGACGATGCCTGCACCGGCCTGGACATGCACCTGGCCATCCTTGATCACGGCTGTGCGAATCGCAATCGCAGTGTCCATATTGCCATGCCAGGACAGATAACCCACCGCACCGGAATAGATACCGCGCTTGACCGGTTCGACCTCGTCAATAATCTCCAGTGCGCGAATCTTCGGC
This sequence comes from Pseudomonadota bacterium, assembly GCA_051748005.1. GTDB lineage: Bacteria > Pseudomonadota > Gammaproteobacteria > Pseudomonadales > Halomonadaceae > Vreelandella. The sequence goes on along the minus strand of JBNJGW010000105.1, from coordinate 299 downwards.
GCCCCGGAGACCGTACCTGCCGGGAAGGTCGCGCGCAGCGCATCCATGGCGGTCAGTGACGGCATCAGCTGGCCGGTAACATTGGAGACGATATGCATGACGTGGGAATAGCGCTCCACCACCATCTGGTCGGTCACCTCGACACTGCCCGTCTGGCTGATGCGGCCAACATCGTTACGCCCCAGGTCAATCAGCATCAGGTGTTCGGCAAGCTCCTTGGGGTCTGCCAGCAGTTCAGCTTCCAGCGCCTTGTCTTCTTCCTCGTTCTTGCCGCGCTTACGGGTGCCTGCAATCGGGCG
>JBNJGW010000104.1:0-6418 GCA_051748005.1 Pseudomonadota bacterium | reverse complement strand
TCACCCGCCGGCAACTTTTTTAACCATTGCTGGCCGCGGGGAGTGAGACCCTCAAGGGTCACCAGGCGGCCTATATCCGCCAGAGTCAGATGGATACGGAGATCTGCCATGGGTAGCCAACCTTCCCCACGGCTTGGCCATTCCACCAGACACAGGGCGTCATCGTCGAGCACATCGCGCCCACCTATAAACTCAAGCTCTTCCGGATCACCCAGGCGATACAGGTCAAGATGATAGATGCGCTGGTCACCCAGCTCGTATGGCTCAATCAAGGTATAGGTCGGGCTTTTAACCGCCCCCTGATAGCCATAAGCACGCAGAATTCCTCGGGTAAGCGTTGTTTTACCCGCGCCCAGATCACCTTCAAGATACACTCGGCCACGTCCTTCAAATACGCGCCCTAACGCTTTACCAAAGGCGACATGACGAGACTCGTCAAGCAAAGCCAGCTGCATACGCTCAGAACCTCAAGGGTTGATCAATTGACGTGCATAGAATGCCAGATCACTGGCCAGCAGGCCACGTTCACCCTGCTCATCCGCAGCCCTGTCAGCCGCCAGAGCATGCACCAGCGTCGCAAGCCAGGCACTCTGTTCAATATCATAACCTTGTGCCAACAGCGCTCCCAGTATACCGCTCAAGGCATCGCCCATGCCGCCACTCGCCATCCCCGGATTACCGTACGGGCACACCACCAGGCCGCTGGGCCCAGCTACCAGAGTGCCGGCACCCTTTAGAATCACGCTTCCGCCATAACGCTTTTGCAACGCTCGAGCAGCAGCCGGGCGATCTTCCTGTACCGCTGCCGTGGTAATATCCAGCAAACGGGCGGCTTCCCCTGGATGAGGCGTCAACACCCAGTCATCACGCTGCTGGTTTGGCCAGTAGCGCGCCAAAAGGTTGAGACCATCAGCATCGATCACCAGCGGACGGTGAGTCTCCAGAGCAGACTGAAGCATTGCCTGCCCCCAGGCGCCCTGCCCCAAGCCAGGGCCGACCACCAGGACATCACTCTGGGTTGCAAGCTCACCCAGATCAGCCACGCCGCGCACACTGTGCGCCATTACTTCAGGGCAGCGTACCAGGCTGGCGGTGATATGCTCCGGTGCCGTGGCTAGGCTTACCTTGCCGGCTCCAAGACGCGCCGCCGCCTGGGAGGCGATCAGTGCAGCGCCGCCAAAACCAGGAGCGCCCCCGAGTACCAGCAGATGGCCCATATCGCCTTTATGGGCAATACGCTGGCGCGGCGAAAAGGCTTCTTCCAGCAGGCATTCGTCCAGTAGCCAGGCGCTGGGCGGGATATCAAAAAACGCCTGGGATTTAACCCCCAGCGGGCGAAAATCAATATCGCCCGTGTAGGCCGGCGCGTCACTGGTGTGCAGACCAACCTTGTCGCCAATAAAGGTCACCGTGCAGTCAGACTGGATGGCACACCCAAGTACGGCGCCTGTATCAGCCTCTACGCCAGACGGAATATCAATCGCCAGCACCGGCTTACGCGACAGATTAATGGCCTCGATCACCTGACGAAAAGCACCTTCCACCGGGCCACGCAAACCGGTTCCAAGCAGCGCATCAACAATGACCTCACCTTGAAAAGCAGTATCACGGTGCCAGCTTTCACAGCCGACACCGGCTGCTGTGGCCAGTTCGGCGGCCTTGGCCGCATCCCCGCCCAGCTCCTCCAGTGGCGCTGTGGTAATACGCTGCACCTTCAGGCCAGACTGGGCAGCCAAGGCGGCCAACACGTGTCCATCGCCGCCATTGTTGCCACGCCCACACACCACGCTGATGCTGCGAACCTGTGGCCAACGGGCACGAAAACCATGCCAGGCGCTGGAAGCTGCTCGTTGCATGAGTGCAAAGCCATCAATGCCACCGGCAATGGTGCGGCGATCCAGTTCGCGCACCTGGTCTGCGCGGTAAAGCGGTCTCAACCGGGAGGTATTCAAGAGACTCACGGGCGCTCCTTTAGTCAATATTCAGCGTGCATGTTGTCACTCGGGTTAATCGGTTAGCATAGGACTTCCATTCTGACCGCCTGATGCTTGCGCTGTTCCTATCATGAAGAATACACCTATACCTGCAAACCTTGAAACAGCGGCTCAATCGCCTACTGTGCTAGCTCCTGATCAGCTTAACCAGCTCGCAGCCGATATCAAACGCTGGGGGCAGGAACTCGGGTTTCAGCAGGTCGGCATCAGCGATATCGACCTGCATGCTCATGAACAGCATCTGAACGACTGGCTGGCAAAAGGCTATCACGGCGACATGGGCTTTATGGCCAAGCACGGCACCCGCCGCACTCGCCCTGCTGAGCTTGAACCCGGTACCCAGCGGGTCATCTGTGCGCGGATGGATTACCTGCCCGCCGATGCCCAAAGCATCGAACAGCTCAACGGCGCCGCAAACGCCTATATTTCCCGTTACGCCCTGGGCCGTGACTATCATAAACTGATGCGCAAGCGCCTGGCTCAGCTGGCTCACAAGATCGAACAGGCGGTGGGCCCCATCGGCTATCGTGCCTTTGTTGACTCCGCGCCTGTCATGGAACGCGCTCTGGCTCAGAAAGCCGGGCTTGGCTGGTTTGGCAAAAACGCCATGCTGCTTAACCCGAGCGCCGGTTCGCTGTTCTTTCTCGGAGAGCTGTATACCGACCTGCCGCTCCCCGTTGATCCGGCGTTCGAAAACGAGCACTGTGGCAGCTGCAATGCCTGCCAGACCGCCTGCCCGACCGGGGCTATCGTAGCTGACAAGGTCATTGATTCACGGCTGTGCATTTCCTACCTGACCATTGAACTGCATGAGGCAATTCCCGAACACCTGCGTCGATCCATTGGCAACCGCATATACGGTTGCGATGACTGCCAGCTTTTCTGCCCATTCACGCGTTTTGCAAAGCCGACCCAGGAAGCCGACTTCCACCCCCGCCACCAGCTTGAGCGGGCTGAACTGCTCCCCCTGTTTGCCTGGAGCGAGGCTGAATTTCTCGACAAGACGGCAGGCAGTGCGATTAGACGTATTGGCTATCAGCGCTGGCTACGCAATATTGCCGTAGCACTGGGCAATGCTCCCTGGAGCGAGTCGATCGAGGCCGCACTGTGGGCACGTCGCAGTTACCCCAGCGCCCTGGTGCGCGAACACGTGGCCTGGGCGCTCAATGAACAGCATAGCAAACGCAGTGACGTGATTGCCTCCGGCTGAACGCGCTGTCACTCTTCTTCATCATTGCCCTCAGGCAGGCGCAGAAAGGTGTTGCGGTAGTGCGCCAACTCATCAATGGATTCCTTGATATCGTCCATGGCCAGATGCACGTTGCGCTTTTTAAAGCCGGCCAGGGCACCGGGGTTCCAGCGCTTGGCCAGCTCCTTAAGGGTCGAGACATCCAGGTTGCGGTAATGGAAAAACGCCAGCAGCTCCGGCATTTCGCGCTCCAGGAAACGACGGTCCTGATGAATACTGTTGCCACACATGGGTGATGACCCCGGCTCCACGTATTGGCGCAAAAACGCCAGGGTTTCACGCTCAGCCGTTCGTGTATCCGTCTGGCTGGCCTTGACCCGTGCCGTCAGGCCGGATTCCCCGTGGGTCTTGGTACACCACTCATCCATGCCTGCCAGCAGCGAATCCGACTGTTTGACGGCAAGAACCGGGCCTTCAGCGATAACATTAAGGTCGGCATCGGTGATCAGGGTCGCCACCTCGATAATGCGCTCCTTTTCCGGGTTCAGGCCGGTCATTTCCAGATCAATCCAGACCAGACGATCTTTACGCGGCGCGCTTTTTTCGCTCATGCTTTGCTCCATGGATAAAAGATGTGACAACAGGTTGTGAAAAGTGATTTTAATAAATAGTGCATCACTCGCCTGACGAAAATCCGTACAATGGTAACCATTGTACCTGCGAATGGTACCGACAATCAGGTGGTCATGAGTAAACGTAAATTAAGTCGCCAGCAGCGCTGGCGCGTTGAAAAGATTCAGGCAGAACGCGAAAAGCGTTCCCACAGGCAACAGGCTAACGAAGACGAAAAACTGGCAGCCGGTGAATACGGTGCAGAACAGCCTGGCCGCGTCGTCGCCCATTTTGGCCGCACCCTGGAAGTGCAGGACGCTGACTTCAAGGCAGTACGCTGTCATTTGCGCGCCAACCTGGATGGCCTGGTCACCGGCGACAATGTGATCTGGCGCGCAGGCCAGGACGGCTCCGGCGTCGTCGTTGCGCGCAGTGAGCGCCGCAGTGTGCTCAAGCGCCCCGATGCCCGCGGGCAACTTAAACCGGTAGCCGCCAATGTCGATCAGCTGCTGATTGTGTTTGCCGTGGAGCCTGCGCCCCACGCCAACCTGATCGACCGCTATCTGGTCGCCGCTGAGGCAACCGGTATCAAGCCTGTGCTGGTACTTAACAAGGTCGACCTGCTGCCCGAAGATGGCGGCGAACTGGGGTTGCTGCTGGCCCGCTATCAACAGCTGGGTTACCCGGTCGTCAAATCCACCACCGCCAGCGAAAACGGCCTCACCGCCCTGCGCCAGCAGCTTGCCGGGTGTACCTCTGTGTTTGTTGGTCAGAGCGGCGTGGGCAAGTCTTCACTGATCGATCAGCTGTTGCCGGATGAAACCCTGCGCATTGGCGCCCTGTCAGAAGACTCACGTAAAGGTACCCACACGACTACCACGGCGCGACTTTACCATATGCAGGAAGCAGACCGACGACAGGGGGAGTTGATTGACTCCCCTGGAATCCGCGAGTTCGGCCTGACTCACCTGGATGAGCAGGCCGTTACCGAGGGCTTTATCGAATTCCATGAGTTTCTGGGCCATTGCCGTTTTCGCGATTGCCGTCATATCAACGAGCCGGGCTGTGCTTTACTTGAGGCCGTTGAGGCAGGCAAGATTCATCCCCAGCGTTTTACCAGCTACCGCCGTATTCTCGCCAGCCTGGATACCGACCGTTAAAGGAGGCCATCATGAGCCAAGTGTCTCACCCGTCAACAGGGTCTGAAGCCAACCTGCTGCCGCTGATTGTTGAACCCGAGCAGCTTAACGCCCACCTTGATGACCCACAGCTACTGATCATCGATGTGCCGATCAACCCGGACAGCTACGGCGAAGGCCATGTCCCTGGCGCTATTTTCCTGGATTTCCGCTTTCTGATGCGCGGCGAAGGGCCTGTGCCCAATGACGTGCCGGACGTGGAGGTTCTTTCCCGGCTGTTCAGTGCTCTAGGCCTGACCCGGGACACCCACGTGGTGGCCTATGACGATGAAGGCGGCGGCTGGGCAGCACGCCTGCTGTGGACCCTGGAGCTGATCGGTCACACCCGCTACTCCTACCTGAACGGCGGCATTCACGCCTGGCGAGGGGCAGGCATGCCGCAAAGTACCGAGCCCAGCGCACCGACACCCAGTGATTACCGCGCCGAGATCCTCAACCCGGATACCTTGATAAGCGCTGAGGATATCAAGGAAAAGCTGGGTAACCCTGACTTTGCCGTCTGGGATGCCCGCTCAGCGGGCGAATACCGCGGCGAGGCGGGCAATAACCGCCACCTTGGGCACATCCCAGGCGCCGTCAATATGGATTGGTTGAACGCCATGGACCGTCAGCGTGATCTGCGCATTCGCGATTACGCCGAGTTGATCACCGAACTGCAGGCCATTGGCCTGACCCCGGAAATGGAAATTGCCACCCATTGCCAGAGCCATCACCGCAGCAGCTTCACCTGGCTTGTTGGCAAGGCGCTGGGCTTTAACATGCGCGGTTATGCAGGCTCCTGGAATGACTGGGGCAACCGTAATGATACCCCTATAGAGAAGTGAACTAGACACCGTGACTTTTGCCCAGCAAGCCTTTGCGCTACTCCAGTACCCGCTGCCGCATCATGCTCTTTCGCGTTTGGTCGGCTACCTGGCAGAGTGTGAGTCGCCCAGGTTAAAGAACGCCTTGATCAAGGCGTTCATCCAGCGTTTTAACGTCGATATGCGCGAAGCGTTGAGCGAAGATATCAACGCCTATACGAGCTTCAATGATTTTTTCACTCGCCCACTGAAAGACGCTGCCCGCCCCATCGGCGAGGGCATTGTCAGCCCGGCGGATGGCACCCTTTCCCAGTTCGGGCCGATTCGTGCCGGTCAGCTGGTGCAGGCCAAAGGGCATAACTTTTCGGCCCAGACACTGCTTGGCGGCGATGCCAGCCTGGCGGAGACATTTCTTGGCGGCAGTTTTGCCACCGTGTATCTATCGCCGCGGGATTATCACCGTGTACATATGCCAATGACCGGCACCTTGAGGGAGATGATCTACGTTCCCGGCAGGCTGTTTTCGGTCAACCAGGCAACTGCCAATCATGTACCGGGGCTGTTTGCCCGCAATGAACGGCTGGTGTGTATATTTGATACCGAACAGGGGGCCATGGCAGT
>JBNJGW010000103.1:0-6522 GCA_051748005.1 Pseudomonadota bacterium | reverse complement strand
TTGCGCTGCTGGCGGTAACGGCTGGCGCGGAGTAGATCCTTGTGCTCGATGATATCCGCCCAGTAGAACTGGCAGGGGTTGTGCACGCACAGCACCACCTGGCAGCAGCGGGACAGCGCCGCTAGTGCTTCCAGGGTCTGGCTGGGCAGCGATGAAATGCCGAAAATCATCAGCCGCCGGGGCAGCCCGGGTGGGCAGGCCTGGCCTTCAAGCTGTTCAGCGGCCTTCAGAAAGCGTTGATGCACCTGGGCGCGGCTGCTGTTCAGCCCAGCATTACCCTGTGTAGCCGCCACGTCGTCACGCAGAATGCGCCATAATTCGGGCTGCCAACGCTGGTGATCATCCAAGGGGCGCGTTTCGCCGCGTGCGGTAATCAGCACGTCCTCACCTTTGGCCCAGGCGTCCAGCCAGTCGGCGCGGTAGACCTGATACTGGTCGAACAGATCCGCCAGCCGCTCCGCCAGCTGGTAATGCTTGCGCTGGTCGCGGTCGGTGTCCAGAAACTGGGCAATGGGGGCAAATGCCTCTTGTTCTGCCAGGCCGGGCAAGAGGCGTAATAGCCGCCATACCAGGCGCGATTTATCAAACGGCGAGGTTTCCGGCACCGCCTCACCGTCCTGGTCAACATGCGTGAGTACAGTACGGTAGGCCTGCCACAGAAAGCGCGCGGGCAGCATCACCTCCAGGGCAGCGGCAATCCCTGCGCCGCCGTTTTCCGGGTCTTCTGCCAGCGCCAGCTTTAACCACTGGCCAATGCCGTTGCTCTGTACCAGCAGGGTCTCGTTTTCCAGCGGCCCCAGCGGGTGCAGGCGCATCCACTCCACCGCCAGGTGGCGCAAGTCTTCCAGGCGGTTGCCATGTACGACCATAAAACCCGGTGTGAGCGGCGTGGATGACAGCGGTAGTGACAGTGAAGGGTCAGACATGAAAGCAGTATTCCTTTACAACGGTGGCAGTACCGCTATGGTGCCATAAGTTCTACATCTTGCGGGAAACAGCATATCCCGCCAAGCTATGCAGGTAACCTGAGTCAAGCCAAGAGAAAATATCCATGACCGATTCTGAAAATACTTCCCGCCGTCATTCATCCCAGGTCGTTGATGGCCCGGGTAAAGCGGCCAGCCGTGCCATGCTGCGTGCCGTCGGCTTTACTGACGATGACTTCAAGAAGCCGCAAATTGGCATCGCCTCTACCTGGAGCATGGTCACCCCCTGTAACAGCCATATTGGCGAGCTGGCGGAGTTTTCCCGTGACGGTGCTGATGCGGCCGGTGGTAAGGGGGTTATCTTTAATACCATCACCATTTCTGATGGCATTGCCAACGGCACCGAGGGCATGAAGTATTCGCTGGTGTCGCGGGAAGTGATCACCGATTCGATTGAAACCGTAGCGGGCTGTGAAGGCTTTGATGGCCTGGTGACGATTGGTGGCTGTGACAAGAACATGCCGGGCTGTGTGATGGGGCTGGCGCGCCTGAATCGCCCCGGTATCTTTGTCTATGGCGGCACCATCATGCCCGGTAAGGGGCACACTGATATTGTCTCGGTGTTCGAGGCGATGGGTGCCCATTCGCGGGGTGATATCGATCTGATCGAGCTCAAGAACATCGAGGAAACCGCGATTCCGGGGCCGGGTTCCTGCGGTGGCATGTATACGGCCAACACCATGGCCTCTGCCATTGAAGCACTAGGCATGAGCCTGCCGGGCAGCTCGGCGCAGAATGCGATTTCCCAGGATAAGCGCGACGACTGCAAGGCGGCTGGTGAAGCGGTGCTGGAACTGCTTGCCAGGGATATCAAGCCTTCCGATATCATGACCCGCGAAGCCTTCGAGAATGCCATTACCATCGTGATTGCCCTGGGTGGCTCTACCAATGCGGTGCTGCACCTGATTGGCATGGCGCGGACAATTGGCGTCGAGCTGAGCCTGGCCGACTTTACCGAAATTGGTAAACGTGTGCCGGTACTGGCTGACCTGCGCCCCAGCGGCCATTACATGATGAGCGAGCTGGTAGCGATTGGTGGTATCCAGCCGCTGATGAAAATCCTGCTCGATGCGGGCCTGCTCAACGGTGAATGCATGACGGTCACCGGCAAGACGCTGGCGGAAAACCTGGCGGACGTTGAGCCTTACCCCATGGATCAGCAGATCATTGCCCCGCTGGGCAATCCGCTGAAAGCGGAAAGCCACCTGCGTATCCTGTTCGGCAACCTGGCACCGGAAGGCGCTGTGGCCAAGATCACTGGCAAGGAAGGTACGCGTTTCAGCGGCTCGGCGCGGGTGTTTGGCTCTGAAGAGGAAGCCCAGGCCCGCATCAACGATGGTACTGTGGTCGCCGGTGACGTGGTCGTGATTCGTTACGAAGGCCCCAGGGGTGGCCCGGGTATGCGTGAGATGCTTACGCCGACATCTGCCATCATGGGGCGCGGTCTGGGTAATGATGTGGCGCTGATTACCGATGGCCGTTTCTCCGGTGGCAGCCACGGCTTTGTGGTCGGTCACGTCTCTCCGGAAGCCTTCGTGGGTGGCCCGTTGGCACTGGTGGAAGATGGCGATGCGATCACCATTGACGCTGAGGCCGACACCATTGATGTGGATATCAGCGACGAAGAAATGACCCGTCGCCGCGCAGCCTGGCAGCAGCCCGCCCCGCGTTATGCCAAAGGGGTGTTGGCCAAGTATGCCAAACAGGTCAGCTCTGCCAGCACCGGTGCGGTGACAGATGGGGATTGATAGCCAACCTGCCTGTGTTGATTCCTGCAATCAACACAAGAGATTCCATAGCCGCCTTCGGGCGGCTTTTTTGATCAATACCTTGTGTGTCGGACCATATCTGATTCCCAAAACCAAATCGTGGTTAAACGGTTTTTGATCCTTCCTGAAAGTATCGACACCGAAAATTTCTGACAAATCCTGGGATTTTTTCGCTGACCCTGTTCAAACGCATGGGGAATTTGTCTGAATTTTTCCTACCCTACAAGACGAAGTGTTAACAAACCCCGCTTAGATGTGGGGGGAGTTTCAAAGCTGAATTACATTTTAGTGGTTGGCTGTTTTCAGACGTCACATCGAGAAAAAGAGGCTGGTTATGTCAACGCATGCTGATGTTCAAGCACTGTATCTTGCCGTCTATAACCGTGCGGCAGATTGGGAGGGGCTGCTCTACTGGGCTGATCAGCTCGAAGCAAATGGTTTTGAAGCTGTCGCTCAGGCATTTACAGAGGCGCCTGAATTCGATGAAGTATACGCAGGCCTGGATGAGGAGGGGCAGGTCAATACCCTGTATCAACATCTGTTCGGACGCGATGCGGAAAGTGAAGGCCGTGCCTATTGGGCTGAAAAACTTGCTGAAGGTGAAGAAAGTGTCACTGAGATAGCGAGGTTTATGACTGATGCTGCTGAGGGAGACGACGCCACGGCTTTCGAGCAACGTATTGATGATGCTCTGGGAGAAACCTATGGTGAAATCGTCGATTTGCTGTACGCCGGCTACTACGGACGCGCCGCTGATGAGGAAGGCAGAGACTTTTGGATAGACGCCATCAAGTCTGCCGATGGAGAACTGGATGCCATCATCGATGATTTTGGTAATTCGGAAGAGTACCTGGAGAAATACGGCGATCTGGATACCAGTGAACAGATTAATGCCCTTTATGGCACCCTGTTCAGCCGCGAGCCGGATGCAGAAGGAGCTGCTTTCTGGACTGAAAAGGTAGACAGTGGCGAGCTGAGCCTTGCTGCACTGGCATTTACCCTGGCTAATGGGGCTGCAGCCGATGACAGGGAGGCGCTGGAGGCTAATATCAAGGCTCTCAACGAGCCCGAGCCTGAGCCGGAACCCGAGCCAGAGCCAGAGCCGGAACCCGAGCCAGAGCCAGAGCCAGAACCCCTTGATGTCAAGGTAGCCTTTGACGGTAAGGCGGTTCAGGCAGGTGAAGTGGGCGCAGAACTGGGGCTTTTAAGCGCAACTGTGTCGGGCGAGAGCGATGCAGACTTTAGCTTTAGCCTGGAAGGTGATGAGCGTTTCGAGCTGAATACTGAAACAGACACTAGGTTAAAGCTCAAGGAAGGCGAGTCTCTGGATGCAGATGAGCGCGTTGAGCTGACATTGACCGCTTCTGATGGAGAGGGCAATACGTCGACAGAGACATTTGTGGTCGGTGACGGTTTCCTTACTACTGGAGAAGGTGCCGATGTGCTGCGTGCCGGCGATGACGGCGCAACGCTACGTGGTGGCGCCGGTGTCGATACCATGCTGGGTGGCGCAGGCGATGACACCTTTGTAGTCGTCGGTGATGTGTCTTCTGGCGGTAAAGTGCAAAGCACTGATACTACCGAAGCGTTGGGCTTCCCGATTACCGAGCTGAATGGCGAGGTATTCAATGAGGATGCCGACGGCGGCGCAGGCCGTATTGAAGGGGGAGGTGGTTCAGATACCCTCTATGTCATCGGTGATGCTGATCTGAGTAACTATGACATTAGCGGAGTAACGACCGTAGAAATCCGCTCTTCGGTTGTGTTTGATTCCAAGCAGCTGGAAGAGCTTGTTTCCCTGACGGGCGACGGCAGCAGCACATTGCGGATTCGCGCTGATGAACCGACTACTTTTAAGTTGGGTGAAGGCGTCAGCCTGGCTTTCCTGGGTGAAATCGATCTCGGGGAAGGAGTGACCCTGGAAGTTGATTCGCTGGACGCCCTTGGGGGCGCGCGAATCTTTAGCGGTAGTGGTGCTCTGAGCACTACATCTGATCTGGGTACGCTGGCAGGCTATACGTTGACCAGCGGTCTGATGGTAAGCGGCTCAGATGCCAGTGAGGCTCGCCGCGTTGACTCAGTGGAAGGCAGCAAAGATGCTGATGGGGTCATTCGCGGTACGGAAGGGAATGATTACCTGACCGGTACCGCCGAGGATGACGTGCTGGATGGTCTGGCGGGCGACGATATCATGGTAGGCCTGGGTGGTGCTGATACCTACAGAGTATCTGGCACAGGAGAAAAAACCATTATCGACAGCGGCCGCAACAGCACACTTGACCTGTCTATGGCCGCAGGCCCGGCCGTTGTGGATCTGACCGATGGCGGCACTATCAACGGCGGTGCAGAAGAAGGGGGCGCAACGGTGCAGTTGGGTACCGGCACCGGCGCCACCGGCCTGCAGCCGCTGGATATCATGCTTTCCCAGGACCTTTCCGGCTCATTTAGCAATGACCTGTCGACGATCCGATCTTCTGGCTTTATTGATGATCTGGTTGCCGGTGTGCGCGCGATTCAGCCCAACAGTACCTTCGGTGTGGCGACTTATGTGGACAAGCCATTAAGCCCCTTTGGCGCTTCTCCAAGTGACTTCAGCGACGGTGACTATGAATATCGTACCGATGCGCCCCTTTCGCTGGACCCATCGGTTCTGCGCAATGCCTATGAGACCATGGAGATCAAGTCAGGCGGTGATTCGCCCGAATCGCAGCTTACCTCATTGCTGCAGATAGGCTTACGCGCCAATGATCCTCTGACCTATCTGGAAGACGGCGCTGTGGATATGGACACCACTGGTGCGGGTTACCGCCCGGATGCACTGCGGACGTTAATCCTGCTTACTGATGCGCCCTACCATGAAGCAGGTGATGGGATGGGTCTCACTAGCTTTGATCCGGAAACATTTGAATCAAGCACGTTTGATCTGCCGCCCAATGATGGTGACAGGGTCTTGGATGGCGATCCGGCCGGTTCAGGAGAGGACTATCCATCGATTGATCAGGTTCGTGAAGCCCTGGAAGGAGCTGGCATTTACCCGGTCTTTGCGGTTACAAGTTCCCAGATATCCACTTATGAAGAGTTGGTTGAAGAGCTGGGAAGCGGGGCGGTCATTGAGCTGTCTTCCGACAGTAGCAATCTGGTGGAGGTTCTGACCACGAGTCTGGAGGATTACAAGGCTGATTTCGTGAAAGAACTGGTGGGCACTGATTTTGATGATCAGCTCACCGGTAATGGCCTTGATAACCGGATTGAAGGTGGTGACGGTGATGACTGGCTGTATGGGCTGGGCGGTGACAATACCCTGAGTGGTGAAGCCGGGGCCGATACTTTTGTATTGGGCTTCAATGGCCCTGGGCGCGGCGTCACTACGCTGACGGACTTCTCCACTGACGAAGGGGACCTTATTGCTTTCGACAATGATGGCCTGCTGAGCTTTGGTGATGATGTCGCCGAAGGTGATGCTCTGGGTGCCGATAACTTCGTTACCCGTGATAGCCTGACAGATATTGCAACAGGCGACGATGGTTTGATCATTCTGCAGACGGGAGCCAGTTCGGATGATCTTGCCACAGCGGCGACTGGTGACAACGTGGAAGCCTATCTGATGGCCTTCAATAGCGACACCAACATGGCTGAACTGTGGTTTGATGCGGACTGGAATGATACTGATGGCCGTGAGCAGGTAGCCGCAGTGGAATCACTGGATGAACTGGCCGATGTAACAGGTCTTACCGAAGAGGACTTCGCTCTTTCGGTCATTGCCTGAT
>JBNJGW010000102.1:0-6669 GCA_051748005.1 Pseudomonadota bacterium | reverse complement strand
GCCTCTTGCTGGCGTTGAGCTTCGGCTTCGGCCTCAGCTTGCTCAGTGGCTATATCCTGTGCCGTAGGGCCAGGGTCTGGCAGCGTTGTTTCCTGGCTTTCTTCTGGCACATCTGCCGTAGGCTGCTCAAAAGGCTGCTGGGCCTGATCGGTAAAGGTTTCGGTACTCACCAAAGTCGCCTGCACAATGGATGACGATTCCGGTGTGTCATCCTGGGAAGGCAGGCTGATAACACTTAGCCCCACGACTAGGGCATGTAGCATGACCGCAAGAATCAATGGCAACCCATAGCCAACGTCGGACTTGTGACGCTTGCGGCCCAAAAGAGCGATGGTTTTCTTACCTTCAGTCATTGTTCGGTGGCTCGGATATCAGACCGACGTTCTCAACCCCGGCACCTTGCAGCGTACTCATCAGAGTAACGATTTGCCCATAGGCCACATTACGGTCGCCGCGTACCAGAACAGCAGAATCAGGGCTGCGCTCGAGTATTGTCACGACCCGTTGAGCAAGCTCATCAGGGGTTACCTGTGTGCTGCTTTCCCCCAGGGTGATGTGGTACTGCCCTTCCTGGTCCACAGCAACGATCACCGGTTCAGTGTTTTCAGGCGTATCAATCGGCTGGGAGGATACCTGCGGCAATTCAACCTGCACCCCTTGTGTCAGCATGGGAGCCGTAATCATAAAAATCACCAGTAGCACCAGCATGACATCTATAAAGGGTACAACGTTAATTTCTGCCATCGGCCGACGCTGGCTGTTGCGATTAAAAGGACCTTGCATACCACGTCTCCCTTACTGGGTATTTGGCTCACGCCCTTGAAGATTGCGGTGCAAAATAGCGTAGAACTCCTCGGCAAAGTCTTCATATTTACCCAGCAAACGGGAGGAACTGTTAGATAAACGATTGTAGAAGATAACCGCGGGAATCGCGGCAAACAGCCCCATGGCAGTGGCAATAAGCGCTTCGGCAATCCAGGGTGCAACGGTGGCAAGGGTGGCCTGCTGCGTCATGGAAAGCGATTGAAAGGAGCCCATGATGCCCCATACCGTTCCAAACAGGCCGATGTAAGGGCTGGCAGAGGCAACGGTTGCAAGAAAGACCAGATGCTTGGTCAGACGCTCTTCTTCCCGCGACCAGGCGACGCGCATACTGCGCTGAACCCCTTCAAGCACCTGGTCAGGCTGAGAATTGCGCGGCATCAGGCGATGAAATTCCCGAAATCCTGCCTGAAACAGATGCTCTGCGCCCTGACGCTGGTCATCTGCAGGAATATCCCGATACAGATCGTTCAGATCAACACCAGACCAGAAAGTCTCTTCAAATTTCTGATAAGCAGATTTAGCCCGTGAAAGTGCAAAACTGCGTTGAAAAATTACTATCCATGACAATAGGGACCCGATCACCAGGAGTAACATGACCAGCTGGACAACGGTGCTGGCACTCATGACCAGGTGGGGTATAGACATACTGTTTTCGTTCACGTTTATCCTCGTCGTCTCTAAAGGCATTATAGGCATTATCTGAGATTAATCAGTAGTGACTGATATTAAATACCTTAAACACCTGAGCTGGCCATCTTTTGGGTTTCATGGTGCTGGCATCCAGGCAAGCAATCTCGACCGTGGCTCTGCAAAGTAGTTCCCCTTCACGTTCAACCACCTGCTCGAAAGTCGCCGTGCAGCGCCCAACGTCTGTCACCATGGCCGACACTGTCAAGGCATCGTCAAGCAGCGCGGGCTTTGCATAGTGGCAGGTTAGACGATAGACCACCATCTGGGTATTTTCGACCAGCAACGCCTGCTGGTGAATGGAGTGACGCCGCAACCATTCGCTACGTGCTCGCTCCATGAACTTCAGGTAATTGACGTAGTAGACGATTCCACCAGCATCGGTATCTTCAATGTAAACCCTGATGGGCATGCTGAAAGAAGAAGTTGCTGTCATGGTCGCGTCTCTCCCCCAGCGTCTGTGGCCTGTTCATGAGGAACTCGACTGAAATGTGACCATGCCTGACGAGTGACCACACGCCCACGTGGGGTGCGCATCATCAGGCCCTGCTGGATAAGATAGGGTTCAATGACATCCTCGATGGTGTCGCGTTCTTCACCGATGGCCGCTGAGAGTGAATCCACGCCAACCGGGCCGCCGTCAAATTTATCCATCATGGCCAATAGTAGGCGCCGATCCATGTGATCGAGGCCGTGATGATCAACGTTAAGCATATTGAGTGCCGCATCAGCAATCGGCGTATCTATTTCACCTTGACCTTTGATATCGGCGTAATCCCTGACGCGCCTTAACAGGCGGTTGGCAATCCGCGGCGTTCCTCGGGAACGTTTGGCGATCTCTTCGCAGCCATCCGGGGTGGAAGGTACTTCAAGCAGGCGTGCGGAACGGGTGACAATTTCGGTAAGCTCGATAAGGTTATAGAACTCAAGCCGCTGTACAATGCCAAAGCGGTCGCGCAGAGGCGATGTTAAAAGCCCGGCACGGGTAGTGGCACCCACCAGGGTGAAACGCGGCAGATCAAGCTTGATCGAGCGCGCGGCAGGCCCTTCACCAATCATGATATCGAGCTGGAAATCCTCCATGGCTGGATAAAGCACCTCCTCCACTACGGGCGAAAGCCGATGTATTTCATCAATAAACAGCACATCGCCTTCTTCCAGATTTGTCAACATCGCCGCCAGGTCGCCCGCCCTTTCCAGAACCGGCCCTGAGGTTGACTTGAGCCCGACACCCATTTCTGCAGCAATGATATTGGCCAAGGTGGTTTTACCCAACCCTGGAGGGCCAAATACCAGCGTATGGTCAAGGCTTTCTTCCCGCAGCCTGGCCGCACCAATGAAGATTTCCATCTGCTCACGTACACGCGGTTGGCCAATGTAGTCAGCCAGGCGTTTGGGACGAATAGCGTGATCCAGGCGGACTTCACCCTGCTCTGGCGCTGCGGCAATCAGACGATCATGTTCAAGCATGCTGCTCCTTACCTATTGTCAGCTACTCATACGCTGGGTCAACGCCGCTTTAATCAAGGCTTCCGTGGGCTGGTCTGGTTCCAGACCTGACAACATTTTTGCCGCTTCGGTAGGCTTATAGCCAAGGCTGACCAGCGCTGACTCCGCATCTGCCAGAGCATTGCGATGCTGGTTATTGGCATGCGGGTCGAGCAATGAAGGTTCACTGGAGGCCTGCTCCCATTCCGGGAAGCGGTCGCGCATTTCGATAATCAGGCGTTCTGCGGTTTTCTTGCCAACGCCAGGCAAACGGGTCAGCGCCTTGCTGTCGTCATCACGGATACAGCGCATAAAGGCATCCTCATCCATGCCGGAAAGAATTGCCAAGGCCAGCTTGGGGCCCACACCGTTGACTTTTATCAGGGCACGAAACAGCGCACGCTCCTGTTCCCGCACAAAGCCATACAGCAGATGGGCGTCATCGCGCACGGTGAGATGGGTAAACAGGGAGACCTGCTCACCCACGGAAGGAAGCGCCACCAGTGCGGTCATTGACGCTTCGAGTTCGTACCCGACGCCATGCACATCAATCACGATCCACGGTGGCTGCTTATGCAGCAACTGCCCTGTCAGGCGTCCAATCATAGGGTTACCCACTCCTTAGCAAGGCAAAGATCACGCACTTTCGATGCCCGCCAATATAAAGTTTATCTGTACACATAGCCAGTTCATTGCAGGACAGACATATTATAACCGCCAGCGTCCACTGCTTCGGCGGGCGCGCCGCTGTGGAGCAGGTACCCACAGGCCGCTGCGGGAATAGGCATCTGTCACGGCTATTGCCAGCGCATCAGCGGCGTCTGCCTGAGGCGTGCTCGGCAGCTTCAGCAGCGCCGTGATCATATGTTGAACCTGCAGCTTGTCTGCGCCGCCCTGGCCGGTCACAGTCTGCTTGATCTGGCGAGCGGCATATTCATTGATTGCCAGGCCATGATTGGCCATGCATACCAGCGCTGCTCCCCTTGCCTGACCCAGCTTGAGCGCTGAATCGGCATTTTTGGCCAAAAAAACCCGCTCGACGGCTACCGCATTAGGCCGATGCTGGCCAATAACTTCGCTTAAACCCGCGTAAATCTGTGCCAGGCGCTGTTCGAGGGCGCTATCGGTGGTGCGAATACAGCCACTCGCCACATAAACAGGCTGACCGTGGTGGACATCAATGACGCCATAACCGGTAATCCGCGAGCCTGGATCAATGCCCAGAATACGCACTGCTAGCTCTTTCGTTAACACGGGTTTGGTTGCTGCTGCATGATGGCTTATCCAGAATGACTATCAATACACAGTAAATGGGTGAAAAAACACCGACGCCATTTGACGTCGGTGAAATTCAGAGTCCCAGGGCGGCACCCACGGCAGGACTTATTCGCTTGCGTCAGCCTTGGCTTTCTGACGCAGACGGATATTGAGCTCTTTAAGCTGTTCGGCGCTGACATCTCCCGGTGCATCAGTCATCAGACAAGCTGCGCTCTGGGTTTTCGGGAAGGCAATGACTTCGCGAATGGTGGTCGCTCCGGTCATCAGCATCACCAGGCGATCCAGGCCAAAGGCCAGGCCACCATGGGGCGGCGCACCATAATGCAGGGCATCCAGCAGGAAGCCAAACTTTTCACGCGCTTCCTCTTCACCGATACCGAGAATCTCAAAGACAGTGCTTTGCATGGTCTGATCATGAATACGCAATGAGCCACCGCCCAGTTCAGTGCCGTTAAGCACCATATCGTAGGCGCGCGAAAGTGCTGCTGCCGGGTCTGCCTTAAGCGCTTCCGGTGAACACGCTGGAGCCGTAAAGGGATGATGCAAAGGACTCAAACGGCCGTTGCCGTCAGCTTCAAACATCGGGAAATCCACCACCCAAAGCGGTGCCCACTCCTGAGTATAAAGGTCGAGGTCGGCACCGATTCTGACACGCAAGGCACCAATCGCCTCATTGACGATAGACGCCTTGTCAGCACCAAAGAAGATGATATCGCCGTCTTTGGCATCCACGCGGTCAAGCAGTTCTTCCACCACGTTTTCCATGAACTTGACGATGGGCGACTGTAGCCCTTCGATGCCTTTAGCCCGCTCGTTGACCTTGATCCAGGCAAGGCCCTTGGCACCATAAATGCCGACAAACTTGGTGTATTCATCGATTTCCTTGCGCGAGAGGCTGGCACCACCGGTCACTTTGAGTGCAGCCACCCGGCCATCTTCAGCGTTGGCAGGGCCTGAGAATACCTTGAAGTCGACCTGCTTCATCAGGTCGTCAACATCGGTCAGCTCCAATGGAATTCGCAGATCAGGTTTGTCAGAACCAAAACGCTGCATGGCATCATGCCAGGTCATCCGTGGGAAAACCGGCAGTTCAACACTCAGCACGTCATTGAACAGCTGACGGATCATGTCTTCTGTGATCGACATGATGTCATCTTCGCTGACAAAAGATGCCTCGATATCAATCTGGGTGAATTCTGGCTGACGGTCAGCGCGCAGGTCTTCATCACGGAAACACTTGGCAATCTGGTAATAGCGATCAAAGCCCGCCACCATCAGCAACTGTTTGAACAGCTGCGGAGACTGGGGAAGCGCAAAGAAACTACCTGCATGGGTACGGCTGGGCACCAGATAATCCCTGGCGCCTTCAGGTGTGGCTCGAGTCAGTACCGGGGTTTCAATATCCAGGAAACCCTGATTCTCGAGATAGGCACGCACATTATGCGAGATACGCGAGCGCAGGCGCAGCTTTTCGATCATCTCCGGGCGACGCAGATCGATATAGCGGTGCTTCAGGCGTACTTCCTCACCTACTTTACCGTGCTCATCGAGCTGGAAAGGAGGTGTGGCGGCAGCATTGAGTACTTCAACTTCCTTGGCCAGAACCTCAATCATGCCAGTAGGCATGTTGGGATTCTGAGTGCCTTCAGGGCGCAGACGCACGCGGCCAGTCACGCGCAGCACGTATTCACTACGGGCACGGTCGGCATGGGCGAACGCTTCGGCGGTATCAGGGTCTACCACAAACTGCGCAATTCCATCACGGTCACGCATGTCGAGGAATATCACCCCGCCGTGGTCACGGCGGCGGTGTACCCAGCCGCAAACGGTGACCGTTTGATCCACCAATGTTTCGTTCAGCTGGCCGCAATAATGGCTGCGCATGTCAAATCCTGTTCTGTTTCGTGGCTAATAAAATTACGTTTGGGCAGACTTTGTACAGAATGATACGCCGTCAGGCGGCAGTATCAGTGTTCTTGGCTGAGACCTTGTCTGTACCCGCCTTCTGGGTAGTTGTGGAAGTACCATCGGACTTGTCAGCCACCAGGTTTTTCTTGCTACCCGTTTTGAAATCGGTCTCATACCATCCACCACCGGCCAGGCGGAAGCCTGCTGCTGATACCAGGCGCGACAACGCCTCCTGCTTACACTCCGGACACTGGGTAAGCGGGTCCGCGCTCATTTTCTGTAGTTTTTCCAAACGCTGGCCGCAGGCCTTGCACTCGTATTCATAGATCGGCATGTTATCAACTCCTGTTATCAACGCATGAAAATCGAAGCAAAGACAAAGTGATGGCATTCATAGGATCTGCCATTATGTATATGCGGCCAACTGGAGAAAATCCAAGATGGCAAATAATCAAGCGAACGTATTATACCCTTTTGTTGCCC